>CBCTKQ010000224.1:0-1501 GCA_965147515.1 uncultured Eggerthellaceae bacterium | reverse complement strand
GGGGGAACGCTCTTGTCGATGGCTGCGTCAAGCGTCTCGCGGTCGCAGAAGCGGGTCATGTCCCAGAGCTTTCCGATGAGAACTATATTGGAAAGCCCGTCGAGCCCGGCGTCTTGGGAAAGCTTCGTTGCCGGAATGGCAGAAACCTCGACGCCGGCCGGGGCCCCGATCCCCGAAACGAGGTCGGAATCGACAACCATGACGCCGCCGTCGGCCACCTCGGACACGAACTTGTCGTAGGAGGGCTGGTTCATGGCCACGAGCGCGTTGGGCATGGTGACCAGCGGCGAGCCGATCGGTTCGTCGGAGAGGGTGACCGAGCAGTTCGCTGTGCCTCCCCTCATCTCGGGCCCGTAGGACGGAAGCCACGAAAGCTCGCGCCCTTCTATCAGCCCGGCGTTCGCTATAACCTTGCCGGCGAAGAGGACGCCCTGTCCCCCGAAGCCGGCCAGGACTATCTGGAGCTCCTTGCCCATGCTATTCACCGTCCTTGCCGTAGTCGGCCACCATCGGGCATCCCTTGGCGCGGTCGAACGCTGCTTCGGCCGCGTTCTCGAAACCTTCGGCCACGACGTCCTTGTAAACGCCCAGCGGATAGTACGGGAGCATGTTCTCGCGCATCCACTCCATGGCCTGGTTCGGGTCCATGCCCCAGTTGGTCGGGCAGGTGGCCACGACCTCGATGAGCGTGTACCCGCGCCTGTCGGCCTGGTACTCGAACGCCTTGCGGATGGCCTTCTTCGCCTTTCGCACGTTCTTCGGCGAGTCGGTGCACACCCTTTCCAGGTAGGCGACCCCGTCGAGCGTCGACAACAGCTCGCAGACCCTGATGGGATACCCCGCGGTCTGAGCGTCGCGTCCGTATGGCGACGTCTGCGTGACCTGGTGAGGAAGCGACGTGGGGGCCATCTGGCCGCCCGTCATGCCGTAGATCGCGTTGTTGATGAAGATGACCGTGATGTTCTCGCCGCGCGTGGCCGCATGCACCGTCTCGGCCATGCCGATGGATGCAAGGTCGCCGTCGCCCTGGTAGGCGAACACCATGTCGTCGGGATGCACGCGCTTGACCGCCGTGGCGACGGCGGGCGCGCGGCCGTGCGACGCCTCGATCATGTCGCACGAGAAGAAGTCGTAGCACATGACGGAGCAGCCAACCGGGGCGACTCCCACGGTCTTGCCCTCGATGCCCATCTCGTCCATGCATTCGGCGACGAGCCTCTGCACTATGCCGTGCGTGCAGCCGGGGCAGTAGTTCGTGACCACGGGAAGCAGCGACTCGGGCCGCGAGAACGCGACCTTCATCTCCTTCCCGGTGCGTTCGGAGACCATGGTCTTGTCGTTTGCGGCCATTCTACTCACCCAGCCCTTCGTAAAGCCTGCGGACCTCTTCGAAGACCTCCGCAGGTGTCGGGATGACCCCGCCGGTGCGGCCGAAGAACTCGACCGGCGCGGCCCCTTCGACCGCAAGGCGCACGTCCTCGACCATCTGGCCCATGTTCAT
>CBCTKQ010000223.1:0-1569 GCA_965147515.1 uncultured Eggerthellaceae bacterium | reverse complement strand
CTGAAGGAATGCTCCGAGATCATCGAGGGCGTCGAGCAGCGCATGCAGCTCCTCGCCAACGGGCTGTAGCTATTTCTGCGTGCGGAGGCGGAAGCTGGAAAGGCCCGGGGAATGCTGCGGTCGCGCTATCTCGATCAGGCGCGGCTCGAAGTCGAACAGCTCACGCACCGGCACCTTCGAACCGACCTCAAGGCAGTAGCGCAGGCACACGTCCTTGCACAGCCCGCACTGCGTGCAGTCGGCGGCCTGGAATTCGAGGTAGCGGCGGTCGGGGTCGGCAGGCTCGTCGAATTCGTCGAACTTCAGCGCGCCCGTGGGGCAGAACATCACGCACATCCCGCATCCGGAGCATTTGTCGGCCTCTATCTCCACGACGCCGAAATGCCGCGTGTTGACGACTGTGTCCGGCATGGGCGTGTCAGGGGACGGGTCTGGCGTTCCACCCATGCCCGGCACGCCCAGCTTCTCCATGTCCTCCAGGATGCGGTAGTTCGCAGATGGCGAAAACGTGGGCATCTTCCCGCTCTTGCCAGCGCCGAGGCGGTCTCGCAGGGTCACAGGCTCGTTCTTGCGCCCTAGCTTCTCGTCTATCGTCTTCTGCGCGACGTTGCCGGCCACCGTCTTCACGTAGCTTCCCGTCTGGCGCATGAGCCCGCGGCGGCTCTTGCCGCGCATGTTGGCCGATTCGCGGTCGATGACCTCGGGCGGGAAATCGGACGTGCGCGTGACTATGGCCTCGGCGCCGCATCCGTCAAGAAGCTTGCACGCGTTCGCCACCACGTCGCTTATGTACGCCGACGCCGCTCCGAACTTGCACGACGCGCAGTCGCCGTCCACCAGCACGACGTCGTCGTAGCCGGAGGCGGCCACGTTCAGCAGCTCTTCCTCCGTCAGATGTCCAAGGCATGGCACCTCTGCGTACTTCTCGGGGTCGCCCTCTTTCTTGGCAGCCTTGCGCGCGCACGCGAATATGGCGGTCCCGCTTGCGGGATCGCCCGTCTTGCATGCGGCCGCCTCGAGCGCGTCCTGCGAAGGCTCGACGGCGGAAAGGGCGCCAGTGGGGCACACCGCGATGCAGCATCCGCAGTTCACGCATGCTGAAGCGTCTATGTCAACCTCGTTGTGGCTTACGGCGATGGCGTCTACGATGCACGCCTCGACGCACCTCTGGCATTTCGAGTTGCGGTTGCGCACCGCGACGCATCGGTCCTCGCGGACCGAAATCGCCTTCACCTGCAGAAGGTCCACGACCTCCAGCATGTCCCCGAACGACGGCATGGCGCTACTCCCCCAGGAAGCTCTTCTCGATGTGCGCCAGCTCGTCGGGCGTGTTGGTGTTGATGAAGCAGCCCCCGCGCGGCTCGACGCGCAGCACGCGGTCCTGCGCGAACTCCACCACCCTTATCGCGCCGTCGTCGAAGACCGACTGCACGCGCGACTTCCCCGAATCGATGGCGCGGCGCACCGCGGGAAGGCACGTGTCTTTGCGGTAGGTTGCATGGAAAGGCTCGAAGCCATGCTTGTTCACCGGCACTACGATGTCGGCGTCGGTCTCGGCCATCTCGATGG
>CBCTKQ010000222.1:0-1603 GCA_965147515.1 uncultured Eggerthellaceae bacterium | reverse complement strand
CCGAAGATGGGCGCGATGATGCCGGAGGCGGTCACGACGGACAGGATGGCGTTGGCGACGATGGTGTCCCAGCCCATGCCGCCTGCATCAACAGGGTTGGTGAAGAAGGTCGAGTTGAAGGTCGTGAAGCCGTGCGAGATGAACGTGTAGAAGAAGAAGCACAGGCACAGGCAGATGACCTGGCGCTTGGTGACGTACTTGACTCCGGAACGCAGCGAGGTGGATTCGGTGGATATCTGCGTGCCCTCGGGCTTGCGATAGACGAACACCGTAAGCACCAGCGCGACCACGGCGATGACCGTGACGACCCACCAGGTGGCATGGAAGTCGCCGGCGAGGCAGATGGGCACGATGATGTTGTACTCGATCAGGATGGACACCGGCACCCATGTCGCCCAGAGCGCCATGGCAAGCGCGCGCTTGTCGTCGTTGAACCACATGGAGATGGCCGTCGTGGCGGACACGGCAACGAAACCGATGCCAAGCCCCACGACGAGGCGCGCAGCGGAAAGCATCGTGAAGTTGTCGC
The DNA here is from genome assembly GCA_965147515.1 of uncultured Eggerthellaceae bacterium. Taxonomy (GTDB): domain Bacteria; phylum Actinomycetota; class Coriobacteriia; order Coriobacteriales; family Eggerthellaceae; genus MGBC163016. The sequence goes on along the minus strand of CBCTKQ010000222.1, from coordinate 1,074 downwards.
CGGACATCGCCGACATAGCACCCCCGATGACGAGGCAAATCGCAGACAGGACCAGTATCCATTTGATGCCCATCTTGTTCTGCAGGAAGATCGCGATCAGCGCAGTGATGATGGCGCCGATGGCCACCCAGGTCATCAGCATGCCGAAGTTGGCGTTGATGGAAGACTCGGCGGCGGCGATGATGCTGAAGTCGCCGGTCGCCTCGGCCATGGCGGCCGCGGGACCCATGATGTAGCCGCCGATGATGCTCTCGGCCATGGGCGGGCACGAGAACCACAGCATGGCGGCCGCAAGGCTCACAAGGTACACCACGAGCAGTATGACCCAGGCGAACCCGGGGGTCTTCTCGGATGCCGTCGGATGCTTCGCGGCGTCGGCGGGCGCCGCGTTAGGTTGTTCGGTCATGTTCGTTCCCCTTCCTTTCGGGCTCAGGGGTATCGATGGCGTTCCTCGACGTGCCCGAGTCGGAACGGACACCCGGCTCCGGCAGACGTGCCGCCAGACGGCGGATGCACAGGGAATCCCCGCAAAGCGCCAGGAAGGCCATCGACGCCCTTGACGGCCTGGGGCGCCGCTTAGGTGCCCCAGGCTTTATGGTTATCTGCAGGAAAGCCGCAAGGCTTTCGGGCTACTGCGCGTCCTTTATGGCGTAGATCACGTGCTTGGGGGACGTGGCCGCCTCGGCCAGCTCCTCCACCGTTCCGTAGGTCAGGCACTGGGCCTGGCACATCTGCACGCAGCTGGGGCGCTTGCCCTTGGCTGTGCGCTCGGCGCACAGGTTGCACCAGTCGGTGAACTGCGGGATGAAGTCGTACTCGAACTTCTTCTCGCCGGGCACGAGGCGGAAGGGCCCCAGCTGGGTCACCGTGATGCCGAACTCGTTCTCGTCAAAGCCGCGCTCCTGCTGGCAGGCGAGGATGCACGCCTCGCAGCCGGTGCAGTAGTTCGCGTCGACCATGATTCCCTTCATCGTCATTTCCTTGCTCCTCTCCGACGCGGCCCTAGGCCACGGCCTTGTCCTTGGGGTCCGCATCGAACAGAGAGCTGGAGCTCTGGTCGTCGGCGCGGTAGAT
>CBCTKQ010000221.1:0-1651 GCA_965147515.1 uncultured Eggerthellaceae bacterium | reverse complement strand
GTAGCTGACGTCACAGCCGAGGCATTCGCCCGCACCGAGGCGTTTGGCGACGCCGATGCCGCCGACGACGCCGATGCGCCAGAGAACTCCGTCGACGCCGAGGCAGACGAGCAGTCCAGCATGTCGCAGGTGGCGGCCAGCATCGCCGAGGCTGTGGCATCCACCGCCGGCGCCGGGCCCGAAGTCATAAAGGAGCACGCCTTCGACGCCATGGTGGCCGCAAGGGACCAGGCGCAGCCTTCCGGCGAAGCGCCTGCATCGCAGAGCTGCACCCAGGCGGACGCAGCGCCTGCAGCGCGGCCCGAGGCCCAGCCTGAAGCCGCGTCCAAGCCCGTCAAGAAGGAGTCCTGGTTCAAGAGGCATTTCGGCTAGGAGCCGGGGGATTGCGCGCGCTTTGCGCAGGACGGTTGCATGAAGGCCGCAAGCTGCCCTGCGCAAGCCGATGCAACTGTGTTATAAACTAGGCAGCGCGTGCATGATGTGCGCCGCTTTACACGAATGAAAGGGTTTTCCATGGAACTGTTCGGAATGCATATCGAACCTTGGGTCATCTGGGTTATCGTTGCCGTAATAGTCGTCCTCATCGTCGCGTTCGTGGCGAAGGGCTTCATCGACGAGATGAAGAAGAAGTAGGCAAGCCAACTAGAAGCAGGTGACCGATGGCAGGAAACGTCGATCCCGTATACCAGCAATCGGGATACGACTATGCTGACCAGGCATATGGCAAGACCGCTCGACGCCGCAGTGCGTGGAGCGTTTTGTTTTTCATAGCCCTGTTCGTGTTCCTGGCCGCACTGGCCGGGGTGGGCTACATCGTCTACACCTACTGGTCCGGGCAGAACGCCTACGACGAGCTGACCGAGCACGTCGAGGTCGACGACAACGGGAGCTACCTCACCCTGGGGTCGTTCGACGTCGACTGGGACGCGCTTCGGGCCATCAATCCCGACGTCGTCGGCTGGGTGTACCTTCCCGACTCGCCGATCAACTACCCCATCGTCTGGCGCGAGAACAACGACAACTACTACATGAAGCACAACTTCGCAGGCAACGGCGTGGGGGCGTTCGGCGCCGAGTACGGGTGCCCGGTGCTGAGCGAGGCGAACTCTCCCGAATGGACGGACCAGGTCAGCTTCGTCGCCGGCCACCACATGATGAACGGCACGATGTTCGCCTTCCTCGAAGACATGCAGGACAGCGCCGTCTTCAACGAGCACCGCACTTTCTACCTGCTCACTCCCGAGGGCAACTTCCGGCTGACGGCCATCGCTTGCGACAGCGTCCGGGGGACTTCCAAGGTCACGGTCATCCCCAACTTCGAGACCATCGAAGAGTTCCGCCAGTACCTGACGCAGCACGTGCAGGAGTCGTTGGCCCAGCCCGACCCGGCTCTGCCTTCGGTAGACACCATCGACCAGGCGGTCGCCTTCTACACCTGCAGCGCGCCGGACGACAGGTACCGCATAATGGTCTACTGCGCCGTGGAGGAGTTCCTTCCGGCGGGAAGCGACGTGTCCAAGGGCAATTCGCTTGTGGACGAGGCCGACGTGGGCAGCGTCGGGTCTGCCATGGATGAAAGGTTGCAAGGATGACGAACCGCCCACTCCCTGACCGCATGGAAGAGGAATGCGGCGTTTTCGGCGTGTACGCC
>CBCTKQ010000220.1:0-1730 GCA_965147515.1 uncultured Eggerthellaceae bacterium | reverse complement strand
AAGGCAGCTCGGGCGCGACTACGTCTACGCCTTCATGATCCTCGTGGCGATGGGCATGCGCCCCGAAGTGCGCTACATACCAAGCACGCGCCACGACTCCTTCGACGACGAGCAGGAGGCCTACGAGTCGCTCCGCCGCATGGTGGTGGACGCGGCGGAGCCGATGGTGCCCCAGCCCGAGGTGGATCGCGCCCTGGACGCGCTTCGCGCATGGTTGGCCCAGAACCTCGTGGCAAATCCCGACGCCGGGAAGACCAACCAGTTCGGCGAAGTGGAGAAGGCGCTGCGGCTGAAGGAACCGCGGAAGGTCACCTGGGCCCACATAGCCTGGAACGTGTAGACATGGAAACTTGCCGACGCAAGAAAGCATAGGGGCGGGAACGCGCGGAACGAACCAAGAACCGGAAGCATTCGAACAAGGAGGACGCAATGGCCGACATCAAGACAGAGCTTGCGAAGTACGGAATCGACTACGACGAGGCGATGGAGCGCATGGGCGGAAGCGCCGACTTCTACGAGAAGCTGGCTATGAAGTACCTGAACGACACCCACTACGTCGACCTGGTCGCCGCGATGGAGGCCAAGGACTTCAGCGAAGCCTACGAGGCCGCGCACGCGCTGAAGGGCGTGTCGGGCAACCTTTCCATGACCGACCTGTTCAAGGCGTCCGCTGCGGTTTCCGACGCGCTGTACCAAGGCGAGTACCAAGCCGCCGAAACCCTGATGCCGCAGGTCACGGCCGCGCACGAGAAGGTCGTCGAAGGCCTGGAGAAGTGGCAGAACGGCGAGCTGTAGACCGCTAGGCCGTGACGGGGGGACGGTTCTCTTGACTCACGCGTCATTCGTGTGTTTCATCTTGCCATTGTCTTCGCGAGTCAAGAGAACCGTCCCCCTGTCACGTCACGCCCTAGGTTGTAGAATGTCATCCTGACCGTTCGCAACCTTCTAGGAGCTGAATTCCTCATGGCTAACAAAGGCTTGGGCAAGCCCGCATCCGACACCTGCGTGCTCGTGACGGGCGGCGCCGGGTTCATCGGCACGCACGCCGTTCTGGAACTTCTGGACCGCGGCTACAACGTCGTGGTGGTCGACAACCTGTACAACTCGAAGCCCGAGGCCATCAGGCGCGTGCGAAAGATCGCCGGCCTCGACGAACACGACCCGCGCCTCGTGTTCGTCGAGGCCGACATACTCGACTGCGACGCCATGGAGCGCGTGTTCGAGGAGAACGACATCGACGCCATCATCCACTTCGCGGGATACAAGGCCGTCGGCGAATCTGTGCAGAAGCCGCTGGAGTACTACTGGAACAACATCGCGGGCACGCTTTCGCTCATGGACGTCGCACGCAGCCACGGCGTGAAGAACGTCATCTTCTCGTCCAGCGCCACCGTCTACGGCGAGCCAGACAGCGTGCCGCTGACGGAGTCATCGCCCAAGCACGACGCCACGAACCCCTACGGATGGACGAAGAGCATGCTGGAGCAGATGCTCACCGACCTGTACGTCGGCGACGACGAGTGGAACGTGGTGCTGCTGCGCTACTTCAACCCCATCGGCGCGCACGAAAGCGGGCTCATCGGCGAGGACCCGAAGGGCATCCCGAACAACCTGTCACCCTACGTGGCGCAAGTGGCCATCGGGAAGCTTCCCGCGGTCGGCGTGTTCGGGGACGACTACGACACGCCCGACGGCACTGGCGTGCGCGACTACATCCACGTGGTCGACCT
>CBCTKQ010000219.1:0-1732 GCA_965147515.1 uncultured Eggerthellaceae bacterium | reverse complement strand
TGTTCATCATCGCCTACGACCTGTGGAACTTCTGCTACACCTACAACTGCCTGCCCACGCACTCCTGGTACTGCGGCATCGCCCTTCTGCTGGCGCCGACCATCGCAGGCCTCATCTGGAACAAGGGCGGGTGGATCCAGAACCGCGCGTTCACGCTGTCCATCTGGTGCATGTTCGCCCAGGTGTGCCCCATGTTCGTGAACGATTCCGTGTTCGCGGCGCAGTCGGTGAACAACCCCGCCGTCAACACCGTCGTGTCTCTGATCGCGCTGTTCGCCAACATCGCGGCGCTGTCCTACATCATCTACCGCTCCAAGAAGCTTGGCGTCAACCCCTACAAGCAGGAAGTGTTCGTCGGAACGAAGGACTTCCGCGAGGCCATGGCTCGCCGCGCCGACACCGCCTACCTGCTCGAGACCGAGCCCAAGAGCGCCACTCCCGCCGAGATCGCCGAGATGGTCGCCTACAACGAGCTGCCCGTCAGCGGCAAGCCCGGGTTCGTGTACGAGGCAGTGGCCGTCGACGACCAGAAGAACGTCACGGTAACCACCGTCGAGGAGACGATAGAAGCCTCCGACGACACCGGGTCGGACACCAAGCGCGAGTAGCCGTCGCGGAAACTAGCGCAACCGCCGCTTCCGGAAGCATGCTTGCTTAGCCTGCCTCGCCGGAGGCGAGGAAACCGAAGGGCCGCCTAACCAGGCGGCCCTTTCTCTTTGCTATCGAGACAGGGTGACGCAGGACGGAGATAACGTCATCCCCTAAGGTGCCTGGCTCGCGGCATCCGCCTCGTCAGACGTCTTCCAACAGCCACCCTACGAGGCTTCGGACCGTAATACCGGATTCGGTCGTGCCCCAAAAAAGAGAGTCGCGCGTTAGCACGATTTTGGGGAAGGAGTCATGCACAGCCTGCAGGCTTTTCAGTTCGCGGTCAAGGGTTTCCTTCTCGACGACGTTGCTGCTGACCTGAACGTATAGCCGCTCGTCTTGCCGGTCGGCCACGAAGTCGACCTCGCAGGAGGCCCCGGCGCCCACATTCACCTCGTATCCGCGCCTTCGCAGCTCACAGAATACGACGTTTTCCAGCTGATACCCGATGTCTTGGGGTCTGAACCCGATTTCGCGGTTTCGCAGGCCGGTGTCGGGAGCGAACAGCTTCTGCATCGGCTGGAGAACCGTCTTGCCAGCAATGCCTTCCTGTTCGCAGCGCTGCACGAGGAAGGCCCGGCTAAGGGCATTCAAGTAGGAATCAACCGTGGCGGGGTTGGTCTTTCTTCCCATGCTCGTAAGTGCGTCGGAGATCCTGCGTGCCGAGAACAGGCTTCCTGACGTCGAGTAGACGTAGCGGACGAGTTTCTCCAGCAGGTCGATATCGCGCAAGTCGAACCGCTTCGCGACATCGTTGAGGATCACCGTGTCATGGATTGCCGTCAGCTCCTTCGCCACGAACCCCTCTTCGAATCCGGGCCTGTCGAAGAGACCAGGCATGCCCCCGTACCTGACGTATCGGGAAAAGAGGTCCTCCTGCGAGAGCTCGTCGGCGCAAGGGTCGGTGGCGTGCGAGAAATCCACGTACTCCGAGAAGGACAGGGGCCATACGGGAACTTCGATGTAGCGGCCGGAGAGGTAGGTGGCGAGGTCGGACGACAACAGGAACGCGTTCGAGCCGGTTAGATAGATGTCCGCCACTTGCTCCGTATGAAGACGGCGCACTACCTTCTCCCAGCCTGAA
>CBCTKQ010000218.1:0-1769 GCA_965147515.1 uncultured Eggerthellaceae bacterium | reverse complement strand
CACCGAGGACGGCTACGCGGCGCACGTGGGCATCACCCGCATCCACATGGAGGAGGACGCGGGCAAGATGGTGCACATCGGCGGAGGCGAGGGCCGCATCGCCGGCGCTACGCATTCGCTGGTGGACTACAACCGCGCGGGCACCCCGCTCATCGAGCTGGTCACCGAACCCGACCTGCGCACGCCGGAAGAGGCGCGCCTGTTCATGCAGAAGCTGCGCCAGATCTACCTTGCGCTGGGCATCTCCGACTGCTCGATGGAGGAAGGCAGCCTGCGCTGCGACGGCAACATCTCGCTGCGGCGCCGGGGCACCACCGAGCTGGGAACGAAGACCGAGCTCAAGAACATCAACTCGTTCAAGTCGCTGCACGACGGGCTGCTTTACGAGATATGCCGCCAGGCCGAGGTGCTGGAGGAAGGCGGCGTCATATACCAGGAGACGCGGCATTGGGATCCTTCCGCCAAGCGCACCATCGTCATGCGCGTGAAGGAGACAGCCGACGACTACCGCCTGTTCCCCGAGCCCGACCTTGCGCCCTACGACCTTTCCGACGAGTTCGTCGACCGGGTGCGCGCGAAGCTGCCCGAGCTTCCCGACAACAAGGCCGCGCGCTTCCGCGAGCAGTTCGGGCTTTCGGCCTACGACGCGCGCCATCTGGTGGAGCATCGCGCCACTTCCGAGTTCTTCGAGGCCTGCATGGCCGCGGAAGGGGTGGACGCCGCGAAGCTGGCTAAGCCGGTGGCTAACCTGGTGATCAACGACGTCACGGCCTGGATCAACGCCAACCCCGGCGAAGAGCTGGCCGCGTCCCCGCTGACGCCTGCGCGCGCCGTGCAGCTGGTGGAGCTGCAGGCGTCCGACGTCATATCGTCGAAGCAGGCCAAGGAGGTCTTCGCCGCCGTGTTCGACGAAGACGCCGACCCCGACGCCATCGTGGAGGACCGCGGCATGCGACAGGTTTCCGACACGGGAGCCATCGAGGCCGTGGTGGACGAGGTGCTTGCCGAAAACCCTGACAAGGTCGAACAGTACAAGGGCGGCAAGACGGGGCTTGTCGGATTCTTCGTGGGTCAGTGCATGAAGAAGATGGCCGGCCAGGGCAACCCCAAGGTCATCAACGAGCTGCTGGCCGCCAAGCTCGACTCGTAGGATGCGCCTTTTCCGCACTGATGGCGGATGGGCGGTCGTGCGCACGGTGCGCGATGCCTGCGGCAATCGGATGCGCGTGCTGAAGGTCGGCGGAGCCTACCAGTCGGCCACGTTCTTCGACGACCGCCGGTTCGACCTGCCTTTCGAGTACATGCGGGCGTTCGACTGCCTGTTCGGCGCCGAGCGCAGCGGGTTCAAAGTGCGCCGCGTGCTGTGCGTTGGCGGGGGCGGCTGCTCGTACCCGAAGCATCTCGCAGCGACGCGCCCCGATGTGCAGGTGGACGTGGTGGAGCGCGATGGGCGCATTGCGCGTATCGCCCGTAAGCACTTCTTCGTGGGTGAGTTCGAGGAGGCCGGACGTCTTTCGATGCTCGTGGACGACGGCGTGCGTTTCCTGCAAGCTGCTGGGCCATGTTACGACGCAATCGTGGTGGACGCCTTCGATGGGCGCGTGTTCGACGAACGCTTCCAGGATCCCGACACGCTTGTCGCGGCCAAGGCGCGTCTGGAGCCGGGCGGGATGTACGTGTTGAACGTCGTGTGCGACGAAGGGGCAGACGGGGCGGCATACCTGCAGCACGTCATGCAGGCGCTCGCTGACACGTTCGCTCACGTGAAC
>CBCTKQ010000217.1:0-1789 GCA_965147515.1 uncultured Eggerthellaceae bacterium | reverse complement strand
TTCGCGCGGAAGGCCTCACCGTCTCGTCGGCGACCAGCGTCTCGGCCGCTTCCAGCATCGGCATGTGGAACGTGCGGGCGACCTGCTCCATCTGCTCGATGGTGCCCTTGCCTATGCCGCGCTTGGGGGTGTTCACCACTCGTTCGAACGACACGTCGTCGGCATGGTTCACGACGAGCGACAGGTAGGCCATCACGTCGCGTATCTCCTTGCGGTCGAAGAACTTGGTGCCGCCGACTATGCGGTAGGGCACGCCCACGCGGATCAGCATGTCCTCGATGACGCGCGACTGCGCGTTGGTGCGGTAGAACACGGCAACCTGGTTATAGCTGGCGCCGTCGGATTTCAGCTTCTCTATCTCTCCGGCGACCCAGCGGCCTTCGTCGCGCTCGTCGCTTGCGACGAACACGCCCACCTTTTCGCCCGACCCCACCTCGGTGAACAGCCTCTTGTCCTTGCGCTTGCGGTTGTTGGCGATGACGGCGTTGGCAGCGTTCAGGATGTTGGCCGTGCTGCGGTAGTTCTGTTCGAGCTTCACCACCCGCGCGTCGGGGTAGTCCTCCTCGAAGTCGAGGATGTTGGATATGTCGGCCCCACGCCAGGAATAGATGGACTGGTCGTCGTCGCCGACCACCATGATGTTCTTGCGCGCCGCGGCCAGAAGCTTGGTGATGGCGTACTGGGCGTGGTTGGTGTCCTGGTACTCGTCGACCATTATGTAGTGGAACCTGTCGTGGTAGGCGGCAAGTATGTCGGGATGATGCTTCAGCAGCAGGTAGGCGTACAGCAGAAGGTCGTCGAAGTCCATGGCGTTCGACGCCTTCAGGCGCTCCTGGTAGCGGGAGTACACTCTCGAGGCCACCTTCCCCACCGGGTCGGTGGCAACCTTAGCGTACTCGCTGGGGACGAGCAGCTCGTTCTTGGCGGACGAGATGCGGTTCAGGACGGTGTTCGGCGGGAACATCTTGGGGTTGATGTCCAGCTCGAGCATCAGCGTCTTCACCAGGCGCTTCTGGTCGTCGGGGTCGTATATGGTGAAGCTCTGCGTGAATCCCAGCGTTTCGGCGTTGGCCCTTATGATGCGCACGCAGGCGCTGTGGAACGTGGACACCCACATCCCGCGGGCCTTGGACCCGATGGCCTGGGCGAGGCGCTCGCGCATTTCGGTGGCCGCCTTGTTGGTGAACGTGATGGCCAGGATCGACCAGGGCGACACGCCCAGCTCGTCAACCATGTACGCGATGCGGTGGGTCAGCACGCGGGTCTTCCCGCTTCCCGCCCCCGCTAGCACCAGAAGCGGCCCCTCGGTGCACAGGACCGCCTCCCTTTGCGGCTCGTTGAGCGACGCGAGGTCTACCGCCACTATACGATCCTCTTGCCGAGGGCGCCGGCAAGGACGCGCAACTCGGCCACGAAGTCCTCGAACTGCGCGGGCGTGAGCTGCTGAGGGCCGTCGGAGAGCGCCTTCGGCGGATTGGGATGCACTTCGACCATGATGGAGTCGGCGCCGGCAGCGATGGCCGCCTTCGCGAGCGACGGCACGAGGTCGCGCTGTCCGGCGGGGTGCGACACGTCGATGCACACCGGGTAAAGCGACTGCTTGTGGATGACGGGCACGGCCGCTATGTCCAAAGTGAAGCGCGTGGCCGTCTCGAACGTGCGGATCCCGCGCTCGCACAGCACGATGTTGTCGTTGCCGCAGTCGGATATGTAGTCGCATGCGGCCAGCCATTCGGCGATGGTGCCGGCGAAGCCGCGCTTGTACAGCACCATCTTGTGCGATTCGGCC
>CBCTKQ010000216.1:0-1803 GCA_965147515.1 uncultured Eggerthellaceae bacterium | reverse complement strand
ATGTCGCCGAAGCGGCCGCGGAAGCGCGCCACCGTCTGCGGGGTCAGCGCGATCTCGGGCACGAGCACTATCGCCGACTTTCCCTCGTCGAGCGCCCGGCGGATAGCGCGCAGGTACACCTCGGTCTTGCCGGACCCGGTGACGCCGTCCACCAGCACGACGCGCCCGTCCCTGTGGTCCATGGCCTTCCCTATGGCCGCAAGGGCGTCTTCCTGGCCGCCCGTGAGGTGGAAGGGGGCGCACTTGGCCGACGGGGGCTGCCCTTCGGCATCTCCTTCGAGCGCTACCTGGGCGCATTCCGCTGGTTCGTCCTTCGCCATGGCGGGATGCGTCCTCATGCGCCGGCGCCGTTCAACGCGCACGACGCCCTTCTTCTCGAGGGAGGACACGGCCGACCCGACGCTGCCGTACAGCATGTTCAGCTCGGAGACCCTGATGTCGCCCTGGCGGACCGCATCGACCACGACGATCTGCTTGCTTGCGTTCGCCCGCGGCTTGAAGGAATCGATATCGGACCCGGCGACGACCCACCGGTCGTCCACCTTGTCCACCTGCGGGCTCTGAAGCATCCAGCCGCCCTTCGGGTTGCGCACCATTCGCGGAACGCCTCCTGGCGGCGTCAGCAGGCGCACGCAGACGGAAAGGGGGGCGACGTAGCGCTTCGCAAGGAAGCGGGCGCATTCGGCCCCAAGCACGTCGAAGTACGAGCGAGAAAGCAGCGCGGTCACGGGCTTCAGCTTGTCGAACGGCTCGCCTTCGCGCACATCGATGACGAATCCGACGGCGCGCCTTCCTCCGAACGGCACTTCGACTGCGCAACCGACCTCGACGTCGTCGAGACCCTCCCCGTCGGGGAGGGCGTAGGTGTACGAGTCGTCGAGCGACTTGGTTGCTACGTCTATTACTACCTCGGCAAGGCGCAACGCGGTCTAGGCGCAGGCCGACTTCAGGCGGTCTGCCATGTCGGTGCGCTCCCACGTGAATTCGGGGAGCTCGCGGCCGAAGTGTCCGTATGCGGCGGTCTTGCGGTAGATGGGTCGGCGCAGGTCGAGCCTGTCGATGATGGCGCCAGGGCGCAGGTCGAACACCTCGCCCACGGCGCGTTCTATGTCGGCGACCGGCACGTGATTGGTGCCGAACGTCTCGACCATTACGGACACGGGCTTCGACACGCCGATGGCGTAGGCTATCTGCACCTCGCAGCGGTCGGCGAGGCCTGCAGCTACCACGTTCTTGGCGACCCAGCGTGCGGCGTAGGCGGCCGATCGGTCCACCTTCGTTGGGTCCTTGCCAGAGAAGGCGCCGCCGCCGTGGCGCCCCATGCCGCCGTAGGTGTCCACTATTATCTTGCGCCCGGTGAGGCCTGCGTCGCCCATGGGGCCGCCGATTACGAAACGGCCTGTGGGGTTGACGTATATCTCGGCGTCGTCGGCCAGCGCGACGCCCTGCTCTTCCAGCACGGGGCGGATGACGTTCTCGACGATGGCCTCGCGCAAGGTCTCGATGTCGATGTCCTCGGAGTGCTGGGTGGACACGACGACCTTCTCCACCGCGACGGGCTTGTCGTCGACGTAGCGCACGCTTACCTGCGTCTTGCCGTCGGGGCGAAGAAAGTCCAGCGTTCCGTTCTTGCGCACCTCGGTGAGGCGTTCGGCCATGCGGTGCGCCAGGTAGATGGGCATGGGCATGAGCGTGGGCGTCTCGTTCACGGCATATCCGAACATCATGCCCTGGTCGCCCGCCCCCACGGTGTCGTAGGGGTCGCCTGCGGCCTCGCCGCGCTGCGCCTCGTAGGAGTTGTCG
>CBCTKQ010000215.1:0-1804 GCA_965147515.1 uncultured Eggerthellaceae bacterium | reverse complement strand
CGTGCCTGGCCGACGTGGACGACCGCAAGGACTGGTACATGCAGACGCATGCGCTCGTCGTGGAGCGCATGGCCCGCTTCGACGAGCTTCCGGGGAAGCTTGCGTACCTGTTCTGGGGGCCGAACGTCGAAGTCGACGAGAAGTCCCTGAAGAAGGTGCTGAAGAAGGAGGGCGCCCGGGCAGGCGAGGCGCTGCAGCTGTGCCGCAACGTGCTGGCCGACGAGGGATGCGCATGGGACGCCGAAGGACTTCAGGAGAAGTGCCGCGCCCTGGGCGAGGAGGCCGGCATCAAGCCGCGCAACCTCTTCCAGCCGCTGCGCGTCGCCGTGTGCGGGAACATGGTCTCGCCGCCGCTTTTCGAGTCCATCGTCATGATGAGGCGCGCCGACGTCCTTGCGCGCATTGACTCGGTCTTCGAGCTCGCGAACGCGGAATAGGAGGAACCATGGCTGCATCAGACGGAGAGGCGTCCGCGCCCCGCCTTCCCGAGAACCCGACGCACGAACAGCTCGAGGAATTCTTCAAGGACGACACGTTCGCCTACCAGCAGGCCGGCTGCCGCGTGACCGAGGCATGGCGCGGCCACGGGGTGGCCGAGATGGAGATAAGCCCCGAGAAGCACCTGAACGCGCAAGGGCGCGTCATGGGCGGGGCGGTGTTCACCTTGGCCGACTACGCTTTCGCGGCGGCCAGCCTGTGCGGCGAGGCCAGCTCCGTCTCGCTGACCAGCACGATCGAGTTCATGAGGTCGCCCAAAGGCAACAAGCTGATTGCAACCTGCGACGTGGACCGCTCGGGGCGCAAGGTGGGCTTCTACACTATCGACGTGGCCGACGACCTGGGCGAGAAGGTCGCCAGGGTCGTGACCACGTGCTACCGTCCGGTCTGACGGAAGGAGAGGCGTGGCAACCAACGCTGACTACACCAACGAGTACTTCGACGTAATCGACGAGCTCGACGGCGCCATCGACGACAGGCGCCGGGCGTTCGACTACATGAAGGGATCGACGGCCATCGTGCACCACGAGGTGGTGGCGTGCTCGTTCGTGCCCAGGCTTTTCGGGCAGAAGACGTACGACCTGATGAAGCGCGCCTCCGAGATGACGCACGGCATACTGTGCAAGGTCATGCAGCACTACATCGACGACGAGCAGTACAGGAGGCTGTTCGACTTCGACGAGCGTCTAGAGCGGCTGATACTGCTTCCGCGGGGCTACGACAGCATGCTGCCCTTCGCCCGCATAGACACCTTCATAAACGAGGACGCGCTCGACATGAAGTTCTGCGAGTTCAACGGAGACGGGTCGGCGGGCATGAACGAGAACCGCGAGATAACGAACTCCATCGCAGGCTCGCAGACGCTGGATGCGTTCCGCGAGCACCACGACGTGCTCGGATGCGACCTCTTCGAGCCCTGGGTGGACGACTTCATCGCCATTTACGGCACCTACGAGCACCGGGTGGAGAACCCCACGTTCGCAATATGCGACTACCTCGAGAACGGAGTGGTGGACGAGTTCCACGTCTTCGCCGGCCTGTTCGAGAAGAGAGGCATACCGTGCCATGTGTGCGACGTGCGCGACCTGCGCTTCGACGGGCATGAGCTGAAGGATTCAGACGGCCACCGCATAGACGCCATCTGGCGCCGGTGCGTCACCAACGACGTGCTCGAGTTCTGGGACGACTCGCAGGACCTCGTGTCCGCGGTCGAGGCCGAGAAGGTGGCGCTCATCGGCAGCTTCGCAGGGCACATAGTGCACGACAAGCAGATATTCGACGTGCTTGCCAAGGACGAGACGCTGCA
>CBCTKQ010000214.1:0-1849 GCA_965147515.1 uncultured Eggerthellaceae bacterium | reverse complement strand
CCACGGCCACAGCGAGGAACAGGAACGCCGCGACGAACATGCGGGCCGGGGTGAGCCACAGGACGTCCAGGCCGTACTCGACCATGAGGACCTCGGCGCAGTTGCCCGAGAATCCCCACAGCACTCCCCCGGTGAACGCGAAGACGATGCCGCGCCACACATGCCCCGTTGCCTGAGCCGGCACTAAAGCTCCTTGACGACCTTGTAGGACGGGACGTTGTTGGACGACAGGATCACGACGCCCACGTCGCCCGCCTCAGGCGACTGCACCACCAACGTGCCCCCGGTGTCGCGCTCGTCGGGGGGCCCGTCGGGCGCCGAGGCCAGGACGACCACGTCGATTCCGTCGTATGTCGAAAGGAAGGGCGTTCGCGGGACGATGCAGACGACAGTGTCGGCCCCGTCGTCCTTCAACGCCTCGACGATGGACTTGAGCTTCGCCCTCGACACGTAGGAAGAGGCGGAGAACACGCCGACCTTCTTGGATCCCGCGCCCAGGACGACCGGATCGGAGTACTTCGAAAGGTCCGACAGGCTGAGGGTGACGCCATCGGCGCCTTTCATCGAGTAAAGGTCGCGCACGTCGGAGACATAGACGTCGTCCCCATGGGACGAAGCACGCCTGTCCTCGCGCTCGAACACCGACATGACGGAATCGCCGATCCCTGTTTCGCCAGGCTGGTCGGACGATTCCCCGAACGCGTCCCTCATGGTGAACTCGGGATCCACCTCGTGCTGGGAAGCGGACGCGGAGGCCGCAGCGGATGACGAAGCGGACGAACCCGATGCGCTTGACGAGGCCGAAGAGACGGAGGATTCGTCTGCGGCTTCCAGCCTGCCTTCGGGAATCACGCCGCTGAACGCAACGACCGTGTACCGGTCGAGGCTTCCCACGGTGTCGTCCACCATGGTGGCTGCGACGCTCCACGACTTGCCCGTAAGAAAGTACGCAGCCAAAAGCAGCCCTCCCAGCACTACCATGACCAGGAAGATGGCTAGGGCGACTCTTTCGCGCTTTCGGCTCTCCATAACGGGACTAGCCTATCACGGAACGTCGCTTTCGATGGCGTCGACGACGGCGTTCTCGACCTTGAGCAACCTGGCCAAGAACTGGCCGGTGTAGCTTCCTGCGACGGCGGCCACTTCTTCCGGGGTGCCTTGCGCGATTATGCGCCCTCCCCCGTCGCCGCCTTCGGGGCCGAGGTCGATGATGTGGTCGGCGCTCTTGATCACGTCGAGGTTGTGCTCGATGACGAGCACTGTGTTTCCTGCGTCGACGAGCCTCTGCAACACCAGCAGAAGCTGGCGCACGTCCTCGAAGTGCAGGCCGGTAGTTGGCTCGTCGAGGATGTAGAACGTCTTGCCGGTGGACCTCTTCTGCAGCTCGCTGGACAGCTTCACGCGCTGCGCCTCGCCGCCTGACAAGGTGGTGGCGGGCTGGCCCAGCTTTATGTAGCCCAGCCCCACGTCGTAAAGCGTCTGCAGCTTCCGCTTGATGCCCGGTATGTTCTCGAAGAAGGCGAGGGCGTCCTCCACCGTCATGTCGAGCACGTCGGCGATGCTCTTCCCCCTGTAGGTGACCTGCAGCGTCTCGCGGTTGTAGCGCTTGCCCCCGCACACCTCGCACGGCACGTAGATGTCGGGAAGGAAGTGCATCTCTATCTTGATCTGGCCGTCGCCCTTGCACGCCTCGCACCTTCCGCCGCTCACGTTGAACGAGAACCGCCCCGGCGAGTAGCCGCGGGCCTTCGACTCGGCGGTGGACGCGAACAGGTTGCGGATGTCGTCCCAAAGCCCGATGTAGGTGGCGGGGTTCGAGCGCGGGGTGCGGCCGATGGGGCTCTGGTCG
>CBCTKQ010000213.1:0-1885 GCA_965147515.1 uncultured Eggerthellaceae bacterium | reverse complement strand
TGGACACCATGAACTTCATCAAGTGCGACGTGTCCACCATCTGCATCGGCGAGTGCGCCTCGATGGCGGCCGTGCTGCTGTCGAGCGGCGCCAAGGGCAAGCGCTTCTGCCTGCCCAACTCCATGGTGCTCATCCACCAGCCCCTCGGCGGCGCGCAAGGCCAGCAGACGGAAATCGCCATCGTCGCCGACTTCATGCTGAAGACGCGCAAGCGCCTGAACAAGATCCTGTCCGAGAACACCGGCCAGGACATCGAGAAGATCCAGCTGGACACCGAGCGCGACAACTACATGACCGCCGAGGAGGCAAAGGACTACGGGCTGGTCGACGAAATCATCGCGCATCACGGGGAATAGGCGGCGCGGCAGGTTCCGCCACCCAGAATGCAGCACACTTTCGCATGCGTCGGACTCGTTATCCGGCGCATGCTTCTATAATTAGCGGAAGTCACGAAGGCTGACCCGCCCAGGCGGGAACGGAGCGAAAGCGAGCCAATGAGCAACGACAGCACATACACCGACGGCAGCGAGATCAAGTGCGCCTTCTGCGGCAAGCCCAGCGACCAGGCGATCTCCATGATCGAGGGGCCCAACGGCATATACATCTGCGACGAATGCATAGCGGTGTGCGCAGACGCCATGATGCAGGACGTCATAGCGCATCATTCCAACGCGGCTTCCGAGGCATACGACGACCAAGGGGCGCACGCGCAGGGGAACGCCGTGCAGCAGGCCTTCGCGTCCGGCAAGCATGCCAAGCACGGACGTCCGCAGGCCCAGCCCGAACCGTCTGGGCAGGCGTCCTCGAACAACAGCCCCCAAGACCTTGAGGCCGCGCGCAAGGAAGTGCTCGCGTCGCTGCCCACCCCGCACAAGATATACGAGAACCTGTCGCAGCATGTCGTGGGGCAGGAGGCGGCCAAGCGCGCTCTTTCCGTCGCCGTGTACAACCATTACAAGCGCATCATGCTGGAACCTTCGGGCGACGGCGACGGCGTCGAGGTGGACAAGTCGAACATCATGCTGCTCGGGCCGACCGGGTCGGGCAAGACGTTGCTGGCGCAGACGCTGGCGCGCACCTTGCAGGTTCCCTTCGCCATAGCCGACGCAACGACCCTCACCGAGGCGGGATACGTCGGCGAGGACGTCGAGAACATCCTGCTGAAGCTGGTCACGGCCGCCGACTTCGACATCGGCCGCGCGCAGATCGGCATCATATACATAGACGAGATCGACAAGATAGCGCGCAAGGCCGAAAACCTCTCCATCACGCGCGACGTGTCGGGCGAGGGCGTTCAGCAGTCGCTTCTCAAGATCGTCGAAGGCTGCGACGCGGCCATCCCTCCGCAGGGCGGCCGCAAGCATCCCGAACAGGAGCTTCTGCACGTCGACACCACCAACATACTGTTCATCCTGGGCGGCGCGTTCGTAGGCCTTGCCGACATCATAGGCCAGCGCGTTGGCAAGAGCGGGCTTGGCTTCGCATCCGATCTTCCCGAGTCGAAGAAGCAGGCCGAGGCCGAGCTTCTGGCGCAGGTGCTTCCCGAGGACCTGAACAAGTAAGGCATGATCCCCGAGTTCGTTGGCCGCATACCCGTCATCACGTCGCTTGACGAGCTGAACGAGGACGACCTGATGCGTATCCTTACCGAGCCGAAGAACGCGCTGGTGAAGCAGTACGTGAAGATGTTCGAGCTGGAGGGCAGCGAGCTTGTCGTGGAGAAGGCCGCGCTGCGCGCCATAGCCCACGAGGCCCAGGAGCGCGGCACGGGTGCCCGCGGACTCCGCGCCATATGCGAGCGCGCGCTAATGGGCGTCATGTACGACCTTCCCGAACATGCGGGCGCAACCCGCGTGGTGCTTCGCGCCACCGACATCACAGGCGA
>CBCTKQ010000212.1:0-1886 GCA_965147515.1 uncultured Eggerthellaceae bacterium | reverse complement strand
ACGCTCACCTTGAACTGATCAAAGTTGAGGCGATCGAGGTGATCGACATGGCGCTCGAGTTCCGCGGCGGTTCGCGCGAGATGTTCTCGGCAAGGCTGCGGTCGGCGATGGTCGGCGAGCTTTCGCAGGGAAGGAAGGTCGTGTTGCTGCTGAACCAGCGCGGCTTTGCGAGGTTCCTGCTGTGCCGCGATTGCGGGTTCGTGCCGAAATGCTCGTCGTGCTCCACGACGCTTACCTACCACGCCAGGGGGAACCGCCTGGTGTGCCACCACTGCGGGCGAAGCGTGCCTGCGCCGGGGAAGTGCCCCGAGTGCGAAAGCCCCTACCTGAAGAAGTTCGGCGTGGGCACCCAGAGGGTCGAAGACGAGCTGCGCTCGCTCCTCGACGCGGAGTTCGGCGAGATGCCGAAGTTCGCAGGCGCGGGGGTGGCGGAAGTGGCCGAGGCTTCGGGCCCTGTTCCCATAGTGCGCATGGATGCCGACACCACCAGAGGGAAGGGTTCGCACCGCATGTTGCTCGACCGGTTCGCCGCCGCTCCACGTGCGGTGTTGCTTGGAACGCAGATGATAGCGAAGGGGCTCGACTTCGACGACGTAACGCTGGTCGGCGTGGTGAACGCCGACACGCAGCTGCACCTGCCCGACTTCCGCGCCTCCGAGCGCACGTTCGACCTCATCGAGCAGGTGGCGGGCCGTGCCGGGCGCGGAAGCGTCACCGGGCGCGTGATGGTGCAGACCTACGAGGCCGACGACCCTGCCATACAGGCTGCCGCGGCCTACGACAGGGAGGCGTTCCTCCGCGTCGAGCTGCCGAAGCGAAAGGTGTTGAAGTATCCGCCGTTCGTCAGGATGGCGAACGTCGTCGCCTGGGGGAAGGACGAGGCCCGCGTGTCGCAACACGCGACGCTAATCCAAAGGAAGGCGATGGCGCTTGCCGAGGCCAACGCGCAGGACGGGTGGGAGGTTCTTCCTGCCGGCCCGTGCGTCTTCGAGAAGATCCGCGACGACCACAGGTGGCACTTCGTGGTCAAGTGCCCCGTCGGGAAGGACCTGTCGGCGTTCCTGCGCGACGCGTATGCGGGACTCAAACCGGCGCCGGGCGTGAACGTGGCCATCGACGTCGACCCGGTCGACCTTCTCTGATCCGTCCCAAAAGGCACTTGTAATCGCCGCGGAACTGTTGTATTCTGCAAGTTCGCATGTTTGCGCCTATTATGGCGAAGCTATGCCCAGATTGAAGCGTTGAAAGGATTGCTGGTGGCAAGAGCTACGAAGGCAGAACAAGAAGCAAAGAAGACGAGCACGAAGAGCAACGCAACCGCAACGGCGCAAAAGGGCACCAAATCAAGCACCAAGGCAAGCACGACCTCCAAGAAGACATCACAGGCCAAGACGGCGGCCAAGCCTGCCGAAAAGAAGGCCCCGGCCAAGAAGGCTCCCGCGAAGGCGACAGCCTCGAAGGCGAAGGCGGCCGCGTCCGGCACCGCGTCCAAGGCGAAGCCCGCAGCCAAGAAGGCCGCCGCGAAGGACGAAGCCAAGCCGGCCGCAAAGAAGGCGGCCAGCAAATCCACGGCCTCATCCCCCAAGGCCGCCGCGTCCAAGCCGGCCGCGAAGACGGCGTCTAAGAAGCCGTCGGCGCCCGCGAAGGCGTCCGGCAAGAAGGCTGCCGCAAAGGACGAAGCCGCGAAGGCCGAAGGGAACGACGCGCTGGAAGTCGTCGAGGAGATCCTCGACGAAGAACCCACGGAGGACATCGAAACCGCAGACATCGACGCACCTGCCGACGGCATCGAGGAGAAGGACGGCGACGATGCTGTCGAAGACATCTCCGACGACCCCGACCAGGTGCTCGACGGCATCCCCGAGGAAGAGCTCAAGGCGTCCTCC
>CBCTKQ010000211.1:0-1912 GCA_965147515.1 uncultured Eggerthellaceae bacterium | reverse complement strand
AGGCCCTGGTCGCCGTGCATAACGGAACGTCGCGGCACGCCTATTCCTGAACCAGCGTCCCGCCGCAGCTGGACCCGAACCCGGCAGTGCATGCGTAGCAGTGGTTGGCGAAGACGATCGGACGGCGCAGCGGGCGCTCGGGGTCGTCGGCGTAGTCGAACACAGTGAGCGCGCGTCCCTCGCTTCCGAGCAGCGCGCGGTCCACCTGTGGGCGTGATAGGCTTCCTTCGGGGAGCAGCGCCGACGATGCGCCCAACCCTATGGCATGGTTGAAGTCGCAGTCGTAGACGGTGCCGTCCCATCCCACGTTCATCTGGTGGCGGCACATCAGTCCTGGGCACGTCTCGGGGTTGAACGCGTCCATCAGCATGTCCATGTAGCCTTCGAACGTGCCGTCGTCCAAAAGCTTCGCGCCATAGCGTCCGATGGGGTTGTTCGCCACGGCGAACAGGTTGTCGAAGCAGATCCCCAGGTTGCCCAGCCGGCGTCGATACATCTCCTCCACGTCCTCCTGCACAGGTGGAAGCACGGGCTCCTGCGGGTTGAACACGACGTCCAGCACGTGGCGTCCGTCGGCCCCGTAGCCGTGGCCGTTCAGAACGCGCAGCAGGTCTATCGTGGCATCGAAGGTGTTGCGCCCGCGCTGCGCGTCCGATTCCGCCTCGAACACGTTCGGGAGCGACGCCACGACTTCCACGCACAGCTCGTCGTAAAGGTCGACCAGATGCTCGAAGCCGGGCTCCTGCAACACAACCAGGTTCGACCGCACCATGACGTGCGGCACCGTCTCGGCCGCTTTGCGCAGGAACCATTCGAAGTCGGGATGCATCTCGGGCGCGCCGCCCGTTATGTCGATGGTGCGTATGTGCCGCTCGGCGGCAACCTTCAGGGTGGCTTCCAGCACATCGCGGCTCATCGCCTCGGTCCTTGCCGGGCTTGATTCCACATGGCAGTGGGCGCAGGCCAGGTTGCACTTCGCCGTGATGTTCGCCTGGATCGTGGTCAGCCGGTCCTCGGTCACGCGGCAGCCGTCGTCGTCCAGCATGTCGTCGAAGTATAGGAGCCCTTCCAACGCCGCATGCACGTCGGCGTTCGTGGCGCGAGGGATGCCGCCGGTGCGCTGCACCTCGGCATCGCGGCGCCCCTGCAGCTCGGCACGGGCCGTCTCGCCAAGGCGGAAGCCGCCCAGAAGCGAGTCGCGTATCTCGTCCTCGGGGCCCGAAACGATGCGGCTTCGATACGATATGGCCGCAGGCGACGCAGGCCCCCACAGCCCGTCGAACCAGTCAAGGTAGGCATCATGGTCATAACGCACGGGCACGGCTTGCACGAACAGGCCGTCGAGCTCGCATTCGAACAGCGAATCCTCGCGAGGCCTCTCGGCGATGCGGATGCACAGCCCGAAGTCTTCGCCGGAGAAGTTCGGAAGACCTGCGGCTCCGTTGTTCACCACCACGCCGCGAGCCAGCCTGATCGCCGCCGGAGCGCACGTATGCGTCGTGGTGAACACGTCTATGTCGTTTCCCGCCATGAACGTGTCCACCTCGTCCTGGCGCAGGATGTCCTGAAGCGACTCCCGCGAGTTGTCCCATCCGCCCAGCAGCTTCTCGTCGCCGTGGGTGATGGCCACGCGCCTGCCCGCAACGCTCGCAAGCAGGGTGGATGGACGGCCTTCCAGCATGGCCTTAAGCTGCGGGTTTGACTCCAGCGCGAACGAGAGCATCTTATGGATGCGGTTGGACCTGGCCACCGAATCGTCGGACGTGCAGTCGGGATACGCACAGCCGCAGCCCACGCCCACGTCATCCTGGCGGCGCAGCTCGGCTTCCACGTTGCCCACCAAGGGAATGTGTTTGCCTATGCGGCGCTCGATGTCGGCGAAGTTCTCGGCCGTTTTGTCGAACCAGTGGAT
>CBCTKQ010000210.1:0-1935 GCA_965147515.1 uncultured Eggerthellaceae bacterium | reverse complement strand
TCCCCTTTACAATGTAGTCGTTGTCAAGGGGGTGGGCGTTTGCTTTATCGAGTGATCAATGCCGACGAGCTTCCGGCTCTTATCGAGGCCTTCATGAAGGACTACGAGGTTGTCGCCCCGGTCGCGAAGGGCAAGAGCTTCGCCTTCGAGCCCATTTCTTCATTCGACGAGATAGTCCTGGACTATCCCACTACGCTCACTTCGCTGAAGAAGTACTACATCCCCCCGAAGGAGACGCTGTTCGAGTTCAACACCGGCGGGGGAGGCGACGGAATCGAGCCCTACGAGATGTCCGTCAAGCCCCGGGTGCTGTTCGGCGCGCACGCATGCGACATCAACGCGATGAACAACTTGAACCTCGTGTTCGACGACTCGCGCTACCCCGATCCCTACTACGACGCGCACCGCAAGGCCACCATGATAGTGGGCATCAGCTGCTCGCCCACGTCCACGTGCTTCTGCCACCTGCTGGAATCGGACGAGGTGCGAAGCGGGTACGACCTGTTCCTCACCGACATCGGCGACAGGTACTTCGTTTCCATCGGCAGCGTCGAGGCCGCCAACATCCTGGAGGCGGCATGCGACCCGCGCGAGGCGAACGACGAAGACCGAAGCGCCTTCCGCAAGGCCACGCGCGCCCGTCAGGAGGCGTTCGACGAGAGCATCCCGCACATCCAGGAGATACCGATGCTCATGGACGCGTTCCATTCCGACGACTTCTGGAAGAAGCTGGGAGGCCGATGCCTTTCGTGCACCGCATGTTCGTCGGTGTGCCCCACCTGCTACTGCTTCGACATCGTCGACGTGCTTGACCCGTCGGGCGAAACTGGCCATCGCGACCGCGTGTGGGACGCCTGCACGTCGCCTCAGTTCGCGCTGGTCACGGGCGGCCACAACTTCCGCGACAACGCCACCGAGCGCGTGCGGCACCGCATGTATCACAAGCTGAACGGGTTCAACTCGCAGCATGGAAGGTACCTCTGCGTCGGATGCGGGCGCTGCGTGCGCGCCTGCAAGGCCGACATATCGCCCATCGAGGTGCTCAGGTTCTTCGAGAAGAAGGGGGCCGACGATGCCGAATAGCACGTGCGTGCAGGTCAACCCGCTCGAAAGCGCCGGCATCGCCCTTTCCGGCGCAGACATGATGAGGGCCAACCCCTACCGTCCTTGGCCCGCGCGCATAACGTCCATCACTCAGCTTACCGAGACCGAGAAGCTGTTCGAGTTCCGGTTCATCGACGAGCGCATAAGGGCCGCGTTCCACCACGAGCCCGGACAGTTCGTCGAGGTGTCCATCTTCGGAGTGGGCGAAGCGCCCATATCCATATCCAGCTCGCCTTCGAAGGGCGGCTTCATCGAGCTTTGCGTCCGCCGCGCCGGCGAGTTCACGCAGCGGCTGCACGAGATGCAGTGCGGCGACGTCGTGGGCATCCGCGGCCCGTACGGCAACCCCTTCCCGTTCGAGGAGATGAAGGGCCACGACATCCTGCTGGTTGCAGGCGGCCTCGGCATCGCTCCGTTGCGCTCGCTGATCAACAACATCCACGACGAGCGCTCCGAGTTCGACAACGTCACGATAATCTACGGGTCGAAGAACCCCGGCGAGGTCATGTTCCGCGACCAGTTCGAGATGTGGCGCCACCGCCAGGACTTCGACCTGTACCTCACCGTCGACAACCCCGACGACACGTGGGACGGCGAAGTGGGCCTCGTGACCGCGCCCTTCGCCCATCTGGATGTCGACGCGGGAAACACCTACGGCGCCGTGTGCGGGCCTCCCGTCATGTACAGGTTCGTCGTGGAGGAGATGCGCAAGAAGGGCATCAGCTACGACCACATATACATGAGCTTCGAGCGGCACATGAAGTGCGGAATGGGGAAGTGCGGGCACTGCCAGATCGGGCACCAGTACTGCTGCATAGACGGACCGGTGTT
>CBCTKQ010000209.1:0-2040 GCA_965147515.1 uncultured Eggerthellaceae bacterium | reverse complement strand
GGGTCGCGGCGGCAGAAGCGCGCCGAGCTCGTGCGCATCGTGCTGGCCGCCCCGGGCATCGCCGCGCCGGAGCTGGCCGGTCGCCTGGACGCCTTCGAGCAGGCCGCCGGCCGCCCCTGCGTGGATGCGGACGTGTTCGACGGCATCGTCGCCGACTTGGTGTCCGAGGGCTTCTTCCGCCGGGAGGGCGACCTGTTCTTCGCGTAGGCACACCGGGCCGATGTCGGCCACAACCTCCGTTCTTGTCCATCCCATAGCAAGCTCCTGAACAGGTAAAACAATATATAACACCTGGTCAGACAAGTGGACGAAAACGGAGGTTATGGCAAGGTGTTTGACGACTCGGCGGCGGAAACCTGTGCTAGAATATCCGAATCCCGTGGGGGAGTAGTCGGCGCCGTCAAGGCGCGGCTGCGTCAACATGCTGCTTCTTCCTGAAGCTGGCGCAACCTGAAACGACAAGACTCGCGGTGTGGCGCTTGGCGTCGCACCGCTCGCTTCTGCAGCCGGTGCGCACGCGCCGGTGTTTTTTTGCCTGCAGCCCGGACCGGCGCTGCGGCGCGGCCAGGGGGATTGCGGAGACGAGAGGAAACGACCATGGGATTCGCGGAGCTGTTCTTGATCGCGGTGGGGCTGTCGATGGACGCGTTCGCCGTGTCGGTGTGCAAGGGCTTGTGCATGAAGCGCCTGAACATGCGCCAGGCGCTGGTCATCGCGCTGTTCTTCGGCGGCTTCCAGGGGCTCATGCCGCTTCTCGGCTGGGCGCTGGGCACGCAGTTCGAGCGCTACATCACGCCGGTGGACCACTGGATAGCCTTCGGCCTTCTGGCGCTTATCGGCGGCAAGATGCTCTGGGACGCCTTCCATGAGGACGACGAGGAGCTGTCCTGCCCGGCCGACGGCAAGCTCGACCTGCGCGAGCTCGTCATGCTCGCCATCGCCACGAGCATCGACGCGCTCGCCGTGGGCATCACGTTCGCGTTCCTGCGCGTGGACATCGTCATGTCCGTGGGGCTCATCAGCGCCACCACGTTCGTGCTCGCTCTCGCGGGCGTGGCCGTGGGGCACCGCTTCGGCGCGCGCTACG
Source organism: uncultured Eggerthellaceae bacterium (assembly GCA_965147515.1). Taxonomy (GTDB): domain Bacteria; phylum Actinomycetota; class Coriobacteriia; order Coriobacteriales; family Eggerthellaceae; genus MGBC163016. The sequence goes on along the minus strand of CBCTKQ010000209.1, from coordinate 953 downwards.
AGAAGGCCGCCACCATCGCCGGCGGCATCGTCCTCGTGCTCATCGGCACGAAGATCCTGCTGGAGCACCTGGGCATCCTGGCGCTCTAACGCCCTTAGTCCACCGGGTAGCTGCCGAGCACCTTCACCTCGCGCAGCTTCAGGCGCAGGCAGTTCAGGGCCGTCTGCACGGGCAGGGTGTTCGCGTCCTCCTTGAACTCGATGAAGAACATGTAGTCGCCGAGCGCCTGCTTCGTGGGGCGCGATTGGATCATCGACAGGTTGATGCCGGCGTAGGCGAACTCGGACAGGATCATGTTCAGCGTGCCCGCGCGGTCCACCTGCAAGAACAGGGCGAGCGAGGTCTTGTAGCGGTCGCCGCGGAACACGGGCGGATGTCCCTGGCGGCCGATGAGGGCGAACGACGTCTGGTTGCCGAAATGGTCCTCGATGTCGCGCACGGCCACGCGCGCGCCGTGCAGCTCGGCGGCGAACGCGTTCGCGATGCCGGCCACGTGGACGTCCTCGGCGGCCATGCGGGCGCTCTCGGCGGTGGACGACGTGGTGACGGTCGCGCGCCCCGACAGCCGCTCGGCCAGGAAGCGACGGCACTGCGCGAGGCCCTGCGCGTGCGAGGCCACGCAGGTCACGTCCTCCAGCTTCGCGTCGGGGTGCAGCACGAGGCAGTGGTGGATGTCGAGCACGTGCTCGCCCAGGATGGAGGCCTGGCTCTTGAACGCGAAGTTGTCGAGCGTGGCCGTGACCGACCCCTCGAGCGAGTTCTCCTTCGCCACCACGCCGAACTCGCATTTGCCGCGGTCCACGGCGTCGAACACCTCGTCGAACGACGCGCATTCGAGAAGCGCGGGCTCGTCGATGCCCAGCCGCGCGGCGAAGGCGCGGGCGGCCTCGTGGGTATAGGTGCCGGCGGGGCCGAGGTAGGCGAACACGGGTGCGGAGACGGGCATGGGGTTG
>CBCTKQ010000208.1:0-2045 GCA_965147515.1 uncultured Eggerthellaceae bacterium | reverse complement strand
CGTCGGCCAGGCACGCCTGCCAGACCTCGGGGTCGACACTGGCCCCTGGCACGCGCAGCTCGCCTGCTGCGGCCTTCTCCACCTCGGGAGAAGGCGTCGGGACCACGTTCGCGCCGGGCCTCGCGGCGGCACCGTCGGCCTTCGCCTGGGCAAGCCACGGGGTTGCCACGTACAGCCACTTCTCGGGCGGCATCTCGCGGATGTACACGCCGTCCATCCAGTCGAGCTTCTTCTCGTCGAAGATGCTGTCCTTCTTGGTTATGCGGTCCAGCGAGAAAACGCGGCACAGCTCGTCCGGCGGGATGATTGTGGTCTCGCCGTCGAGCGACCATCCCAGCAGCGCCAGGAAGTTGACCATGGCGTCGGAAAGGTAGCCGTGGTCGCGGTAGTCCTCGACGTTGGTGGCCCCGTGCCTCTTCGAAAGCTTCTTCCCGTCGGGCCCGAGAATCATGGGAAGGTGCGCGAAGACGGGCACGTCGAACCCCAGCGCCTCGTATATCAGGATCTGCCTTGGCGTGTTGGATAGGTGGTCGTCGCCGCGTATGACGTGCGTGATGCCCATGTTGGCGTCGTCGCACACCACGGCGAAGTTGTAGGTGGGGCTGCCGTCGCTGCGCACCAGCACCAGGTCGTCCATGACCTCGGCCGGAAACGACGTGGGGCCGTAGACGGCGTCGTCGAACTCGATGGGGCCGTGCCCTTCCGGCACCTTCAGCCTCCAAACGTGAGGCTCGCCGGCCTCTATGCGCGCGGCCGCCTCGTCGGCGGGGACTTCCCTGCACCTGCCGCAGTAGCCTGCATATCCGCCATCGGTCGCCTGGGCGGCGGCACGATCGGCGTCGAGCTGTTCCTTCGTGCAGAAGCAGGGGTATGCCGCCCCCTTGGCCTTCAGCGTCTCCAAGGCCGCCTCGTAGGTGGGCATCCTCTGCATCTGGAAGTACGGGCCGAAATCGCCTCCCACTTCGGGGCCTTCGTCCCAGTCGAGCCCAAGCCAACGCATGGCGCGCAGGATTATCTGCACGTTCTCGTCGGTGGACCTCTCGGGGTCGGTGTCCTCTATGCGGAGCACGAACGTGCCCCCCATGGCGCGGGCGAAGGCCCAGTTGTATATGGCCGTGCGCGCGCCCCCTATGTGCAGCATCCCCGTCGGCGACGGGGCGAACCTGACCCTGACTTTGCCATCGATCGACATGATCCTCCCCTACTCCTCTTCCTTCTGCGAATCGAACACCTCGTGCAGGAACGACCCGAGGATCGGCGCGAGGCCGTCCGAGCCGCCCGAATACCCTGGAATCTTCCTCAACGGCATTATAAGCTTGCGCCTGTCCGGCAGGTAGCGCCCCCCGCGCCTCTTCAGCGGGATCAGCTGCTCGCGGGACATCTGCAGCCCTTCGACGTTCAGGTTGCCCGCGCTGACCACTATGCTCGTGGCCCCGTGCTCTTCCGCGAACGCGCGCAGCGCCTCCTTGGCGAAGAAGTCCTCGGCCTCGGGAGGCATGTCGGGATGGATGCGCCTCATGTCGCGCTCCAGCGCCGCGATTGCCTCCTCCGACCCCGCGTTGGTCACGCGCCTGTACCAAAGCACGCGCTCGTCCAGGTCGGGCACGTAGTCGTTGCCGATGAACATGCGTCCCGGGATGTTTATGTTGATGTCCGACGCGGCCCTGGACTCCGCCCCCTTCACGACGCCCTCGCCTTCGCGGGCGTCTGTCACGGCCTGGTTCAGCATCTGGGCGAACAGGTCGAACCCGACGGCGCTCATGTTGCCCGACTGCTCGGCCCCCAGCAGGTTCCCGGCGCCCCTTATCTCTAGGTCGCGCATGGCTATGCGCATGCCCGAGCCAAGCCCGTGCTCCTCGGAAAGCGCCGTCAGGCGCGCCTGCGCCTCCTCGGTCAGAGGTATCTCCTCGGGGAACATGAAGTACGCGTACGCCTGCTCGCTCGACCGGCCTACGCGCCCTTTCAGCTGGTACATCTGCGACAGGCCCAGGCGCTGGGAGTCCTCGATTATCAGCGTGTTGGTGTGGGGGTTGTCTATGCCGCTC
>CBCTKQ010000207.1:0-2046 GCA_965147515.1 uncultured Eggerthellaceae bacterium | reverse complement strand
TCCTCTTCGATTGCAAGGTTTCGTGCCCATGCTATCACGGCTTCACCGAAAGACACGCAGCCATCGTTGGGCGGGAGTTCCCGGTTGATGGCGACGGTGAATCCGGCCTGTTCCAGCAGCGAAAGGGCGTTTTCCACCAGGTAGCGGTTCATGAAAACTCCACCCGACAGCGCGACCTTGCGCACGTCGTACAGCGCCAGCGAAAGCTGGGCGGCCTGCACGATGGCGTTCACGAAGGCATCGTGGAAGCGCTTGGACATGACGGGTGTGGCGACGCCCGCCTGAAGGTCGTCCAGAAGCGAGCGGAACGCAGGCGCCGCATCGAACAGAAGCACCGACGTGTCATGCGCGGTCGAGGTTTCCGTGGCGACGTTCTTCACGACGTCGATGACGTAGGCATCGGAGGTGCCGGCTTCATTGGAGTCAGTCTGCATGCCCGGCATTCCGTGCGCGATTCCGTCCCACAGGGCGGCTTCCAGCATTATCGCCGGCTCGCCTTCGTATGTTGGCTCGGTGCAGATTCCCAGAATCGCGCTTGCGGCGTCGAACAGGCGCCCGACCGACGACGTGACCGGGGTGTTTATCCCCTGGTCGATCATCGTCTCGAAGTTCGCGCACTTGCTTTCGCCCAGCGCCTCGCGCAGCTTCGCAGCTCCCGGATGGTCCAGCAGGTCGAATTCCCAAAGCACGCCGTAAGCCATCTGAAGGGGGTGCTTCACGGCGGCCGCGCCTCCTGGCATCGGCACGTACGCGAAGTTCATGAAGCGCTCGAAGTCGCTTTCGTTGGACATCAGCACCTCGCCGCCCCAGATGTTGCCGTCGGCACCGTAACCGGTTCCGTCGAACGCGATGCCGCAGATCGCCTCGTCGGAAGGAAGGCCGTTCTCGGCGATGACCGACGCGACGTGCGCGTGATGGTGCTGCACCTCGACAAGGGGGAGTGGCGGCTGGTGCAGGGCGCTTTGCTCGTGCGCCCACTTGCTGGTTATGTACTCGGGGTGCAGGTCGCATGCCAGCTCGGTGGCATGCAGGTCGAACAGCTGCTCGTAGCGCTGCTTGGCCTCGATCCAAGCGTCGAACGCGTCGGCGTCCTCCATGTCGCCAATGTGCTGCGACACGAACGCCTGCGGGGCGTCGTCGCCGTTCCGCAGGAAGCAGAAGGTGTTCTTCTGCTCGGGGCCGACTGCGAAGACGGTCGCGGCGGCTTCGCCTTCCGCGTTTGCCGCGTCCGGCGCAATGCCCTGAACCTCGATGGCGGCCGGGGCGTAGCCCCGCGCGCGCCGGATCATCTGCACGGTCTCGCCAGCGCTGCCTGCGCGGATCACGCGCACCACCGAGTCGTCGAAACGGGTCAGTATCTCGCGGTCGTTCCCGATGACGGCGTCGGCTATGCCGGCAAGACGCTCCAGCGCCACGTCGTCCTTTATGCAGATGGGCTCGTCGTGCATGTTCCCGCTGGTCATCACAAGCATAGGGGGAAGCGCGCCGTTTTGGGACGCGCCCCCTTCGGCGGCTGCGCTGCCTTCGCATGCCGCATCGCTGCCTTTCGCCGCTTCGTTTTCGCATGCCGCCGCGAAGTCGTGCAGCAGCAGGTGCTGCAGCGGCGTGTAGGGAAGCATGACTCCCAGCTCGGGAAGCCCGTCGGCCAAGCCTTCGGCAAGAGGCGCGTCCATCTGCTTCCGCAGAAGCACGATAGGGCGCGCCGCGCCTTCCAGCACGGCCGCTTCCTCGACGCCCACTTCGCAGACCTGCCGCACGTCGTCGAGCGAGGCCATCATGACGGCAAGAGCCTTGCCGTAGCGATGCTTGCGCTGGCGCAGGCGCGCGATGGCTTCCGGGTTGCGCGCGTCGCATGCCAAGTGGAAGCCGCCCAGCCCCTTCACGGCCAAAATCTTGCCGTCGAGCAGCAGGTGCACGGCTTCGGCCAGGATGGCCTCGGAGCGCTCCTGTTGCGCGGAAGTCGTTGGGTCGCTTGAAGAAGGCGAAGGGGTGGCGCCGCGCGCAGGTTGCGCAGCGAACGGAAACGTCCAGTGGACGTTTCCGCCG
>CBCTKQ010000206.1:0-2059 GCA_965147515.1 uncultured Eggerthellaceae bacterium | reverse complement strand
GTGCTTACCCCGCGACAGGTCGAGGGCACCCCTGCGCTTGTGAGCCAAAGCTTCCCCGGGCTGCGCCTGCATCTGGCGGAGGGCGCGCAGATACTGCTCGACGACGGGCTCATCGGGTTGAAGGTCGTCGGGTTCGACGGCGACGACGTCGTGTGCGAGGTTGCCAACGGCGGCCTTCTGGGCCAGCGGAAGTCGCTGAACGTCCCCGGCGTCGACATGGGGTTCCCGGCGCTCACCGAGCAGGACGAGCGAGACCTTCTGTTCGGCGCGGAGCAGGGGGTCGACTTCGTCGCGGCCTCGTTCGTGCGCGACGGCGACTCCGTCAGGATGGTGAGGGACTTCCTGGCCGAGCACGGAGGCGAGCACGTGGCGGTGGTAGCGAAGGTGGAGAACGCGCGCGCCGTCGAGAACATAGACGACGTCATAGAGGCTGCGGACGGGGTGATGATAGCCCGCGGCGATTTGGGCGTGGAGGTGCCCGCCCAGGAGGTCCCGCACCTGCAGAAGCGCATTGCCGCGCTCTGCAACATCGCGCACAAGCCTGTCATAACCGCCACGCAGATGCTGGAGTCCATGACGCACAGCCCGCGCCCCACGCGCGCGGAGGCCGCCGACGTGGCCAACGCCATATACGACGGAAGCGACTGCGTGATGCTTTCGGGCGAGACGGCCATGGGCGACTACCCCATAGAGGCCGTGCGCACCATGGTCGAGATAATCGAGACCACCGAGCGCCATTTCTTCGAGGACAAGAGGAAGCCTGCGACGTCGCACAACCCGTACAAGTCGATATCCCACGCGGTGGGCGCGGCCGCCGTTCAGACCGCCATGGACATCAAGGCCAAGTGCCTGGTGTGCCCCACAATGACGGGCAGGACGGCGCGCCTCATGTCCAGCCTTCGGTCGTACATCCCCCTGTACTCCGTCACCCCCGACGAGCGCGTGATGCGGCTCATGCAGATATATTGGGGGGTGAGGCCCTTGCGGGGCGACGTGCAGGGCGACATGCGCCGCGTGATCGAGAAGGCCAAGGAGGCCGTTTGCGACGAAGGCCTGCTGGACGTCGGCGACGTAGCGGTGTTCACCTGCGGCGACAGGTTCACGAGCCCCATCACGCGCGACGACGAAGGCAACGTGGAGAGGTTCGCCCCCACGAACGTCATGTACGTCGTGCAGATACGCGGCGACGACGTCGCGCGCGCCTTGAGCGACGGGCCGGACGACGCGCTGATGACCAAGGCGTTCTTCCGAAGGAGCTGAGGGCGCAGGGCCTTTGTGGTAATATTTCAAAGGTTTGAGCAAAGCAAAGCATTCGAAAGGCGCATAAATGTCAGGACATTCCAAATGGGCTACAACCAAGCACCGCAAGGCCGCGCAGGACGCCAAGCGCTCCGCGCTGTTCTCCAAGCTTTCCAGGAACATCACCGTCGCTGCCAAGGAAGGCGGCGACCCCAACCCTGAGAACAACGCCTCGCTTGCCGCAGCCATCGAGAAGGCCAAGGGCTACTCGCTTCCCAAGGACAAGATAAAGACGGCCATCGACAAGGCCTTCGGAAGCGGCAAGGACGCCGCCAACTACGAGACGGTGGTCTACGAAGGCTACGGCCCTGCAGGCGTGGCAATCTACTGCGACGCGCTTACCGACAACCGCAACCGCACGGCCGCAGACGTCCGCTCGGCGTTCAGCCATGCCGGAGGCAACCTGGGAACGAGCGGCTCGGTCGCCTACATGTTCGACCGCAAGGGCCAGATAATCGTGGCCAAGGAGGTCGAGACGGGGGACAAGAAGAACCCCACGAAGCCCAACGGCGCCGCAGCCGACGAGGACGAGTTCATGATGGCCGTGGCCGAGGCGGGCGGCGACGACTACGAGGACGCCGGCGAGGAATGGATCGTCTACACCGGCCCCACCGAGCTTGCGGCGGTCAAGGACGGCCTGCACGAGCAGGGCGTGGAAACCAAGGGCGCCGAGCTTACGATGATCGCAAACAACCCGCAGCCTATAAGCCTTTCCGACGCGAAGAAGGTCATGAGGCTCATCGACAAGCTCGAAGAGCTC
>CBCTKQ010000205.1:0-2111 GCA_965147515.1 uncultured Eggerthellaceae bacterium | reverse complement strand
CCGACTCCGAGTGGGCGCTCATGGAAAGCGACTTCGGAGCGCATCCACGCCATGGCGTGAAGGCGGACGGCGCCATGATGACGGCCGAAGAAGCCGCATCGAAGGACGTCGCCGTCGGCCCCGGCGGGGCTGCCACGCACGTTCCGGGCGAGATGTACGAGCATGGCGAGGCGCTCACCAGCAAGCAGAAGTGGACGCTGGTGGTGTTCGGCTTCACCTTCGTCGTCATGATCCTGGGCTTCATCCCCTGGGGCGAGTTCGGCGTCGACATCTTCGGATGGTCGGCCTTCCTTACGGGGCTTCCGCTGGGCGAGTGGTACTTCAACGAGGCGTCCACGTGGTTCCTGCTGATGACCATCATCATCGGCTTCGTTGCGTGGCTCGGCGAGGCCAAGTTCGTCAAGGCGTTCCTGAACGGCGCGGCCGACATGATATCGGTAGTGCTGATCATCGCGGTCGCGCGCTCCGTGACCGTGCTGATGGGCGAGACCGGCCTCGACGTCTGGCTGCTTGAGCAGGCGGCAGGCGCGCTGCAAGGCGTCGCAGCCTTCGTGTTCGCGCCGCTCGGCATGATCATATTCATGGGCCTGTCGGTGCTGATTCCGTCGTCTTCCGGCCTTGCCACCGTGTCCATGCCAATCATGGCCCCTCTGGCCGACCAGCTCGGGTTCTCCGTCGAGACCACCATCATGCTGTTCGTGGCCGCATCCGGCGTCATAAACTTGATAACGCCCACCTCGGGCGCGCTCGTCGGCGGCCTGGCCCTGGCTAAGCTGCAGTACAGCACGTGGATCAAGTTCTTCCTGAAGCTGTTCGTGATACTGGCGGTGGTGAACATGGTCATACTCACCGTGGCCATGATGTTCCTCCCGGGCGCCGCCTAGCCGTCGTCCGGAAGGCGTGTGGCCGCCGTCTTGCAGGCGCTTAGCCGCCGCTTCCGCAGCATGGTCCAACCCTTGCGCCGGGCTTTCGTGGAGAAGGCCCGGCGTCCTGCATTTCCCGCCAGGCGCGTGATAGAATTCAGCCTTGTCTCTGACTAGAAAGGCATCATCGAATGGATATCCGCGAGTCCCTTGAGAAGCTTGTCGAAGAAGCCCTGAACGCTGCCATCGAGGACGGTTCGCTGCCGCTTGACGAAGCGCCCGCCCCCGCGCTCGAGCGTCCGCGCGACGAAGCCAACGGCGACTGGGCGTCCACGGTGGCGATGCGCTGCGCCAAGCCGGCCAAGATGCCGCCGCGCGACGTCGCGCAGGCCATAGTCGACCACATCCTCGAAAACGGCATGATCGCGGAGGTCGAAATCGCGGGCCCAGGGTTCATCAACTTCCGGCTGGCCGACGCGGTGCTTCAGGGCGTCGTGCGGCAGGTGCGCGAACAGGGCGCCGACTACGGAAAGGGACAGGTCGCACAAGGCGAGCGCTACGTCAACCTTGAATACGTGTCGGCCAACCCCACCGGCCCCTTGCACGTGGGCCATGGCCGCTGGGCCACGCTGGGAGACGCGATGGCGCGCGTCATGCGCCATGCTGGCTACGACGTCTACGAGGAGTTCTACTGCAACGACCACGGCAACCAGATGAACGTGTTCGGCAACTCCGTGGCGGTGCGCTACATGCAGCTGCTGGGCCACGACGCCGAAATGCCCGAGCAGTGCTACGGCGGCGCATACGTCACCGACATCGCCCAGCAGATAATCGACCGCGAAGGCAGAAAGTACGAGGGGCTTTCCGACCACGAGCGCATGGAAGCGTTCCGCGAGATCGCCTACCTGCAGATGCTCGAGGACCAGAAGGCCCTGCTCGCCAGGTACCGCACCACGTTCGACCGCTGGTTCTCGGAACGCACGCTGTACGAGGTGGCCGACGGCGACTCCAGCGCCGTGGACAAGGCGCTTGCCGCCATGAGCGAGAAGGGCTACGTCTACGAGAAGGACGGCGCCACGTGGTTCCGCTCCACCGCCTTCGGCGACGAGAAGGACCGCGTGCTCATAAAGGAGAACGGCGAGTTCACCTACTTCACAAGCGACGTCGCCTACCACTACGACAAGATAATGCGCGGCTTCGACCACCTGATCGACCTTTGGGGCGCCGACCACCACGGCTACATCAAGC
>CBCTKQ010000204.1:0-2162 GCA_965147515.1 uncultured Eggerthellaceae bacterium | reverse complement strand
CAGCACTCCGCGGGCCTTCGACTCCAGCGTGTAGCCGCCGAGCATCTCGTAGGCGTCGCGCGCCCGGCCAACGGCGGCAAGCTGCTGCTCGCTGGCGTCGGATGTCAGCTGCGCCTCCAGCGCATGCAGGCGGCGCTCTGCCTCCACGACTTCGACCTGGGAGGATATGACCTCCTCGAACACGGGGTTCTCGCCCATCTCGATGGCTTCCTGCTCGAGGTAGCCCACGCGGGCACCGCGCGCCAGCACCACGCGCCCCTCGTCGGGGAAGTCCTCGCCCGAGATGATGTTGAGCAGCGTCGTCTTTCCGGCGCCGTTGGGGCCGACCAGCGCCAGCCTGTCGTATTCCTCCAGCTTGAAGGAGACGTCGGAGAACAGCAGGCGCCCCCCGTACGACTTGGATATGTGCTCGGTCTGCAAAATCATAAGACGCCATTATAACGCGCTGCAAGCGCTAACATAGCCGCATGGAAAGAATCGAAGACATCGCCGACGCACGGCTGGACCTGTACGCCAGGCTCACCGACGTCCAGCTAAGAAGCCATGTGGAATCCGAGAACGGCTTCTTCATAGCGGAATCGGCCAAGGTGGCGAGCCGTGCGTTGGACGCAGGCTACGAACCCATATCGCTGGTGGTCCCCGAACACAGGCTTGAACGGGAGCAGGCCTTGGTCGATCGGTTCGAGGGGCACGAAGGCGTCGACGTGTTCGCAGTGCCCGGCGAGCAGCTGCAGGCGCTGGCCGGCTACGAGGTGACCCGCGGGGTGCTTGCGGCCATGAGGCGCAAGCCGCTCCCCTCGCTCGACAAGCTTCTGGAAGGCGCATCCCGCGTCGCCGTGCTGGAGGGCGTGACCAACCATGCGAACGTGGGGTCGGTCTTCCGCAACGCGGCCGCGCTGGGAGTCGACGCCGTGCTGGTCAGCCCCGACTGCAGCGACCCGATGTACAGGCGGGCGATACGCGTGTCCATGGGGACGGTGTTCCAGGTGCCTTGGACGCGCCTCGGCGGCGGAAGCGCATGGCTTGACGATGCAATCGAAGGCCTGCGCAGGGCACGCTTCGAGACCTGCGCCTTCGCCCTGCATGACGAGTCCATGGACCTGGGCGACGAACGCCTTGCTCGCATCGACAAGCTTGCCATGTTCTTCGGTACCGAAGGTGCGGGGCTCGCGCAGGGAACCATCGACGCCTGCGACCATGTGGTCAAGATCCCGATGCGCGAAGGCGTTGACTCGCTGAACGTCGCGGCGACGTCGGCCGTGGCGTTCTGGGAGCTGCGGAAGAGGACCGGCCGCGGGGGCGCTCGCGTATAATCTGGGCATACGCCGAAAGATTGGAGCCCCATGCGTCCTGCGCCTTCCCAACAGCTAGACCCCCGGATAAAGAACGTCTGGCGGATCAGCGCCCTCATAACCACCGTCATCGTGTACGCGTGCTGTGCGCTGCCCTTCCTTCTGGTCGGGTTCTTCTCCGCCGAGGAGGCCGGATGGGCCTACATGCTGGTCGCTGCGGAGACCGCCCTCGCCGTGATCGCACTGGTCGTCTTTGTCGTGGTGCTCCCCCCCTTGAGGTACATACGCTGGCACTACCAGCTCGACCCCGGGTTCCTGGACATATCCAAGGGGATCGTATGGCGCCAGCGCTGCGTGATCCCGTTCATCCGGGTGCAGAACACCGACACGCAGCAGGGGCCCATCATGCGCGCCTTCCACCTGTCGTCCGTCACCGTGTCCACCGCCGCAGGGAACCATCAGATACCCGGCATAGACATCGAGCAGGCCGACGCGCTTCGCGACAAGGCCGCAGAGTTCGCCCGCATTGCGCGCGAGGACGTCTAGCATGAACGGCCCAGCGCAGAACGCAGGCTCTCCCAACGCAGCAAAAAGGCGCGTCCACCACGCCTACATATGGCTCGGAGGCATTAGGGCGGGCTTGCTGTCCCTGTTGATAATAGGCATCTCCGGCGCAGGGGCCTTGGGCGAGCTTTTCGACGAAGGCGGATTCGACCTGGTCTCCATGGGGCTGTCGGCAGGTCTGTTGGCAGGCTTCGCGATCTTCGTCGTCGCAGTGTTCGTAGGCCTTGGAATCGGATTGCGCGCCCTTGCGTACAAACACCTCTGGTACGAGCTGGACGCCTCCGAGCTCAGCGTCTATTCGGGAAT
>CBCTKQ010000203.1:0-2195 GCA_965147515.1 uncultured Eggerthellaceae bacterium | reverse complement strand
GCGACGAGGACACGAACGACTACAACGACCTTCAGCAGAAGCTCGGCAGGGAATTCCTGGAATCAGGCGCCGACATCGTCGTGGGAGGCCACCCTCACGTGCTTCAGGGGATGGAATACGTCGACGGAAAGCCCATCGTGTACAGCCTCGGCGACTTCTGGTTCAACGACGAGACGAAGTACACGGGGCTGCTCAAGCTGAGCATCGGGCGCGACGGCCTGAAGGAGATGTCGTTCGTCCCATGCATGCAGGAAGGGTACGAGACACGCTACCTGAGCGACCCTGACGACCAGGCCAAGCTGTTCGACTTCCTTGAAGGCCTTTCGCCGAACGTGCGAATAGACGACGCTGGAAAGATCACGGAGGCAGCATAGGCCGCAAGCGCACGGCCTTAGCCGTCAAGGCCCTTCAACACCTCCGGGTTGACGCAGGCTTCGGGCCTTCTTCCCAGGACCACGGCGATCGCGTTGTTCGTGCAGCGCGTGCGAAGCTCGACCGCCGACTCCTCCGACCAGTAGGCCGCATGCGACGTGAGGACGGTGTGCGGCGCGCTCATGATGGGCGCATCCATCGGCACGGGCTCGGTCTCGAAGACGTCGATTCCCGCGCCCCAAAGGTCGCCGTCCTGCAGCGCCTGCGCCACGGCGTCCAGGTCGACCACGGCCCCGCGCGAGGTGTTGACCACGACGGCGTCCTGCTTGAGCAGCCCTATGTTTCCCTGGTTCAGCATATGCCTGGTCTCGGGGACCAGTGCCACGTGGAAGCTGACGACATCGGACGACTTCAGCAGGTCGTCGAACGAAGCGAAGGGTATGCCGTCTGCGCTCTTCGTGCCCGGTTTGCCCTTGCGGTCCCAGGCGATCGCGTCGAACCCCAGCCCGCGCGCCTTGCGAGCCACCGCGCTTCCGATGTCTCCCAACCCCACGACGCCGAACGTGCGCCCCTTCACCTGTCCGAGCGGGCGCCGGCGTTTGAAGTCCCAGACGCCGTTGCGCATGTCCGCGTCGATCTCGTTCGTCCGCCTGATGCAGTCGAGCGCAAGCGCGATGGCGTGGTCCGACACCACCTCGGTCCCGTACCCGGGAACGTTGCACACGGCGGTGCCGTTCCTGGTGGCGGCCTCCACGTCTATGTTGTCCACCCCGGTTCCGGTTTTGCTCACGACCTTCAGATGAGGAAGCGCCTCGAACACCTTGGCGGTGTACTGCCCGTACGAGGTTATGGCCCCGTCTGCGCCTTCGAGCCGTTCTATGATGGCCTCGGGAGCACAGTCTCCCGCGCCGTCGTAGGACGCGAACTCGATGCCTGCCCCCTCGACAAGCTTCTTTACTAGGTCGGAGGTTCCAAGGTCTGTGTCAGTGACTACGATTCTCGGCATTCGTGGCTCCTTGCATGTTGTGCTTTTGCGCTTGTTGGGTACGTTGCCCTTCGTTCGGGACCATGGGTTTTGCTGGCTTGCTAGGATTGCGCTCTTTTCTCCGTCACGTAGGCTCTGGTGCTGTGCGGGAACTCGCGCTTGAACGCCTCCTTAACCATGCGCTTTCCAGCTGGCCCCGAAGGTAATGGGGAAGTCGATTCCTCGAAGCCGCTCTCGTCGAGAACCCAGCCGTCGCCTTCGCGCCTGAGCATCAGCGAGCGGTCCTTCTTGAAGGTGCTCAGCCTGATTGACCTCAGCCCCTTGTCGGCGGTTGCGTTCGCAAGCTTCGCCTGGGCTTGCTTAATCGGCATCAGTTTCATCGGACTTCCTTCGATGTGGGGGCAAGCATCCGATCAAAGAACGCATGCTTGCTCATTCTTGTCCCTTGCGTTTCTCGCAGTCGGCTTTGGGGCGCTTGCATGTGGCACAGTCGTGGATGGGATGCTCGGCGAGCTCGGCCTCCCAGTCGAAGTCGGCCGGAGGCCCCATGGGAAGGCCCGACTCGTCGGCTGGGACGCCGTTCCATTGGAAGTCGGCCATGACGACCCTGCCTTCGTCGTCGAATACAACGCCTTCGCTTTCAAGCATTTCCTGCTGCACTCCCGGACCCCCGAAGGCGAAGCCCGTTGCCATGCGGCCGTCCTTGAACACCACGCGATGGCATGGGATGTCTTCCGGGTCGTCGCCAGGGGAGGGGTTGGCACGAAGCGCGTATCCGACGTAGCGGGCGGAGCGGGGCGCGCCGATCTTGCGGGCGACCTGGCCGTAGGAAGCGACC
>CBCTKQ010000202.1:0-2239 GCA_965147515.1 uncultured Eggerthellaceae bacterium | reverse complement strand
CCAGGCGGCCGACAAGCTTGCATCCAGCACGCGCGAACTCGAAGAGGCCGGCAGGAAGCGCGAGGAGGCCGAGGCGGCCGTCGCCGTCGCCAAGCCTGACATGCAGAAGCTCGAGCAGCGCATCGCCGAGCTGCAGAAGGAATCGGAGCAGGCCAGGGAGCAGCAGAAGGGCCTTTCGCAGAGGCTTGTCCCCATACAGCAGGAATCCGAGCGCGTCTCCGATGAGCTGAACGAGGCGCGCCTTCAGGCGGCGAAGGCCGCCGAGCGCAAGGTGTACGACGAGCGCATGGTCGAACGCCAGATGGCCGACCTCGAAAGGCAGCGCGCCTCCGCGTCGGACGCACGTGCGCTGCTTGCGGTGAAGCGTGCCTCCGCCAAGAGGCTCGAGGCTCTGGCCGATTCCATGAACGTGCTGTCCGAATGCGCGCAGCTGATGGTCCGAAGGCTCGAAGAGGCCGCCAACGAGGCCCAAAGCTCCACCAGCGGGCTCCATGCGAAGACCGAGGCCCTGCGCAAGGAATCCCACGAGGCGCATTCGGCATACGACGAGACCTCAGACAGGCTGTCCGACGCGCGCGTCGAGAAGGCCCGGCTTGAGATGCAGGTCGAATCCGCAGTGAACGAGATAGTGGACACGTGCAACACTCCGCTCGAGACGGCGCTGGTCATGCCCCCGCTTGAGGACAGGGCCGCGGTCGAGGAGGTCGCGTTCACGCTTGGCAGGCGCATAGCCAACCTGGGCACTATCAACCCCGACGCCGCGCAGGAGTACGACGAGCTGAAGGAGCGCTACGACTATCTGGCCGGGCAGCTTTCCGACCTCACGCAGGCCGCGCGCACGCTCACGCGCATCGACCGCATGATAGAGGCGCGCATGAAGGACGACTTCGTGAACACGTTCGCGGAAATCAACGAGAACTTCCAGGACGTGTTCTCTATGCTGTTCCCGGGCGGAACCGCGCACCTGTCGCTTGAAGACCCCGAAGACGTCGAGAACACCGGCGTAGAAGTGCATGCGCAGCCGGCCGGCAAGCGCATCGCGAAGATGTCGCTAATGTCGGGCGGCGAGAAGTCGCTCACCGCGCTGGCGCTGCTGTTCGCGCTGTACCGCACGAGGCCCACGCCGTTCTACATCCTCGACGAGGTGGAGGCCGCGCTCGACGACACCAACCTGCGTCGCCTTTCGGCTTTCATCGATGCCATGCGCAACACGGCGCAGCTCATCATGATCACCCACCAGAGGCGCACCATGGAGATGGCCGACGTGCTGTTCGGCGTGTCCATGCAGGCAGACGGCGTCACCAAGGTGGTCTCACAGAAGCTCGACGCCGCTTTGCGCAACGCGGAGTAGGTGGCGCTTGCAAGGGGAACCGGGACGCGCTTCCTCGCCGCTCGGCTCCCGCGATTCGGATTTTGCGGAGGTTCTGCGGAACTCTGCGCCGCTTCGCGACGCCTCAGACAGTCCCCGAACCCCTTCTCCGCAAAATCCTGCATCGCAGTCTCGCGAAGTTCGGTCGCGTCGTCCCGGTCCCCCCTTCCGAAGCGTTTCGCGATGTGCCAGGGGACGTTCGTTTTTGACACATCATTGGTCAATGCGTGAGTGCAGCTTGCCTGCGTTCGTAAACGTATCGCATAGTGCCGTGATACACTTTCCCACTGAAGAAAAACTGCAAGCAAGGATGTGCGATGGGCGTTTTTTCGAAGTTCACGAACGGGCTCGCCAAGTCCCGCGACAAGTTCAAGGCCAGCATGTACGACCTCATAGGCCGCGGACCCGACCTGTCCGAGGAGTTCTGGGAGGACCTGGAAGAGACGCTGGTCCTTTCCGACATGGGCGGTGCCGCCGCGATGGACATCGTGGACAACTTGCGCATGGAGGCCAAGAAGCGCGACCTTCCCGACTCTTACGCCGTGCTCGACCTGCTGGGCGAGCAGATAGAAGGCGCATTCGCGGAAGGCGGCGCAGACGTGTTCGGGGAAGAGCCCCAGGTAGCGCTGTTCGTGGGCATCAACGGCACGGGAAAGACGACCACCGTGGGGAAGATCGCCAAGGAGGCGACCGATTCCGGGCGCAAGGTGATACTCGGGTCGGCTGACACCTTCCGCGCCGCCGCCATAGAACAGCTGCAGGTGTGGGCCGACCGCGCAGGCGTGGAAATGGTCACGCGCGAGCGCGGGAGCGACCATGCCAGCGTATGCTTCGAGACGGTGGAGCGTGCCGAGGCGGAAGGCGACGACC
>CBCTKQ010000201.1:0-2251 GCA_965147515.1 uncultured Eggerthellaceae bacterium | reverse complement strand
GCGAGGTAAGCCAACGGAGCCGATAAATCCACTCGGCGAAGCCGAGTTAGTTCGAGGCGACGACGCGTCGGAGCTAGGGTATCCCACGCCCACGCAACGTTTCCCCGCATGCTATGGTGTTCGCGTCTTTCCTACGGTGAAGATTCATTGCACGATGTACTCTTTCGTGTA
This sequence comes from uncultured Eggerthellaceae bacterium, assembly GCA_965147515.1. Taxonomy (GTDB): domain Bacteria; phylum Actinomycetota; class Coriobacteriia; order Coriobacteriales; family Eggerthellaceae; genus MGBC163016. Next base: position 2,080 of record CBCTKQ010000201.1, on the reverse strand, counting down.
CAATGACAAAGATATATGTGTGTTAGTGCACTGTAAGATGCGGGAGAAGACCGTGCAGCACTTCATCGCGGCAGCACTGGAGGAAACGAGATGCCAAACTTTTCAGGCGATCATCTGGCGGTAATCAAGGTCGTAGGCGTGGGCGGCGCAGGAACCAACACCGTCAACCGCATGGTCGAGACGGGCGTGCGGGGCGTCGAGTTCATAGCCGTGAACACCGACCGCCAGGCGCTTCTGATGTCCGACGCCGACAAGACCATACACATCGGCGAGGAACTCACCAAGGGCCTGGGCGCCGGCGCCGACCCCTCCGTCGGATGCCAGGCTGCCGAGGAATCCCGCGCCGAGATCCGCGAGGCGCTGGCCGAGGCCGACATGGTGTTCGTCACCGCAGGCGAAGGCGGCGGCACGGGCACGGGCGCGGCTCCCATCGTCGCGGAAATCGCCCGCGAGGAAATCGGGGCCCTCACGGTTGGCATCGTCACCAAGCCCTTCAGCTTCGAAGGCCGCGTGCGCTGCAACCAGGCCGAGCAGGGCGTCGACCTGCTCGCCGGCAAGGTTGACACCCTCATCGTCATCCCGAACGACCGCCTGCTTGAGATCGTCAACAAGAAGACCTCCATGGTTGACGCGTTCCGCATCGCCGACGACACGCTTCGCCAGGGCATCCAGGGCGTCACCGACCTCATCACCATTCCCGGCCTCATCAACCTCGACTTCGCGGACATCCGCACCGTTATGAAGGACGCAGGCACCGCCATGATGGGCATCGGCCTCGCCTCCGGCGAGAACCGCGCCCTCGAAGCCGCGCAGCAGGCCACCAACTCCAACCTGCTCGAGGCCTCCATCCAGGGCGCGTCCCGCGTGCTGTTCTCCATCGCAGGCGGCCCCGACCTCACGCTCACCGAGGTCTCCGACGCCGCCCGCACCATCGAGATGTGCGCCGACGACAACGCCAACATCATCTACGGCCAGATCATCGACGAGGACATGAAGGACGCCGTGCGCATCACCGTCATCGCCACAGGCTTCAAGCAGAACCCCTCGCAGTCGTCCATGAACTTCTCGGGCGGCGGCATTCAGGACATGTTCGCGTCCACCGACTCGCCTTCCAGCATGCCTGCCTTCGCAGGCGGCCAGGGCAGCATCGCCGAATCCATGGGGTCGGTCGGCGGCAACTTCCAGGACGACGAGTACATCCCCGACTTCCTGAAGCGGCAGTACTAGGCACGCAGCACAGAACGTGTACATATGGCCCGGGAATGCCTTGGACGGCATCCCGGGTCTTCTTCTTTGAGAAGGGAAAGGCCACAGATGGGAATCGCATCCAGATTCGATAAGGCGCGCGAAGAGCTGGAGCAGGCCTGCCTGGATGCAGGGAGGCCGGCCACCTCGGCGCTGCTGCTCGCCGTGTCCAAGACCGTGGGGATCGAAGGCGTGTCCGACGCCATAACCGCGGGCGCCACCGATTTCGGCGAGAACCGACCCGAGCAGCTTATGGAGAAGCAGGCCGTCTACCCCAACGTGCGCTGGCACTTCATCGGGAACATCCAGTCGCGGCGCATCCGCGACATCGTCCCCTGCGCCTACATGATCCATTCCCTGTACCAGATGAAGCATGCCCGCAAGATAGACGAAGAGGCCGAAGGCCTCGGCAAGGTGCAGAACGTTCTCATCGAGGTCAACGTGTCCGGCGAGGAGTCGAAGAGCGGCCTCGCCCCCCAGGACGTGTCCGACTTCCTGAAGGAATGCCTCGAACTTCCCCACCTGCGGGTCTGCGGCCTTATGACCATGGCCCCGCAGGGCGACCTGTCCGTGGCGGCTGAATGCTTCGCCGGGCTGGCAGGGCTTCGCGACGGCCTGCGCGAGAGCGCGTTCGACGGCCACGAGGAGGCGCTTGACGCGTTCTGCCAGCTGTCCATGGGAATGAGCGAGGACTGGCGCGAGGCCGTGCAGGAAGGCTCCACCATCGTGCGCATCGGCCGCGCGATATTCAGCGACGAATTCCAGTCTTAGGGAAAGCGCGGGCGACGCGGCATTCCGCATAATCTATAATGGACGCAACCTAGTAGACAAGGGG
>CBCTKQ010000200.1:0-2289 GCA_965147515.1 uncultured Eggerthellaceae bacterium | reverse complement strand
GGCGCCATGCTCGCCGGGCTTCTGGTGTCTGCGGGCATCGGCCTGCTCGTTCTCGTGCGCACCAACAAGAACTGGCGGCAGAACATCGGCATAATCGTCCTGCTCTACGTCATCGGCGTGGCCTGCGGAATGGTGTGCAGCAGCCTGGGAATATCGTTCCTGCCGTAGCCACTCGGCAGGAATATTGAACAGGGGACGTGTTTTTCGTTCAGGCGCGGCAGGTGACGTTCGATACCGCGAGGATGCCGGGAGGCGGTTTGCATGAAGGTCTTCATCGTCGAGGACGACGCGGCGCTCAGGCGCGAGCTGGGAAACCTGCTCGGTCTGCAAGGCTTCGAAGTGGCCTCCAGCGACGGCAGGGGAGATGCGCGCGACATTGCCGCCGCGGCGCTGTCGGCGTCGCCCGACTGCATAATCCTCGACCTAATGCTTCCGTCCACGGACGGCCATTCGGTGTGCCGCGCCATAAGGGAGCATTCCCAGGCGCCCATGATCATGCTCACGGCCAGCGACCGCGAGCTTGACGAGGTGATAGGGCTGGGCCTGGGGGCCGACGACTACGTGACGAAGCCCTACAGCCCCGCATCCCTCATAGCGCGCATCATGGCGCTGGTGCGGCGCAGCTCGCAGGGTGCGCACTCCTCCGTCGTCGAGCACGGCGGCGTGTCGCTGGACTTGGCGTCAGGCAGGGTGTCCTACGAGGACGCCACCGCCGAGCTGACGCGCAACGAGCTGCGCATACTCGACGCGCTCATGCGCTCGCCGGGAAGCGTGGTCACGCGCACCGACCTCATGACCGAGCTTTGGGAGTCCGACGAGTTCGTGGACGACAACACCCTGACCGTCAACGTGAACCGCTTGCGGTCGAAGCTGGCGTCTATCGGCGTGCCCGACGATTTCATATCCACCAGGCGCAACATGGGCTACCAGATATGAGCCGCCGCGACGAAAGCGTCGATCCGGAGGCCTTCGCCGAAGACGACCCCGGCATCCGCTTCACGCTGGGCCGCTACCTGGCAGACAACAAGGCGAGGGCGTTCCTGGCGGCCGTCTGCGCCTTCGCGGTGTTCGCCACCTGCTTCCTGCAGCGCGTGACGTTCCAGGGGTCGGTGCTGGCCGCAGCGGTGGTCGTGACCTTCGCCGTGGCGTCCATGGCGTTCGACTACACCAGGAGGCGGGGCTTCTACAGGCAGCTCGAGGACGCCGCGGCGGGCGCGACGGACGCCTGCGTGGCGGCGTCGCTTCTGGACGAGCCCGAGTTCGTTGAGGGACGCATCGCCTACGACGCCATATCGGACCTGACGTCGGCGGCCAGCAGCCAGATATCCGCAGCCGAGCGCGACGCCGAGGACTACAGGCGCTACATCGACGCCTGGGTCCACGAGGTGAAGACGCCGATAGCGGCATCCAAGCTGGTGCTCGCCGGCATGCACGGCGAGAACTCCGACAAGCTCTCGCTCGAGGTGGAGCGCATAGAGGCGCAGGTGGAATCGGCCCTCTTCTACGCGCGTTCGTCGTTTCTGGCCGGCGACTACGCCATCGGCAAGGTGGACCTGGCCGCGGTGTGCCGCGAGGCCTGCAAGCACAACTCGCGGTTCCTCATAGCCGCAGGCTGCATACCGTCGGTCGAGGTCCCAGACGGGGCGTTCGTGCTGTCCGACAGGCAGTGGGTCGCGTTCATGCTGTCGCAGCTGCTGGTGAATTCCGCGAAGTACGGCGCGGGCCGGGTGACGTTCTCGGCTTCGGTCGAGGAGAAGGGGACGCCGCGCGAGCACACCACGCTGCAGGTGGCCGACGACGGGTGCGGAATACCGCCCTCCGACGTGGCCAGGGTCTTCGAGATGGGATTCGTGGGAGAGAACGGCCGCGAATGCGGGGGAGCCACGGGGCTGGGGCTGTACCTGGTGGCCAGGCTCTGCGAGTCGATGGGCGTGGGCGTGGCCATAGCCAGCGAGCAGGGGAAGGGCACGCGGGTCATGTTCGAGTTCCCGCACGACCTGAGGCGGCTGGATTCTTTCAGGAATGTAAGCCGAATGTAAGCCGCATCTATGGCACGCCTTCGGGCCGCAGAATAGCATTTGGGCTGCAATCTCGAACGAAGGAGGAGAAATGCCCGAGACATACGCAGTCCCGATGAAGACCGTCGCGACGGGCAACGACGTGCAAACCATGCTGTCCGTGCGCAACCTTCAGAAGGTGTTCGGCGGCCGCGACGTGCGCACCAAGGCCTTGGACGGCGTCAGCTTCGACGTCAAGAAGGGCGAGTACCTGGCGATAATGGGGCCTTCC
>CBCTKQ010000199.1:0-2304 GCA_965147515.1 uncultured Eggerthellaceae bacterium | reverse complement strand
GGTCGCTTGGCTCAGCGGGAGAGCATCGCCTTCACACGGCGGGGGTCACAGGTTCAAATCCTGTAGCGACCACCATGATTTACCAGGCCGGAGGTTTCATCCCCCGGCCTTTTTAATTCGCGCCTACAGCCACTTCTTCCTGTGGAACAGAAGCAGCAGCAAGGTGGTCGACGTGACGCCCACGGCTATGAGCGCTATCCACATGAAGCCCCAGTCGATTCCCGGAAGCAGCTTCAGGTTCATGCCGAACCATCCAGTGACCAGCGTGAGCGGCGCGAACAGCACGGTGACGATGGTGAACACCTGCATGATTGCGTTCTGCTTCATGGATATGTGCGTCTCCTGCATCTCGTGCAGCTGCATGCTGTACTCCTTGAGCACCTCGGAACGCGACGTAAGGCGCTCTGCCAAGGCGGCGATGTGGTCGAACGACCTGGCGTCGGCCTTGCTCATCATCTTGTTCTCGTTGTCGGCAAGCTCGGTGGCGATGGCGGTTATCTGCTGGTAATGGATGCCGAACCTCATGGTGCAGCGGCGGAACTCGACCAGTTTCTCGGGCTGTATGTCCGCCTTGCGCCTTAGCAGGTTCTCCTCGTAGTCCTCCATGGAGTCCTCGAAGTCGTTCAGCTCGGAGTATTCGTTTATCAGGAACTCCTTCATGAAGAAATACAGGCAGTGCGCGGGGGTCACGTCGCCAAGCACGCCCGTGCTGACGGCGTTCGAAAGTATGCTCTCGGCTCCGGTGTCGTCGTCGACGAACAGCAGCTTCGTCTTGTCGAGGTAGAAGGCGAACGAGGCCGCCAGCGGGCTTCCGCAGCTCTTCCTCGGGATGGACAGCGAACCGACTATGAAGTCGGGGTACACGTCCACGTAGTTGCTTTCGGAATGGATGAGCGCCATGGGCGACTTCTTCAGCACGTTGAGGTCTATCCCCAGGTTCTCGAACTCCTCGGGGGTTATGACGGCCACTATGGGAAGAGCGCTGCAGGCCGCCTTCTCGGCGGAGACCTCGCACAGGCTCGAAGGCGAGTGCTTGTACTTGGTCTCTTCGATCGCCCTTATCTCGTAGTAGACGGACACCGTTTCCCCGCTTCCATGCGACATCCTGCGCAGCATTGCTGCTACACGAAGATAATCCAACCGGAAGCTTGCGGGCCTGGAATCGAAGACCCGTTCGCGGGACGTAACCTGGACGACGCCTTTGCTACCGATTGCCGCCTTCGGGAACTTTGCGCGGCTCCGCCCAGGCGAGCCATGCATCGGCCATGTCGGCCGAGACGTCTATGAGCGACGTGCTCGTGCCGCCTATCCCTGCGGCCGTGGTCGCGACGACGGTGGCGGTTCTGGCGCGGCGTTGCAGGGGGTTCGTCTTGGCGGTTGCGAACTGCACCTTGGTGCGCGGGATGGACACCGTGTTCTTAGACAGGCCTCCGTTCGTGAGCGAGACCATGCCCCGGTCGAGCGCGAACCGCGAGTCCCTGAACCACAGGACGGCTGCTGCCGCGTCGGCCACGAGGATCAGGAACGCAAGCACGTACAGCACCGTGGCGACGGCGTCCGTGGCGAACATGATGCCTTCGTCGATGTAGGCGACGCCGGCTGCGGCATGCATCGCGAGCTGCGCCGCCGCCGCGAATACCGCCAGCCAGAAGCCCCCGCCGAACAGGATGCACCTGCGCACGATTCCCCTTCGCAGCGCCACCGGGGCGACCTTGTGCCCCTCTTTGGGAAGGTCTGCGTATTCGGGGACCATGCCGTGCAGGATCGCGTCGACCCTGTCGAGCTTCACGAACGGGTGTATCACGCATCCCGAGTCGGACTGGGCCTTGGAATCGGAGTCGTTTCCGGGCTGTGCCGCGTTCACCTTGCCGAGGGACAGCTCGCAGTACCCGAAGATGCGCCGGACGAACGATTGCTTCACGACGACCGACTGCACGCGTTCGACGTCCAAGGTTATGGAGTTGTGCTGAAGGAGCCCCAGCTCCACTTCGATGCGCGTCCCGCGCCTTCTTGCGCGGAAGCCGCCGTACTGGATGCAGGTGGCAAGGGACGCTATCACCCATATCACGAGCGCGATCCCGACGACGGCCAAAAGGGCGACCGGGAGCAGCGACCCCAGCGCGCCTCCCATGAAGGCGTCCGTGACGAAGTAGGCCGCCGAGTCGTACGCGTCGGGCACGTACGTTCCGACGGCGGCCAGCATGGGCGCGACGAGCGCGATCCCGGACACGGCCGCCCCGACGATGCCGCCGACCACGCCGCTGCTGTTCGTGGAGCTGGAAACGACGCTGCCGGTACGCTTCG
>CBCTKQ010000198.1:0-2315 GCA_965147515.1 uncultured Eggerthellaceae bacterium | reverse complement strand
CATCCCATCCAAACTCCTAAATAGCTGCAACATTTCCATCCTCCCGCGCATGTTATAAGCGAGGAGGGAAACATGGGCATCGAGCAAGAGAAGCAACCCGACCTGGATAGCGCAGAAGAGGCCGTCAGACGGTGGGCCGACACTGTATGGCGCCTTGCAAAGGCTCGGCTTCGCAACGACGCGGACGCATCGGACGCGTTCCAGGACACGTTCTTGGCCCTGTGTCGTGCGAAGCCCTCGTTCGAAAGCATCGATCACCAGAAGGCGTGGCTGCTTCGCACCACCTGCAACTGCTGCAACCAGATCGTACGCAAGCGAACATCGCATCCGACGACTCCCCTGGGAGATGTCGACGTCCCATGCGAGCGCCGCGACCCCGCAAGCGGAATCGAGCTGGAAGAAATGCTCGCCTGCCTAAGCGACGCCCAGCGCACCGCCGTGCACCTCTTCTACTTCGAAGGGTACCGCACCGACGACATCGCGGCCATAACCGGCGACGCACCCGCAACCGTGCGCTCGCACCTGCACCGCGCACGGCAGGCGCTTCGCCTGGAACTCGAGGACCGGAACGGAGGCGACCCATGCTAGAAAAGGACTTCGCCCAACAATACCGCGCCATGCAGGAGAACGAGCACGCGCCATCGCAGCTTGTCGAGAAAGCCTGCGCACAGGCACGCCGCAGCGACGCCGCCAGCAAAGCGCCGGCCGTCCGGTCGCGGCGCAGAACGCAAGGCAGAAGATGGCCCATGCGCGTCGCGGCATGCCTCGTCGCGGCCCTCGTGCTTTTCGGGGGCGCGGCTGCGGTCCTCTCCGCCAAGGACGCCTTCGACCAGCCCCAGGCGCGCGCATACGCCGCAACCCCTAACCTGCTCACGGCCGAGCTGGGCGACGGCATCGTGCCCTTCGCCCTCAACAGCCAGACGGCGTTCCAAGGTTGGGGACGCGACGAACTCGGCTGCTACACGGGCATGCAGTTCACGCTGGAAGGCGACGGCATCAGCCGCGTGCAGGCCACAATCAGCCGCGGAGAGCTGTACCGAATGACCACCGAGACGCACGACCGCACCACCGAGGAAGGGAAGGCGATCCTCGACGAGGCGGTCAGCTGGAAGCCTTCCGTGCGAGGAACAGGCGAATACCTTGGCGCCTATGACTGGGTGTCGCTCTCCTTCGTGGAAGACGGTCTGGACAGAAGCGACCCGAATCATCAGACGCAGCTGCGGATGATCAAGCGCATCGGATCGACGGTCGACCTTCCCTACGAAGGCGAAGACCTCACCTTTGGTCTATGGTTCGGGGACCTCGACATCGTGGACGCGCTACCCGACCTGCATCAGCTGGACGGCACGGAACTAGTGATAACGGCTGTCTACGACGACGGCACCTGCCGCACGCAGACGATGACCCTCCATGACGGCTGGTTCGCATGCAGCCCATCCGACCCGCAGCAAGGTTCGGACTTCATCATGGCCGAAGGTCCCTTCGACGAGAAGCCGAAGAATTCGTCAGACAGGCCACCCTACAGCGAAATCGTCAACACGTTGTATGGCGAGGTCACCTCCGTCGTGGACGGCCCGCACCCCTACCCCCTCGAAAACGCGAACATGCGAGCCGACGAAACGCCGGTGCCGTATGCCATAGAAGACGAGCTGCCGTCTTATGGGAGCACGCTGGTCATCGGAGACGCGCCGTCGGAAGGACGCATGTTCCAGCCCGACGACATCATTTCCGCCCAGGAACGCATAACCGATTCGAACGACTGGGCTGACCTGCAATGGAGCGCGTTCTCCGCACGCACGACCGATGCACTAGGCACAGGCGAATACATCCAGCCTTCCGAAGGCCGCGACGTCATCGCATTCCAGGGCAACTACGAATACCTGAAACGCGTGCGCGAGAAGACGAACGGTTGGTCGATCGACGAGAACGGCGTGGTCAACGAAGGCAACTCCATCGTAGTGGTCGACGTCAACGTCACCAATCCTGACGATGAGTCAGTGAAGATAAGCACGAGCCTCGTGGGAGCCATATGCGCTATCGACCGCGACGCGAACACCACGACCTTCGCCACGCCTGGCGTATTCGCCGCGAAGGACCACAAGGCGCGACTTTGGGCCCCTGGCCATGACCTCTGGTTGGATCCCGGCGAGACCGTGAATCTGCAGGTCGCCTTCATCGTAGACGCCTCCTTGATGGAATCCGGCAAGCTGTATTACGTCCTTGGCGCCCTCGACGGCCTTGAGCAGGGCAACTTGCTCGACAGCCTCGATGCCAACTCCTACGTAGCGTTAGGAACACTCGAAACGGATCCCTCC
>CBCTKQ010000197.1:0-2403 GCA_965147515.1 uncultured Eggerthellaceae bacterium | reverse complement strand
GGCAAGTGGGTGATATCCGCCATAAAGGACAAGGACCTCGCCTTCGCCATGTCTGTCCCGTTCATCATAAGGCCTCTGGCCGAGGACGCCATAACCGCCACGTCGCTTCAGAACTGCGCTGTGGGCCTGGTGCCGTTCCTTCCAGGGGCCGACATGCCGATAATGACCCTCAACCAGGTGAAGATGACCCTGCAGATCGCCACCGCGTACGGCCAGCCGCTCGACGCTGACCGCGTGAAGGAGATAGCAGTAATAGTCGCCGGCGCGTTCCTGTGCCGCAACCTGGTCCGCACCGCCACCAAGGCAATACCTTTCGCGGGTTGGGTCATCAGCGGAGGCATGGGGTTCGCCGCCACCGAGGCCATGGGGCGCGCGATGATCGAATACTTCGAGGCGGGCGGCGACATAGTGGGCGTGGCCAGCGTCATGCAGACCGCCCGCGACGCGGCCATGAAGGCCTCGAAGCAGGCTGCCGCATCCCCTGCGGGCCAAAGCCTCATCGCCAAGGCGAAGCAGCTTGCAGGCGACGTGGCCGCGGCCGGCAAGGCGAAATAGAGCGTGGCGGCAACCGATAGCGTCTGGGGCCACATCGAGCCCCTGCTTACACTCGTGGAGAGGCCGTCGAGGTACATCGGCGGCGAATGGGTAGCGGGCGCCTGCGATGGCGGAAGACGCGCCGTTTCCGACGACGGGGCGTGCGGCGGGGCCGACGGCGGCGCCGACGGTCCGGCCGTGTCGCAGGACGCGTTCTCGTTCTGCATGATCTACCCCGACACCTACGAGCTTGGCCAGCCGAACCAGGCGCTGCGCATCCTGGTTAACGCTGTGAACGCAGAAGGCGGAATGCATGCCGAGCGCGCGTTCCTTCCCGCCGTCGACATGATCGGCCTCATGCGCGAGAAGGGGGTCCCCTTGTTCTCGCTGGAGAGCTTCCGTCCCGTGGGCGGCTTCGATGCCGTGGGAATCACCATGCCGCACGAACTCGCCGCCACGAACGTCTTGGAGGTCTTGGACCTGGCCGGCATCCCTTTGCGTGCGAAGGACAGGGCGCAGGAAGACCCTATCGTCATAGGCGGAGGGCCGTGCGCGTTGAACCCGGAACCCTACGCCCCTTTCTTCGACGCCATAACCATAGGAGAAGGCGAGGAGGCCACCCCGGAGCTTCTTCGCTGCATACGCGACGCGCGGCAGAGGGGGGACGGCAGGGACGACATCCTGCTCGCCATGGCTAAGGTTCCCGGAACGTACGTCCCGTCGCTGTACGACACGGTTCCCGAAGACGAGGCCCAAAAGGAAGGCCGCTGGACGAGGCCGTGCCGTGACGGCGTGCCCGAGGTCGTGCATAAGCGCGTATTCGAAGGCTTTGCCGAGTCGGACGCCTGGGAGCCTATGATGGTTCCGTACATGGAGATAGTCCACGACAGGCTCAACGTCGAGATACTTCGCGGGTGCGCCCGCGGATGCCGCTTCTGCCAAGCGGGAATGATGTACCGCCCCGTGCGAGAACGTTCCGCCGACAACATCGTGGCGGCCGTAAAGCGGGGCATAGAGCAGACCGGATACGAAGAGGTCAGCTTGACATCCCTTTCCAGCACCGACCATTCGCAGATCCGCGAGATCCTCACCAGGCTCAACGCCGAGTTCGCCGATTCTGGCGTGCGCGTGTCCATACCTTCGCAGCGGCTCGACTCGTTCGGTGTGGACATGGCATCGCTCGTCGCAGGCCGCAAGAAGGGCGGCCTCACGTTCGCACCCGAGGCGGGCACGCAGCGCCTTCGCGACGTCATCAACAAGAACGTCACCAACGACGACCTCATGACGGCGGCGCGCGACGCCATGGAGGCCGGATGGCGCCGCATGAAGCTCTACTTCATGATAGGGCTGCCCACCGAGGCGGACGAAGATTTGGTGGGCATAGCCGAGATGGCCAACGAGGCCTACGAGGTCATGAAGGCATCCACGCCTGCCGACCAGAGGGGCAGCCTGCGGCTGGGCATCTCCGTGAACGTGTTCGTCCCGAAGTCGCAGACGCCTTTCCAGTGGGACGGCCAGATCTCGCCCGACGAGGCCGCCAGACGCGTGTCGGTCATACGCCAGAACCTGAAGTACCGCGCCATAACGCTTTCCTACCATGCGCCCAAGACCAGCCTCGTGGAGGCCGTCATGAGCCGCGGCGGCAGGGAGGTGGCCGACGTCGTGGAATCCGCCTGGAGGAATGGCGCGCGGTTCGACGCCTGGACCGAGCTGTTCGACGAGCAGGCCTGGGCTCAGGCGTTCGAGGACACGGGGGTCGACGCGTGCGTCATAGCCGAGACGTCCTACGACTCGTCGCGCGCGATGCCTTGGGCGCACATCTCGTGCGGGGCCGACGACGGGTTCCTCGCACATGAGCGCGAGCTAGCA
>CBCTKQ010000196.1:0-2479 GCA_965147515.1 uncultured Eggerthellaceae bacterium | reverse complement strand
TGGCGGACGGAAAACTGGTCATCGCGTTCGAGCCCACCAGCGACTTCGCCTTCAAGGCGGCGCAGAAGCAGGACGCGCGCGAGGCCCTGGAAAAGGCCATGGAACGCGCCGGCGCGCAAGGCATGCCCTACGAGATAGTTAAGGGCGAGCCCGGCCAGGTGAAGGGCGCCCAGCAGGCTCAGCCTCAGCCCGAACCACAGCCGGTGGTGCAGCAACCCGAGCCCGAATCGCAGCCGGCGCAACAGCAGCCCCAGCCCGAACCACAGCCGGCAGCGCAGGCGCCAGAGCCTCAGCCGCAGCTAGACCCCCAGCCGGCCGCACAACAGCCGCAGCCAGCGGCTCAACAGCAACAACCCCAACCCGACGACACGTTCCCAACCCCGGGAGCCATCCCCGTCGACGCCCAGTCGGGCAGCACGCCGGAAGTCCAGGAGCCTTCCGCCGATCCCGATTTCCAGGACTTCCTGGCCTCGGCGTTCGGCGAAGGCATCGTGGTGGAAGAGATACAGGAGTAGCCCCATGGACATGAAGAAGATGATGAAGCAGGCCCAGAAGATGCAGCGCGATGCCGCTGCCGCCCAGGAGGAAATCGCGCAGATGGAGTTCACCGCGTCCGCCGGCGGCGGCATGGTGGAGGCCGTCGTGATGGGCGACAACTCGCTGAAGTCGGTCAAGATCGATCCCGACGCCATCGACCCCGAAGACGTCGAGATGTTGGAGGACACCATAGTCGCTGCCGTGAACGAGGCGACGCGCCAGGCCACCGAGGCTTCGAACGCGCGCATGAGCTCGCTGATGGGCGGCATGAACCTGCCGTTCTAGCAGAGGCAAGCTTGGCGGCCTTCTCGCTCCGTTAGGAACGGTAAGCGATGTGTATATAAGATAAGGGGAAGAGAACCAGAAGTTGCAAAGCGCGCCATCCATACAGAAGCTCCTCGACGAGCTTGAGCGGCTTCCGGGCATCGGCCCGAAGTCGGCGCAGCGCATGGCGTACTACATCCTGAACACCGACTCCGATGCGGCGTTGCGCCTGGCGCGCGCCATCGAGGAAGTGAAGGAGACGGTTAGCTTCTGCAGCCAGTGCTTCAACTATGCGGAAGGCGACCTGTGCGACATATGCGCCAGCCCGCGGCGCGACAAGTCGGCCATCTGCGTGGTAAGCGAGCCGCGCGACATACCGCCCATAGAACGCACGGGCGTGTTCGACGGCGTCTACCACGTGCTGGGCGGCGCGCTTTCGCCCATGGAGGGCATCGGCCCGGAAGACCTCCACGTGACCGAGCTCATGTCGCGCCTTTCGTCCAGCGAGGTGAACGAGGTGGTCATCGCCACCAACCCAAACATCGAAGGCGAGACCACGGCCACCTATCTGGCAAGGCTCATAAGCCCGCTGGGAATCCTGGTGACCCGTCCGGCAAGCGGCCTTCCTGTCGGCGGCGACCTGGAATTCGCCGACGAGCTCACCCTTGGGCGCGCGATAGAGGCGCGCCGCGAGATATAGCGCGAATTCGAAGGAGACTCGAATGGTCGAAGTCCCAAGCCCCGCAATCGCAGTCGTAGGACGGCACAATTCCGGCAAGACGACGCTGGTGGTCAAGCTTATATCCGAGCTTGCTTCGCGCGGGTTCGACGTGGGGTCCATCAAGCACCACAGCCATGGCGACTTCGACATAGACTACCCGGGCAAGGATTCCTTCCGCCATCGCGAGGCGGGAGCCACCGACACGGTCATAGCCTCCCCGAACAAGATGGCGCGCGTGCGCACGATGGACCACGAGGTGGAATGCGCCGAGATCGTGGCCACGATGCCTGGGCATGACATCGTGATAGTGGAAGGCTACCGCAAGAGCGGGCTTCCCACCATCGAGATAATGCGCTCGGCGAACGAGGCCGACTCGGCCGTTGCCGCGGCTTTTCTGGAAAGTGCGCGGCGCGGTGACGACTTGGGCACCGACCACGTGCAGATGGGCAAGCGCGATCCGCGGCACGCCGCCGACCTGGAAAGCAAGATGCCCACGTCCAACACCGTCGCCGTGGTCACCGACATAGCCGACGCCCGCGAGGCTGCGGCCGTCTACGGCATACCCTGCTTCGACGTGGACGACGTGCAGGGCGTCACCGACTTCGTCGAGGCGCACTTCACCAGGCCCCGCGTGACCGTGGTGATACAGGCGGGCGGCGAAAGCAGGCGCATGGGCCAGTCGAAGGCGCTGGTCGAGTTCAACGGGCGCCCGCTGATATGCCGCCTGGTGGAGCGCCTGCGCCCCGCCGCCGACGAGATGGTTATAACCACCAACGAGGCCGACAGGCTGCAGTTCCTCTACGGCATGTTCCCCGACGTCGAGCTGACGCTAGCGCCCGACGCCTACGACAGGCGCGGCGCGCTTCCGGGGCTTTACACGGCGCTCGACGCGGCCAGGTGCCCGTTCGTGGCAATAGTGGCCTGCGACATGGTGTTCGCCAGCCCGCGCCTGGTGGT
>CBCTKQ010000195.1:0-2484 GCA_965147515.1 uncultured Eggerthellaceae bacterium | reverse complement strand
GCCCTGCGGAGAGCGCGGAGGCTTCTGCTCCTTCATAATCATCGCGAGGCGACGACGCAGCGAGCGTAATCCTTCTGGGCCGCGGCCCTTGCGTCGGTTTGCTGACCGGCAATTTACAGCCTTGCAACTGATTCCCCGCGATAGGGTGGCGCGCAGGCGGCCGCCTTACCATGTCCTTAGTTTCATGCAGGGACTAAGGAGACATCATGAACAAGAGGACCATATACCTTGCCGGAAGCACGTTCTGGGGTGGTCAGGACTTTCTCGACAGGCTTCCAGGCGTCCTGGACACCGAGCTGGGACTCACCGACGTCAACGCGGGGACCGTCGTCGAAACGTTCTTCCTCGCATTCCCCGACTCCGAGTACCTGGGCACCTCCGAGTGCATAAAGGTCGACTACGACGCCGACGTCATTCCGCTGCGCACGCTGCTCGAAGCGTTCTTCGTCACCGTCGACCCCTTCAGCACCACGAAGCAGATCAACTACGTCGAGGGCATGCCGCAGGCCAAGATCTACTACATCGACCCGGCCGACGAGGCCGTTGCCGACAAGGCAATAGCCGACCTGCAGCAGCACTTCGGCCGCGCGGTGACCATCGCCTGCGTGCCGCTTCAGGGCTTCACGCCTGCAGGCAAGTACGCGCAGGACTACATCGACCGCAACCTCGGCGAGAACCTGATCATCGACCCGAGCCTGGCCGACGCCTTCGTCGAAAGCCATGCAGACGAATTCGGAAGCGTCTAAGGACGCCGCAATCAAGGTCGAAGCTTCCGCCGAAACGGCGGCGGAAGGCGCTTCGGCTTCGAGCAATGCAACCGTCATGGCCGCCGGCGGCACCGATTCTCCCGGCGGCCAGGACGGGCCTCATGGCGTGCATGCCCGCAAGAAGCCAAGGAAGGCAAGCCCGAAGAGGATAGCCCTGGGCATCCTGGTCGGGCTTTTTGCGTTGGCGATGGTGGTGGTCATCGGCTTCGTGGCGTACATGCGCATCGCATACGCGCCCTTCTACGGCATGGCGACGGCCGCGTTCGACACGCCGGGCATCAACACGGGCTTCATCCCGCAGGACCTCGACCGCGCAGACGACGAAACCTGGCTGTTCAGCGGATACGAATCCGACGGGGAGCCTTCGCCCATATGGCGCCGCGGCGACGACGGCACCGTTTCGCGCATACAGGTGCAAAACCCCGACGGGTCGCCTTACATGGGGCATGGCGGCGGCATAACCAGCGCCTTTGGCAACGTCTACCTCACCACCGAAGGCGGCCTGCTGGTGCTTTCCGCCGACGAGGTGGCGCGCGCGTCCGAAGGGCAGGCGGTCAAGGCGCTCGCCAAGGTGGATGTCGGGTTCGACCCGGCGTTCGCCAACGTGCAGGACGACGTGCTCTACACCGGCGTCTTCTACATGGCCGGCCCCTACGACACGCCCGAAAGCATGCACCTCACGTCCCCCGACGGCACCGAGAACCATGCGGTCATGTACGCATACGGGCGCGATGCGTCGTCGGATTGGGGCTTCGCAGGCGTTCCGCAGGCCGTGTACTCGATCCCCGACAAGGTGCAGGGGATGGCGATGACGCCCGACGGAAGGATGGTGCTTTCCACGTCGTGGGGGTTCTCGCCGTCGGTGCTGTACGCCTACGACGTGGACAGGCTGGCTTCTGGCGGAACCTATGACGTTTCCGGGAACGACGTGCCCCTGGTCTTCTGCGAATCGTCCGCGCTTGCCGCCTCCGTCGAGGCGCCTCCCATGATGGAAGGGATCGACCAGTTCGACGGCAGGCTGTTCCTCAGCAACGAGTCGGCCTCCAACAAGTACGTGTTCGGAAAGCTGTACGGGGGCGGAACCGTCTATTGGATCGAACCCTGACGCGCGTTCGGGGCCGAAGGCTCGCCAAGGAGGGGCGCCGAAACATGGCGGCATGCGGCCCGCAGCGTTTACAATAGGGAACGAATACCCGGCGTCCCCCACGGAGCGAAGGAATGCGTGCACCACGAAGGTGCAGGCACGGAAGAAAGGTTGCACGAAATGCAGAAGAACCATGCCAAGGCGATCAAGGGAATGGCCATCGCCTGCGTCGCGCTCTCGGGCGTGATCATCTTCCTATGCGTCATAGGCATCGCGATGATGAGCGTGATGGCCCCGTTCATCCAGGATGCATTGGCCGATTACTACGGCTATGGGTACGACGGATACGGAAGCATCTACGGGTCCTACAGCATCGGAACCCATTACGGCTCAGGCGACTTCCCCGGCTACTATGACTACTACGACGACTACGCGGCCTACCAGCTGGCCGTGTCCATCGTCAACATCATCCTGGGGCTTGCGATCGTGGCCGAGGGCGTCGTGCTCGCTGCGGGCATCATCGTGCTGCGCAACTACAACAAGCCCGAGAAGTTCACCATGGTGTTCGCCTGGAGCATCGTGGGCGCAGTCCTCGGGTTCTTCTGCTCCGGCATCATACAGGGCGTGCTGTTC
>CBCTKQ010000194.1:0-2485 GCA_965147515.1 uncultured Eggerthellaceae bacterium | reverse complement strand
CGGCGTCCTGTGGCACACCGCCTCGTGGCTTTCGGGCTTGCCCTCACAGCGCGAAGGCTGCTCGGCCGCCCGACACCACGATACGGCGCACCACAGAAACCCTCGCGGCATCTGACGATCATGGGGACTTGCGGAAGAAAGAATAGATAGAAAGAAAGAGATAGATCATGAAGCTTTCTCTCAAATGGGTCAATGACTACGTCGACGTTCCTGCCGACACGCAGGCGTTCTGCGACCGGCTGGACCTTACGGGCACCGGCGTCGAAGGCGTCGAGAAGCTGGGCGCTGCCCTCGAAGGCGTGGTGGTAGGCCATGTGCTGACCTGCGAGGAACACCCCGACTCCGACCACATGCACGTGGTCACGGTGGACGTCGGGGCCGACGAGCCGCTGCAGATCGTGTGCGGCGCCCCCAACATCGCGGCCGGCATCAAGGTGCCCGTCGCCACGGTCGGCGCGGTGCTGCCCAGCGAGGACGGCGGCTTCAAGATAAAGAAGAGCAAGCTGCGCGGCGTCGCAAGCTGCGGGATGTGCTGCTCGAAACGCGAGCTTGGCCAGGGGACCGAGCACGACGGCATCTGGGTGCTTCCCGAGGACGCGCCCGTCGGCATGCCCATTTCCGACTACCTCGGCGAGGGCGACACGGTGCTCGACCTGGAGATAACCCCCAACCGCCCCGACTGCCTGTCGGTGGTCGGCCTTGCGCGCGAGATCGGCGCGATGTACCAGTCTGCGGTGGATTACCCCCTGCAGTCCGACATGGACAAGCTTGATGCGGTGACCGCCGGTTCCGACGTCTCCGATTCGGTGCAGTTGGAGATAACCGACGTCGAGCGCTGCCAGCGCTATACCGCCCGCGTGATCGACGGCGTGAAGGTGGGGCCGTCGCCCGACTGGCTGGCGGAACGCGTCACCGCCGCAGGCGCGCGGTCCATCAACAACGTCGTCGACGTCACCAACTACATCATGTTCCTGTACGGGCAGCCCCTGCACGCCTTCGACTACGACACGCTGGCCGACGCCGAGGGCAACGTGAAGATCATCGTGCGCCCTGCCGAGGACGGCGAGCAGTTCACCACCCTCGACGGCACCGACCGCGTGCTGACCTCCGACATGACGGTCATCGCCACGCCCAAGCAGGCCGTGGCGCTGGCGGGCGTCATGGGAGGGCTTACTTCCGAAGTCGAGGACCACACCACCGCCATCCTGCTGGAAGCCGCGCGCACACCTCGCGCACCAGCCGCAACCTGGGGCTCATATCCGAGGCGTCCATGCGCTACGAGCGAGGCGTGGACGACGTTCCCATAGCCGACATATCGGCGGCAGCCGCGGCGCTCATGGCCGAGGTGTCGGGCGGCACGGTGCGTCCCGGAATCGTCGACCTCTATCCCGTCAAGTCCGAGCCCGTTCCCCTGAAGTTCCGCCAGGGAAGGTTCAACGCAATGATGGGGGCCGAAATCCCGTCCGATTTCATAGTCGACGTGCTGGAGCGCCTAGGGTGCGAGGTGTCGCCCACCGACGACGCCGACGTGCTCGACGTGGTCGCGCCCACGTTCCGCCCCGACCTGGAGCGCGAGATCGACCTCTACGAGGAGGTCGTCCGCCTTTGGGGCATGGACCGCATAGCGCCGACGCTGCCCTCGTCGCCCGATCGCGTGGGCGTCCGCGAGCAATGCGAGACGGTCCGCGACGTGGTCAACGCCGCACTCCGTGCCAGCGGCATGAACGAGACGATGACCTATTCCTTCGCGGAGCCCGGCGACGTCGAGGCCGCGCGAATGGCCTCGCTCGACCTCGGCATGCCCGTGAGGCTCATCAACCCCCTGAACGCCGACCAGTCGGTGATGCGCCAGACGATGCTCCCAGGCCTTCTGCGAAGCGTCTCCTACAACCAGCACCACGGCACCAAGAACATCCAGCTGTACGAGATCGGCACCGTGTTCTCCACGGCAGAGGGGCGCAAGAAGCCCAAGGAACGCACGAAGGTGGCCGGCGTGTTGGCGGGGGCGATGCGCGAGGACGCGTGGAACTCCAAGGCCGTGCAGTTCGACTTCTTCGACGGCAAGGGCGTCGTCGAGAACCTTGCGCGCGAGCTCGCCCTTCCGAAGCTGCGCTTCAAGGAGCTCGCCGCCGAAGACGCCCCGCAGCTGCAGCCTGGACGCGCCGCCGAGGTGCTGTCGGGCGGCACCGTGCTTGGATGGGTGGGCGAGGTGCATCCGCTCGTGGCCGCCGCCTTCGACGCCGAGCCGCCGGTGGTTGCGTTCGAGCTCGACATGACAGCGATCGAGAAGTCGTACCGCCCGGCGCGCGACTACGTCGACGTGCCTTCGTTCCCGGCCATCGCCATAGACCAGGCGTTCATAGTCGGCGACGACGTCACAGCCGAGAAAATGACCCAGGTCATGACGTCCGCCGGCGGCAAGCTCCTGGAAAGCGTGAGGCTGTTCGATGTGTACCGCGACGACGAGCGCGTCGGCGCGGGCAGG
>CBCTKQ010000193.1:0-2522 GCA_965147515.1 uncultured Eggerthellaceae bacterium | reverse complement strand
GGACGACATACCGTACAAGGGGCAGGTGCTCACGCAGCTTTCCGTGTTCTGGTTCAAGCTGCTGGAAGGCGTTGTGGACAACCACCTCGTGTCGGCCGACGTGGCCGACCTTCCGGCCGAGTTCGCAGACCAGGCCGACTACCTGCGCGGGCGGTTCATGCTGGTGCGCAAGGCCGAGATGTTCCCGGTG
The DNA here is from genome assembly GCA_965147515.1 of uncultured Eggerthellaceae bacterium. Lineage (GTDB taxonomy): Bacteria > Actinomycetota > Coriobacteriia > Coriobacteriales > Eggerthellaceae > MGBC163016. The sequence continues at coordinate 2,332 of CBCTKQ010000193.1, read as the reverse complement.
GAATGCATCGTGCGAGGCTATCTGGCCGGAAGCGGGCTTGCCGAGTACCAGCGCGAAGGCACGGTTTGCGGCATAAGCCTGCCTTCGGGCCTCGTCAACTCCAGCAAGCTCCCCGAAGCGATATTCACGCCTTCCACCAAGGCCGAAATTGGCGACCATGACGAGAACATCAGCTTCGAGCGTTGCGCCGAGATAATCGGCGTCGACGACGCGCAGGAGCTTGCGCGCACGTCCAAGCACGTATACGACACCGCTGCCGACTACGCCCGCGAGCGCGGGATAATCATCGCCGACACGAAGTTCGAGTTCGGCAAGGTGGACGGCCGCACGGTGCTGGGCGACGAGGTGCTGACGCCCGACTCCTCCAGGTTCTGGTCGGTGGACGACTACGAGCCCGGCCGCAGCCAGGCGTCGTTCGACAAGCAATTCGTGCGCGACTGGCTGTCCGCCAACTGGGACAAGCAGGGCACGCCCCCGCACCTTCCCGCCGACGTCATAAAGCGCACCAGCGAGAAGTACCTGCAGGCGTACGAATTCATCACCGGAAGCCCGCTTTCCGTCTAGCCTCCGTGATAAACTGGAGCGCGTTCGAAACCACCGACTAGGAGCATTGCATTGAGTCAGCGAAACCCGATGAACGAGCGGTACCAGACCGACAAGCACCAGGGAACCACACGCAAGAGCGCCGCATCGGCGAAACCCAAGTCGAAGGCCGCGGCGTCGGTCACCTACAGCTCGCCGAAGAAGGACCCCAAGGCCAAGAAGGCCGAGCTCAAGGCTCAGCGCAGGGCCGAGTCCGAGAAGCAGCGCGAGATTGACCGCAAGTACAGCACGCCCGACACCGAGCGCTACAAGAAGCTGAGGCGCATATTCTGGGCCACCATGATCGGCGCCATCGTGTGCGTGGTGGCATCGTGGCTGCTGCGCGGCGTCCAGCCCGAGTGGCTTGCCATGGTGGCCCTGATAGCCGCCTACGTGCTCATCATCTTCGCCTTCTACATCGATTTCTCGAAGGTGCGCAAGGAAAGGCGCGCTTACCAGGCCCGCATGATGGCCAAGGAGGCCGCCGAGCTGAAGGAGCGCGAGAAGGCCGAGCGCGCCGCCCGTGCCGCCCAGCCCAAGAAGAAGGGGGCTGCGAACGCGAAGGCCGCGGCCGCCAAGGCGAAGGCTGCTTCCGACGACGTCTCCGAGGAAGCGTCCGACGAACAGGCCGAAGAACCCGCGCCCAAGAAGAAGCTGGGCTTCTTCTCGCGCAAGAAGGAAGCCGAAGCGTCCTAGCAGGCGTGTTGCTGCATCGGCCGGCACGCGATGCAGCCAGGGCGAACAGTCCTCGCAACGTGCCGACAGGGAACCGACCTTCAGGAGCAAACATGGTCAAGCGCGTCTATGTCGAGAAGAAGCCCGGGTTCGACGTCGAAGCTCAGCAGCTTTTTGCTGAGCTTCGCGACATTCTGGGGGTTGATGGCCTGGAAGGCGTCCGCGTCATCAGGCGCTACGATGTCGAAGGCATATCCGACGAGCTTTTCGGCGAGTCGGTTGCAAGCGTGTTCAGCGAGCCCGCCGTCGACGAAGTCGCCTACGAGCTGCCCGTCCCTGCGGGTTCGAACGTGTTCGCGGTGGAATACCTGCCAGGGCAGTTCGACCAGCGGGCCGAGTCGGCCAGCGAGTGCATCCAGCTGATATCCCAGGGCGAGCGCCCCACCGTGCGCAGCGCGAACGTGTACGTGCTGGAAGGCGACGTGGACGGTGCCGCCGTCGATTCCGTGAAAGGCTACGTGATCAACCCCGTCGAAGCCCGCGAGGCCGACCTGGCCGAAGTGGCCACGCTGCAGCAGCAGTTCCCCGAGCCTGCGCCGGTCGAGGTGCTGGACGGCTTTCTGGGGCTTGACGACGCCGGGCTTGCGCAGTTCATCGAAGACCGCGGGCTCGCCATGGACCTGGGCGACATCCAGTTCTGCCAGCGTTACTTCGCCGAAGAGGGCCGCCCGCCCACCATCACCGAGATCAAGATGATCGACACCTACTGGTCGGACCACTGCCGCCACACCACTTTCGGCACCGTGCTCGACGACGTGCGCATCGCCGACGAAAACGTGCAGCGCGCGTTCGACAAGTACATGGAAATGCGCCGCGAGCTGGGGCGCGAAGGCAAGCCCGTATGCCTGATGGACATGGGCACCATCGGCGCGAAATGGCTGAAGAACCGCGGCATCCTCACCGGGTTGGACGAGTCGGAGGAGATAAACGCCTGCACCGTGAAGGTGAAGGTGGACGTGCGCGGCGAGCAGCAGGACTGGCTGTACCTGTTCAAGAACGAGACGCACAACCATCC
>CBCTKQ010000192.1:0-2538 GCA_965147515.1 uncultured Eggerthellaceae bacterium | reverse complement strand
GTTGACGCCCATGTCGGTGGGGCTGGCGTAGGGGCTCGACCCCGAGATGCGCTGCATCAGCGAGCGCAGCACGGGGAATATCTCGACGTCGCGGTTGTAGTTCACCGTGGTCTCGCCGTACGCTTCCAGATGGAACGGGTCGATGATGTTGTCGTCGTCCAGGTCGGCCGTTGCCGCCTCGTACGCGATGTTCACGGGATGCGTCAGCGGAAGGTTCCACACGGGGAAGGTCTCGTACTTGGCGTATCCGGCCACGACGCCGTTCTTGTGCTCGTGGTATATCTGCGAGAGGCACGTGGCCATCTTACCCGAGCCGGGCCCGGGCGCCGTCACCACGACAAGCGGCTTGGACGTCTGGATGAACTCGTTCTTGCCGAACCCTTCGTCGCTTGCGATGTGTTCGATGTCGTAGGGATAGCCGGCGATGGGGTAGTGCAGGTAGCTGGTTATCCCCATGTCGGTGATCCGCTTGCGGAACGCATCGGCCGCGGGCTGGTTCTTGTACTGCGTGATGACCACGCTTCCGACGGTGAACCCCATGGATCGGAAGATGTCCATCAGGCGCAGGACGTCCTCCTCGTAGGTGATACCGATGTCGCTTCGCATGCGCGACGATTCGATGTCGCCGGCCTTGATGGCTATCACGATCTCGACTTCGTCCACCATGCTCTGCAGCATTCGGATCTTGGTGTCGGGCTCGAACCCAGGGAGCACCCTCGACGCGTGGTAGTCGTCGAACAGCTTCCCGCCGAACTCGAGGTAGAGCTTGCCCCCGAACATCCCGATGCGCTCGCGGATCCTGTCGGCCTGCATCTCGATGTATTTCTCGTTGTCGAAACCGATCTTCATGGGAATCCTTTCCGGGCGCGTGACGGAGGGTCGCGCCAGGCTCAATGTTACCAGTTTGTAAAACCGATTCGGCCGGCCGGCGCCAAATAGGGCGGGCGGGATAGAATGGAATCCCGTAAGCATTCGCTCGGACATGTTGCGGGGTGGTTGGAATGACCAAGTACATCTTCGTCACCGGCGGAGTCGTGTCGTCGCTAGGCAAGGGGATCACGGCCGCTTCGCTGGGGCTTCTGCTGAAGTCGCGCGGGTACAAGGTGACCATGCAGAAGATGGACCCCTACCTCAACGTGGACCCCGGGACGATGAGCCCGTTCCAGCACGGCGAGGTGTTCGTCACCGACGACGGGCACGAAGGCGACCTGGACCTTGGGCATTACGAGCGCTTCATCGACGAGAGCCTGACCCGCGAATCCAACTTCACCCAGGGATCCATATACCAGACGTTGATTTCCCGCGAAAGGCGCGGCGACTTTTTGGGAGGCACCGTGCAGGTGATTCCCCACGTCACCGAGGCCATAAAGGAACGCCTGGTGCGCATAGGCGAGCAGACCTGCGCAGACATCGTGATAACCGAGATCGGCGGAACGATAGGCGACATAGAGGGGCTGCCCTTCATCGAGGCCGCGCGCCAGTTCAAGAAGGAACGCCCCGCAGGTGACGTGCTGTTCGTGCACGTGACGCTCGTGCCCTACATCGCCGCCGCGCACGAGGTGAAGACGAAGCCCACGCAGCACTCGGTGAAGGAGCTGCGCTCCATCGGCGTGCAGCCCGACTTCATCGTGTGCCGCAGCGACCACGATATCTCCGATGCAGTGCGCGACAAGATAGCGCTGTTCTGCGACGTCGCGCCCGAAGCGGTGCTGGCCTGCGTCGACGCGCCCTCCATATACGAGGTGCCCGTCACTCTGTACGAGCAAGGGTTCGACGCCATGGTGCTGAACCGCGTAGGGCTCGCCCCCAACAGGGCAGACCTGTCCGACCTCATGCGCTTCCTCGACGACAAGGCCAACTGCAGCGGAAGCGTTGACATCGCCGTGGTTGGGAAGTACGTCAGCCTTCCCGACGCGTACCTCAGCGTGGTGGAGGCGCTGGGGCATGCCGGCGTGTTCCACGGGAAGAACGTGAACGTCGTGCTGATCGACGGCGAGGAGCTAACGCCTGGGAACGTGGGGGAGAAGCTGGCCGGGATGTCCGGCATCCTCGTGCCAGGCGGGTTCGGGTCGCGGGCGTTCGAGGGGAAGATACTGGCCGTCAAGCACGCAAGGGAGAACGGCATCCCCTTCCTGGGGATATGCCTCGGGCTGCAGGCGGCCGTGTGCGAGTTCGCGCGCGACGTGGCCGGGCTGGAAGGCGCGACCTCGTCGGAGTTCGACCCCGACGCCGAGAACCCTGTGATCGACCTCATGCCCGAGCAGGAAGACGTGGTGGACAAGGGCGCCACCATGCGCCTGGGCGCCTATCCCTGCAGGATAGGCGAGGGCACCGTTGCGGAGGCGGCCTACGGCGAGAGCCTGGTGTACGAGCGCCACCGCCACCGCTACGAGGTGAACAACGCGTACCGCGATAGGCTTGAAGAGGCGGGGCTGGTCATATCGGGGCTTTCCCCCGACGGGAGGCTTGTCGAGATGGTCGAGCTTGCAGACCACCCATGGTTCGTGGCAAGCCAGGCCCACCCCGAGTTCAAGAGCC
>CBCTKQ010000191.1:0-2550 GCA_965147515.1 uncultured Eggerthellaceae bacterium | reverse complement strand
TGCCCACGCTGGCTGTTTAAACGCATGAGGAACAGGGGACGGAGGGCGTTCCGTCCATCTGATTTTGCAGCGGCGGAACCCATCTTCGGCCACCGTCAATAGCCGCAGCAAGCTGCGCCCTATGATATGCCGAGCTCCTGGTAAAGCTGCTGGCGAAAGGCGGCGTCCTTGACAGCATGGCGCAGGTCGTCGACCCTGCCAGCGGCAAGCAGCGCCTCTGTCAGACGGCCGTAGCGGGCTTCCCCGATGGCCTCGCCTTCTGCAAGCCCCTGCTCGAGCCCCTGCTCGAGGCCCTGTTCCTTGGCGTATCGCTCGCGGGCGCGGTGGTCCATCTCGAGGGTCATGAAGCCCATGGCCTTCTCCTTCCACTCGGAGTCGCGGTTGGCCCTTTCCACCTTCGCGTCGATGCGCGCGACCAAAGGGTCCGCGCTCTCGACCGGGCTCCTCCTGTTCGAGACGTATTCTAGCAGGTTGCGGAGCCCCTCCGTAGGGGCGTCCCGCCATGCCTGAGCGTTGAGCACGACCCAGCTCTGCCCCGTTTTCAGGTCCGCGCCTGGCGCCTCCTCGCACTTCGGGCGCACGGTGTAGACGGGAAGCCCTTCCTTCAGCGGATCGTAGGTGCACAGGAATACGATGTAGCTGTCGAGCATTTCCCCATAGTCCTGCCCCGGCCTCAAATCGGCGACGTCCATCGACCCCTGGTAGTAGCGCAGCCGTCTTCCGAGGTAGGGCATGCGGCACGCTTGCATCTCCACATCGTATGCCCGCACGCGGTCCCTCGCGTACACGTCCATACGAACCGCCTTGGAGCCCAGGGCCGGAACCGCGTGGCGCTCTAACTGCAGGTACTCGATGCGCTCCACCTCGATTCCGAGCACCGTCTCCAGGAACGCGGCGCAAACCTCCTCGTCATGCATGACGCGATTGAACATCATCCAGTCCGAGAACAATAAGCCACTCGTCCCGGTTCCTTCAGCGCCTCCCGCCACTGTGGCCGCCGCGTCGTATGCTATCGCGTCTTCCGCGCCGTAGACCGCGTACGTCGCAATCTCGTCGTCCATCCCTCACCTCCTTTATTGCCGCCATCTGCCGCACCACGCGCCAGAACGTGCTGCCTTTCTTTCGCTTTGTGCCATCCTAGCGGCGCGGTTCGAAACGGCGGTTACAGAATGCCGTTACGGCGCCTGCAATCGCGCCCGCTTCGGAACTGAAACGCTTCCGACATGCATCCGTCACAGGACATGAACAGTTCTGTGCCCGGTCGCACGTCGGTATGGCGTCGAAGCTATATCCTTCGGGAACCCGCCCAAAAGGAGGCCGAAATGACCGCATCCGCGCAACCTAAGAGGATATGCCTGGCCGGAGGGTGCTTCTGGGGCACCGAAGCATACCTGCGCAAGCTGCCGGGCGTGCTGTCCACGCAGGTCGGATACGCCAACTCGCGCGTCGCCGACCCCAGCTACGAGCTTGTGTGCTCGGGCGCCACGGACGCCGCCGAGGCCGTCATGGTGGAGTACGACCCGGCCGTGTTGCCGCTTCCGCTGCTGCTCGAGGCGTTCTTCCGCACCATAGACCCGACCTCGGTGAATCGCCAGGGAAACGACCGTGGAACCCAGTACAGGAGCGGCGTCTATTGGATTCCGGACGAAGGGGAGGGCTCGCCGTGTTCCGACGCGGCTGGCTCGTCCGACGTGGAGGCACAGCCCAATTCCGGCAACCTCGCCAACCCCGCCGACCTCGCCGACATCCAGCGTGCGGTCGCGAAGGTGCAGGCGCAGCACTCGGCGCCCGTCGCAACGGAGGTCATGCCCCTGGCAGGCTTCGCTCCGGCAGAAGACTATCACCAGGACTACCTGCAGAAGAACCCGTCGGGCTATTGCCACGCGAACCTCGCGGACGCCGACCGCTTCGTTGCCGAGCACGTCGATGAGTTCGGGGACGGTACGCCGTGCGCGCCGTGCGCGCCGTGCGCGCCGTGCGCGGCCCACACGGACGGCGCAGCCGACGCGGAAGCGCCCAGCGCCGGCGACGACCGTTCGAGCGCCCTTCCCCAGTGGCAGCGCGACCGCATCGCGGACGAGCTGGCCAAGCACACATACACCCGCCCTTCCGAAGCCGAGCTGCTGGCCGACCTGACGCGCTCCCAGTACGCGGTCACGCAGCAGTCCGCCACCGAGTTCGCGTTCTCGCACCCGTACGACCGCGAGTTCGCGCCCGGCGTCTACGTCGACGTCGTCACCGGCGAGCCGCTGTTCCTGTCAAGCGACAAGTTCGACTCGGGATGCGGATGGCCCGCGTTCTCGCGCCCGGTCACAGACGCCGTGATAGAAGAGCGCGCAGACGACGGCATCCCGTTCATGCCGCGTACCGAGGTGCGCAGCCGCGCGGGCGACAGCCATCTGGGGCGCGTGTTCGACGACGGCCCCGAAGAGCTGGGCGGCCTGCGCTACTGCATCAACGGGAACGCCCTGCGGTTCGTCCCCAAGGCCGACATGCGCAAGGAAGGCTATGGCTGGCTTCTGCCCTACGTGCGGTGAGGCGGCATGGGCG
>CBCTKQ010000190.1:0-2552 GCA_965147515.1 uncultured Eggerthellaceae bacterium | reverse complement strand
TGATTATTCGCACGCAAATGTGCCGGCATGAGCACGAAGACCTATGCCGGCACTTTCATTTAAGTTGCCACCCCTTTCCAGGATTTTTACCAGCCTTCTAGATTGCCCTTTTCGCGGTCAGCTCCCTCATGTTCACCTCGCCCATCTCGATGACGACGGCGTTGTGCACGATGCGGTCCATGACGGATTCCGCATGCGCGCCGGCACCCATGCGGCGATGCCAGTCCTTGTGGGAATACTGCGAGCAGTAGATGGTCGAGGAGTTGTCGTAGCGAAGCTCTGTCAGTTCCAGCAGGAAGTGCATCTGCTCGGTCGTGGGCTTGTCGATGAGCCATTCGTCTAGAATCAGAATCTTGCAGGAGGCAAACTTGCGAAGGACCTTCTTCTCGGCCCAGCCCGCCCTCATCCGCTCCTCTCGGTATGCGAGCATGTCTGGCATCCTGACGTACATGGTCCTTATCCCGTGTTTGCACGCCTGCTTTCCCAGGGCGCAGGCGAGGTGGCTCTTGCCTGTGCCCGTGAATCCTTCCAGGATGACGTCCGTCGCGCTGGCAACAAACTGCGTGGTGCCCAGCTGGTTCACCAAGTCCCTGGAAAGGGGCCTGTTTTCGTAGACGATGTTGGATATGTCCGCCTGCGGGAACCTGAGCTTTGCCGACTTCAGCAGCGACTCGACCTGCTTTCTGCCCATCTCCGCATGCGCGTGATCGATGACTATCTTCATCTTCTCGTCGAAGGTGAGCGCGGCGTATGACGGATCCTCGCTGACGCTTTCGATGATCTCGGCCAGCCCGGCAACCCCGAGCTCACGGGCCTTGCGCTTCGTCTCTGCATCCACCATTTCCTAGCCCTCCTTGCCGTTGTCGTAGTAACCTTCGCCGCGAATGTAGCCGCCAGGAGACGGCTCGTCGCCGGCGTCGTGGCCCCTTGCGGCGTTGCTGGCCAGCACCGTCTTTATGAACTTGCACCTGGGGCTTTTGACCTTGGAAAGCGCATACGAGCACGCGTCCTCCAGTTCCGCCTCCGTGTATCGCCTGGTCAGGTTGAGTATCGCAAGCGAGGGGTTGTACGCCTGCTCGGGAATCTGCACGGCGCCGAACACCCTGGTCACCACCTCGTGCGTGGCGGGCCCGATCTCGCGGGCCCATCTCAGGATCCGCCTCTCGTCCCATTCGGGGCTCACGAACTGGGGCGGCATGTGGGCGGGGTCGGTCTGGTATCGGTATTGCACGAAGGAAGGCAGGCGGGGATGGCTGGCGATGCGGCTGCCGCCGACGTAGACGTCAACGGCGTTGGCGGTGACGCGCAGGTCCGCCTTGGCCCCGACATGCTGGAAAGGCACGGAGTACCGGTTCTTGTCGAAGACGACGTGGAAGTCCAGGTTCACCGTGCGTCCGTAGACCCAGTCGCAAACCTCGAACGGCACCTCGGGAAGCGGCATGAGGAACGCCGACTCGACCTCGTCGAACACGAGCTTGCGGCTGCCTTCGCGCTTCTGGAAGGGCGCCGCGTTGTAGTCTGCGACCTTCTCGGCGATGGCGGCGTTCAGCTCGTGCAGCGTGGAGAACGCCTGGTTGCGCAGCTTGGCGATGACGGCGGTTGCGATGTCGCCCACCGACCCCTCCACCGATGGCTTCTGCTTGGGCTTTCTGACCCCGGTGGGCATGATGGCGCACATGTAGTGGCGCCCCAGGGACTCATAGGCCTCGTTGAGCACGACCTCGCCCTCGCGGGGGTGTTTGGTGACGCCGGTCTTGAGGTTGTCGCAGACGCATCTGACGGCTACGCCGCCGAAGAACTCGTAGGCATGGACATGGCAAAGCAGCCAGGTGTTCTGCCTCATGTCCGCCGTGGCCTCGACGTATGTGTACTGCGAGTAGGGCAGGGTGGCGACGAACAGGTAGGCCTTGCTGACCTCGCCGGTCGCCTCGCTCACCAGCTTCATGGTCGGGCCCGACCAGTCCACCTCCATGACCTGGCCTGGCTTGTGCTCGAGGTGGTTGGTGACGTTGCGGCCGGTGACGTACCGCTTGTATCCGCGGCAAAACGACGTGTAGCTGACGGCGGCCAGGCCCTTGGCGCCGGCCTCGTCGCGATACTCCTCCCAAAGCAGCTTCTGCGTGACGCCGACCCTCTGCAGCTCGGAATGCACGTAGCCGTAGTCGGCATCGAGCACCGCCGCCTTCTCCTGCGCCTGCTGCGGGAACAGCAGGTCGTAGACGGCCGCCTCGTCCATCTTGGACGCCTCATCCCAGGTCAGGCCGGTCGCGGCCATGGCCTCGAGCACCTTCTTCGTGCTCTGCCTTGAGATTCGCCTCGTCTTGTAAATCTCCCGGGCTGACATGCCCTTGCCAAGCAGCTCCATCACCAGCTTGGCGTTGATCCTCTTCGCCATGAAGATCACTTCCTTTCCTTGTCTCGGTTGGCGAATGAGACAAGTTTAGGAAGGTGGCAACTTTGGCGGTATCTGGCCGCTCGGTTAAGCGGCAACCTTGTTGAAGGAGGGCGGCAACATTAGTGCAATAGGCGGCAAGAATCGGCGCGAATAATCA
>CBCTKQ010000189.1:0-2570 GCA_965147515.1 uncultured Eggerthellaceae bacterium | reverse complement strand
ATGCGAGTAGGTTCCGTATCCCGAAAGCGTCTCGATGGCGTGCGCCAGCGTGTGCCCATAGTTCAGGCACTCGCGCACGCCGCGGCTTTCCGTCTTGTCCTGCGCGACCACGCCGGCCTTGAACACCACGCAGCGGCATATTGCCTCGTCCACGACAGCGCCATCGCGCGCGGCCAGCGCGCCGGCGTTGTCCATCAGCCAGAAGAAGAAGTCGTCGGAATCGACTGCGGCCGACTTCGCCACCTCGCCGCACCCGCACGCCCATTCCCGCTCGGGCAGCGTGGAAAGAACGTCGGTGGAAGCGCACACGTATGCAGGCTGCATGAACGTGCCCACCAGGTTCTTGCCCGCCTTCAGGTTGATGCCCGTCTTGCCCCCCACCGACGAGTCGACCATGGAAAGCAGCGTGGTGGGCACCTGCACGACGGGCATGCCGCGCATGAACGTGGAGGCGACGAACGCGCCCAGGTCGCCAACGACGCCGCCGCCCAGGGACACCACGGCGCAGTCGCGCCCCAGGCCGAGCATCGCCATGGCCTCCCACACCTCCTCGGCGACGCCGACCGACTTCGACGCCTCGCCGGCGCCCACGGTCACGTCGCTGACCTTGTACCCGGCGCCCACGAGCGAGTTCTTCGCGGCAGACATGTACAAGGATGCGACGTTGGAGTCACTCAGCAGCAGAAGCTGCGGGCATTCGGCGACGGCCGCCACCTTCCGGCACTCCGCGCCGAGCGAAGACAGTATGGAATCGCCCACGCGCACGTCGTAGGCGCTCTCGCCCGGGATCTGCACGTCTATTCTGGTCGCTGGCATATCACACCTTCCCGACTTAGATACCTTCTGACCTCCCGCGACACGTCGCGCAGGTCCTTCCCTCCCGTAGGCACGGTGAGGTCGGCGACCTCCTCGTAAAGGGGAAGCCTTTCGGCGCACAGGCCGCGTGCCGACTCGATGTCGTTGAACAGCGGGCGCGACGACTTGTCGGAGATGCGCGCCGCGGCCTCGTCGGCGTCCACCAGAAGGTGCACCACCACTCCGCCGTCCTTCAGCAGGCGCCTGTTCTCGGGCGACTTCACGACGCCTCCCCCGCACGAGATCAGCATGCCCGCGTCCTTGGTGCACAGCTCGCGCAGCACGTCCGTCTCGATGCGGCGGAACAGCTCCTCGCCGCCCTCGTCGAATATCTCGGGGATGCTCTTCCCGCAGGCGCGTTCGATGTACTTGTCCATGTCGAGCGACGCCACGCCGCACGAGCGGGCTATCTTGCGGGCCACCGTGGACTTGCCGGCCCCCATGAAGCCCACGAAGAAGACGTTGCGGGACAGCTCCATCAGCGGCCCATCGTGTCGAGGCGCTGCATGTACTGCGCGACGTTGGCCTTGATGTCGGCCATCGATGTGCACCCGAACGCGTCTATGTATGCGTTGGCCAGCACCATAGCCACCTCTCCTTCGGCCACCACCGCAGCCGCGGGAACGGCGCAAACGTCGCTGCGCTCGCGCGAAGCCTCCTCGGGTTCCAGCGTGTCCAGGTTCACCGTGGAAAGCGGGTTCATCAGAGTGGGGATCGGCTTCATGGCGCCAGTGACCACCAGCGGAAGCCCCGTGGTCATTCCGCCTTCAAGCCCCCCGGCGTTGTTGGACGTGCGCCCGAACGACGAGCCTTCCAACACGATAGGGTCATGCATCGCAGAACCTGCGCGCCGCGCTGCTTCGAACCCAAGGCCGAACTCGACCCCTTTGATTGCCGGAATGGAGAACACGGCCGCCGCAAGCTGCGACGTTAGGCGCTCGCGCCCGCTGGCGAAGTTTCCAAGGCCCGGCACCAGGCCCTTCGCGACCACGCGGAACGTGCCTCCCAGGCTCTCGCCTGCGGCCTTGGCGGCGTCTATCTCGCGCTTCATGGCCTCGGTGGCCTGCTCGTCGGGGCAGCGCGTCTCCGAGAACTCCACCTGCACGGGCTCGAAGCCGGCCGCTTGCTCGTATCCGCACGACATGGACGCGCCGCCGATGGAAACGACGTAGCTCATGACCTCCACGTCGAGCTCGGCCAGGAACTCCTTGGCGATCCCGCAGGCCGCAACGCGCGCGGCGGTCTCGCGTGCGCTGGAACGTTCCAGGACGTTGCGGCAGTCGTCGGTGTTGTTGCGCAGTACGCCCACCAGGTCGGCATGGCCAGGCCGGGGCGTGACTTCGCGCTGGTAGCCGTCGGGCGCGCTTCCGAAGGCCGACATGCGCACCTCCCAGTTCGCCCAGTCGCGGTTCTCGACGTCGATGGACACGGGCGCGCCGGTGGTCCTTCCGAAGCGCACGCCGCCGGTCACCTTCGCCCTGTCGCGTTCTATCTTCTGGCGGTCGCCGCGGCCATAGCCTGCCTGCCGCCTGGAAAGGTCGCTGTCGATGCGGTTTATGTCGATGGAGATGCCCGACGGCACCCCGCTCACTATGGCCGTGAGCTTAGGCCCGTGAGACTCGCCTGCTGTTACGTATTCCATTGCCGACCTTCATGTTCGAATCGTTGACGTCCCGGCGGCCGTCGCCGCGGGACCGGAGGGCGGCTTCCTCAAA
>CBCTKQ010000188.1:0-2574 GCA_965147515.1 uncultured Eggerthellaceae bacterium | reverse complement strand
CAGGCTTCGGCATATCCGACGACGAGGTGTGCCGCGAGGCCGCCAACAACGAGATCGTCAGGCGCTACTTCGCGGCAGCCGTCGAAGCGAAGCGCAACGGAGGCGACGACGGAGAGGCCAAGAAGATAGAGCTGCTGATGAACCAGGCCGGAATCAATGCGAACCTTTCCCCGGCAAGGTCGGCGGCGCTGCTGAAGTCCGAGATGACCGGGCGTCCCGCCGGCGCCATGGTGCTTCCAGACGGAACGGTGGTCACCGGGAAGACCGGCAACCTGCTAGGAGCGGCGTCGGCGCTTCTCATGAACGCGTTGAAGGGCGTCTCCGGCGTTGCCGACGACGTCGACGTGATATCCGACAACGTGCTGGAGCCCATCTGCCACCTGAAGACCGAGCACCTGCACAACTCGAACCCGCGGCTGCATTCCGACGAGACGCTGCTTGCGCTCTCGGTCAGCTCGGTCAGCAACCCCTTGGCTGAGAGGCTCATCGACAACGCCGACAAGCTGCGCGGGTGCGACGCCTACTTCTCGGTGATCCTGTCCTCCAAGGACGAGCGCCTGTACAAGACGCTGGGCATCAACGTGTGCTGCGAACCCGTCTACGAGCAGCACAGGTACTACCACAAGTAGCTTGCAGCCTCATCCAGCTTCGGGCGAACAGCAAGGCCACTCCTGCAGCCACCTTGCCATATGTAGGGATTGCCGTCGTAGCGGCGCGTTTCGCATTCCCCTGCTCTAGGCGTGACAGGGGACGTTCGCTTCTGGCACGCCCTAGGAGCGCCTCAGCTTGCCCCACAGCGCGGTGATGAACGCCGCCTCGGGAAGCTTCAGGCGTATGGCGGGCGCGAACGTGACGAACATGCTGACGCATCCGCAGACGACGATGTAGGCCAGAGCTATAGGGAGCGACCCTTCGACCGGCGCGACGTACGTCTCAAGCGCCCAGAACAGCACGCCGCCTACGGCCCCTCCTGCGACGCCGAGAAGGAGCCCGCGGAAGCAGCTCAGGAATATCGACTTCCCGTCGAAGTCGCAGCGGGAATAGCGCCACCCCAGGAAGACGAGCGCAAGCACGTCCCCGATGACGTATGCGGCAATCGAGCCTACGGCTATCCATTCCATGGTCACCGGGTATCCTATCCCCTTCAGCCACACCGACCCCATTATGACGGCGACCTGGGCGGCGGACCCGACGAGCGTGATGACCGATATTGCGACCATCTTGCGTATGCTTGAGAACACCATGAGAAGGTAGCTGTTCACCCCGTAGAACGGCAGAGAAACCGCCATCACGGCGAGGTACGAGGCGATCTGCGCAATGCCGTCCTCGTCGAACGCGCCTATGTGGTACAGGGTGACAAGCGGTTGGGCGTACACCATCAGGTACACGGCGAACGGGATCATCAGGAAGAAGATCTGGTTCGTGCCGCTGACGATGCCCCTGACGACCCCTTTCGTGTCGTACTCGGCCTGCATGCTGGACAGCTCGGTGAACATGGCGGTAGACACGGGTATTGCCAGCATCGAGTAAGGGAACGTGTACCAGAGCCTCGAATACGCCAAAACCGAGGGGCCGTTGTCGGCGAAGCTGTAGGAGGCTGCGTTCCCCACGGACACGGTGACGAATCCGCACACGGTGACGAATAGCGCGGGAAGGCCAATGCTTGCCGTCTCGCGCAGGGCCGGGTCCTTGAGGTCGAGGCGCGGACGCAACCGGATCCCGCACCGCTTCAGCCCAGGTATCTGAAGCACCATCTGCACGAACACGCCCAAGGGGCTCCCGATGGAGATGATGTAGATGGCCGCATCGGGGTTGCTGGGGGCGATGACGGCGTATGCGATGAACGCCGCTATCACGATCACGTTGTTGAACACGGGAGCTATGGCGCCCCATATGTAGTCGCGGTTGGCGTTCAGCAGGCCCGATATTATGGAAGATGCGCCGTAGAACACGATCTGGATGGCGAAGAACTGGAAGAACAGCGTGGCGGTGCCCATGACCGACTGGTCGGAATAGAAGGACTGGGTGTAGATGACCTGCGACGGGAAGACCATGCAGAGCGCCGAAAGAACGCCGAGCGCCAGCACGACGAGCGTCAGCAGGTTCGAGGCGTACTGCGAGCTCTGGTCCTTGCCGAGCCTCTTCTTCAGCGACAGGTACACCGGCAGGAAGGCCGTGGTCAGCATTCCCCCCATGACCAGCTCGTAAAGCATGCTTGGAAGGTTGTTGGCTATCTGGTACGAGCTGGAGAGGAACGTGGCTCCCAGCGCGTACGCCATCGACCATGTGCGGAGGAACCCCGTTATCCTGGATATTATGGTGCAGACGCTTATCAGCGCCGCAGAGCTGCCGACCGAAGCGTCGTCGAAGCCTTCGGTGCGCGCCTCTTCGGGCCGCGCGTCCTCGGGTTCCAGGTCGGTTGGGTTGAGTTCCTTGGCATGCTTCATGATAGGAACAGTTTACCTTGAGTTGGATATAATTACAGGCGTTCGAAGGGAGAAGCGCCCATGTTCGTCCTCGTCGTGCGCAACAACATCAACCCCAAGGCGATGGAGTCGTCGTACATGCTCTCCG
>CBCTKQ010000187.1:0-2645 GCA_965147515.1 uncultured Eggerthellaceae bacterium | reverse complement strand
CGGAACGGTGATGACCGCCTTGGTGATGGGCTCGCCCACCTGCTTCTCGGCGTCGGCCTTCAGCTTCTGCAGGACCATGGCGCTGATTTCCTCGGGGGTGTAAGTCTTGCCCTCGATGTCGATGACGGCGCGGCCGTCCTTGCCCTTCTCGACCTTGTAGGAGACCGTCTTCTGCTCTTCGGGGGTTTCGTCGTAGCCGCGGCCGATGAAGCGCTTGACCGAGCTTACGGTGTTCTCGGGGTTGGTGACCGCCTGGTTCTTAGCAGCCTTGCCGACCACGCGCTCGCCGTCTTTGCGGAAGCCCTCGACGGAAGGAGTGGTGCGGTCGCCTTCGGCGTTGACGAGAATCTCAGGCTCGGAGCCCTCCATGACAGCCATGGCCGAATTGGTGGTGCCCAAGTCGATTCCTAGAATCTTTCCCATTTCAATAGCCTCGCTTTCGCTTTGCTCTGTTCGCCTGCCTGCTGCCCTCTTGCAGCATTACCTGACAGGCTTTTTGATACCTATCTATTGTGTGCATGCATCATATAATCTAAGTGTGTGTCTGTCAAGTTTGTTTAGGAACTTTTTCACACATTTGTTCGATTCATTGCACACTGATAGCAAAATACAAGGCTTGAGCAGGGAAAACGCGAAAAATGAAGACTTGTTGAATTCCTAGTTTCCTATTGTTGCCAACGCGTTTTATTGGAAGGTCGCACGTTACAAGACACGAAAAAAGGCCGCTCGAAGCGGCCTTGTGAACGCTATGCTGCGTGTTTTTCTGGAGCTAGTCCTCGACGATCTCGGGGATGGCGCCCATGGGGCATTCCTCGACGCAGTCGCCGCAGGCGATGCAGCTGTCCTCGTTGACGACTTCGGCGGTGCCGTCGACGACCTCGAGAACCTCTTGCGGGCAAGCATCGACGCAAATGCCGCAACCGATGCAATCGTCAGCTTCAATGATTGGATGAGACATTGTTTTCCTCTCTCGCAAAAGACGCCGCGCGGTGCGACATCAGACGGGTAATTACCTCCGGTGCGCAATGTAACATGAAACGCGCGTCTAGGGGGCGGATATTCGCATTTTTTCGAACAGAGGATAGGAGGGGTGGAAGCATCCGCGCTCTCCGCAGGGCTCGGCTCCCGCGGTGCGCCCCGCACGGCCTTCTGTCCTGCTTAACGGGTGAGCTTCTTGAGGGCGGCCCAGGCCTTGCGCTTGGCGGCGTCGTCGTGCAGCGCGCCTTCGAAGTCTGCCAGCGCCACCACGGTGCGACAGCCGGCACGATTGGCGGCATCGAGCTTGAACGACGCGGAATAGGCGGCCGACACGCACGATGCGGCATGCGAGTCGGCGGCTATGACCGCGCCGGGGTCGAGTCCTTCGATAACCGAAAGCACGTCGCTTGCCCCCAGTTCCCCGGCGTCGCTTTCCAGCACGATCCAGGCGCAGGCGTCCTTCCCGAACCCCAGGCGCTCGGCAGATGCCCGGAAGGCGGCGCGGGCCTCGGCGGAAAGCGGGCCTTTGGCGAGCACAGCCAGCGTGCAGTTCGGGGTTCCTTCTATGAAGTCTCCGTAAAGCTGCAGCACCCCCCTTGCGTTGAACTCGTAGGAGTTGCCGCCGCCTGCCGCAGCAGGCTTTGACGAGCCCTTCATGTTGCCTGATGTTACCATTGGCTGATAGAATCACACCGTCCCTGAACAACGGCGGCGCGCTTCGCTTGCAAGGGCCGCCGAACAGCAATATAACGATTATATTGCGACCGCATCTATATATATGTGTGCAAATACGCAAGGAGGAACCATGTGCACCAATGGAGTCAACACCGGCCAGCTTGAGCTGATGATCGAGCAGATCGACGACCACTGCAAGCTGGAGCGCCGCTGGGCGCACAACCTTGCCCACACGGCCGGAGACGCAGGATTCGCCACCGTTTCGGAGAAGCTGCACGAAGCCCAGGCCCTTCTTGACGACGTCCGCGCCAAGCTCGACGAGGCGAAGGACGCCATCGAGGACGACGCGGCTTCCGCCCCCGGCGTTTCAGTTGAGCTGGTCTAGCGCATGGGGCACACGGTCACGATAACGCCCGGCGAGAACAGGCACGCGGGGAACATGGCCGTCAACGCGGGCACGACCGGAGGCATGTCTGGCGCGAACGGAAGGGCCCGCACCGACGACCTGATGCGCTTCTCGGTGGCCATGCCGGAAAGCCTGCTGATGGACTTCGACCAGCTGGTCGCCAGGCGCGGGCTGGCGAAGAACCGCAGCGAGGTCATCCGCGACCTGGTGCGCGAGGCGCTGGTGGAGTCGCGTTCGACCATGCCGGGCATCGTGGTGATGGGGACGCTGACCATAGTGTACGACCATCATTCCAGCGACCTGCAGAACAAGCTTCACCAGATCCAGCACGACTGCTTCGACAACATCGTCTCCACCATGCACGTGCACGTGAATTCGCACACCTGTCTGGAAGTGATCGTGCTGCGCGGCGAATCGGAACTGGTGCAGACGATAGCCAACATGATCCTTGGGACCAAGGGCGTGAAGAACGGCAAGCTGGTGCTTGCCGCTACCGAAGGATAACCCCGACATGGAGGTCGAGGGGCGGAATGCCCAACCGAATCCGCGTTCCGCTGCTCGCTTCGCTCGTGCGCTCCACTCCCTC
>CBCTKQ010000186.1:0-2662 GCA_965147515.1 uncultured Eggerthellaceae bacterium | reverse complement strand
TGTGGCGTCCCTATTTGCGTTTGCTCCAGATGGGGTTTGCCAAGCTGCGCCGTTGCCGACGCACTGGTGCGCTTTTACCGCACCGTTTCAGCTTTTCGCTTGCCCGGGGCGCATTGGACGGGCATCTGCGCATTCGGGGTTCGCTTACGGCGCGAAGGCCGCGCGCTCACCCTTCAAGCGCATCTGCTCCGCCCAGTGCGCCCCGTGCGGCGCGAAACCGCACAGCAAGTACGAGTCTTCTTTTCTGTGGCACTTTCCATCGGGTTGCCCCGTCCAGCCGTTAGCTGGCATCTTGCCCTGGGGAGCCCGGACTTTCCTCGCACGGCGCCGTGCAATGCACTGCGCCATACGCGACCGTCCGGCCCGCTTCGTCGTGGTATTCTAGCAAACAATCCAGCAGCCAACGTCGGAAAGGGGACGCATGCTCAGGATTTGCGCGCTTGTTGGCGCGGGCGACTTCAACGCGGAGCGGTTCCTCGAGATGAGCAGCGAGGACGTGTTCGACTACGTCATCGCCGTCGACGGGGGATACGCCGTCCTGGAAGAGGTCGGAGTGGCTCCCGACATGGTGCTGGGCGACTTCGACTCGCTGGGCTACGTCCCCAAGGGCATCCGCACGTCCAAGTTCTCGGCGCACAAGGACAAAAGCGACATGGAGCTTGCGTTCGAGCGCGCGAAATCGCGCCGCTTCGACACCGTGTACGCCTTCGGCGTGCTTGGCGGCAGGCTTGACCACACCGTCGCCAACATGCAGGTGGGGGCTCGCTTCAGCGAATTGGGGCTGTCTGTCTTCATGGTAGGGATGGACGAGGTGCTGGCCTTCGTGACAGGCCCGGACGTGTTCGAGGCCGAGGCGCGCGAGACAGGGACCGTGTCGGTCTTCTCGCTAAGCGACGTCAGCGAAGGCGTCTTCGAGCGCGGGATGGAATGGGACCTGGACGACGTGACCCTGACGAACCGCACTTCGCAGGGGCTTTCCAACGAGCTTGTCGGCGAACCCGTCATGGTAGGTGTCGAAAAGGGAACCATAGTGGTATTCTTTCCACTGTAAGCCGGATTCGGGCAGGCGTCGGGCGCCTTTCGCGCCAGGCTGGTTATCTGCGAACGGAGTGGTCGACATGGCTCTGATACGCAAGGTGTACAGGGAGTTCACCGGCGCGGACATCTACAACGCCTGCAGGCTTTGCCTGGGAACCGATTCCGAGTGGCTTGGCAACCGCACGTTGCATTCCTGCGTGGCCGAGGCGATCGTTGGCGGCGTGTCGTTCGTGCAGCTGCGGACCCGCAACATGTCCACGCTCGACGCGATAAGGAAGGCGCGTTCGCTCATTCCCGTGTGCCGCGTTGCGAACGTCCCTCTGGTCATAGCGAACGACATGGAGGCCGCAAAGGCCACCGGCGTCGACGGCGTGCACATCGACCGCCCCGGAGTGTCATGCGCCGAGGTGAGGCGCGACCTCGGGCGCGACGTGATCGTCGGAGTGTCGGTGAAGACGCCCGAGCAGGCACGCGAGGCCGAGGACTCCGGCGCTTCCTACCTGATATGCGGGCCGCTGCTCGCAGGTCGCGAGGACGGTCCTGACGACCTGGTGTCGCCCGAGGTTGCCAGGCAGGTGGCTTCGGAGGTGGACATTCCCGTGGTCGGCATGGGCGGAATCAACGCCGCGAACGTGTCCGAGCTTTCGGGCCTGGGGCTTTCGGGGGTCGCTTCGGTTTCTGCGATCCTGGCGGCCCCCGACATAGAGATGGCGGCGCGCGACCGCGCATGCGAGGTCGATGCGTACATAAGAAGCGAAAGGATCATATAGATGGTCGAGTACATCCACAACACCGACATGGCCGACGACCTGGCGGGGGTGGACCCCGCGCATTGCGCCCTCATGGTGATCGACGCGCTCGGCGAGGTGGAAGGCACGCCGCTGGAAGGGGTGCTGCTTGCGCCTACGAACAACATAGCCAGGCTGTGCCGCATCGCGCGCATCAAGGGAATCCCCGTTGTGTTCGCCGACGACGCGCACTACGAGGGAATCGACCACGAGCTGGAGCTTTGGGGAAGGCACGGCATCGCCGGCACGCCCGAGGCGCAGCCGTCGCCACAGCTCGAGCTGCAGGAAGGCGACTTCGTGGTGGAGAAGTCGAAGTACTCGGCCTTCTTCCAGACGCGTATGCGCACGCTGCTGCAGGACCTGGGCGTGAAGACCATAGTCATGTGCGGGTTCGACACCAACATATGCGTGAAGCACACCGCGGCCGACGCCTACTTCAACCGCTTCGACATAGTCGTGGTCACCGACGCCACGGGCACGTTTCTGATCGGCGACCAGGAGGAGGGCCTCGACTACATGAAGAAGTGCTATGCGGCCCGCCTCGCCACCACCGACGAGGTGGCCCAGCTGTTCGAGTCGTAGGCCGGGCACGTTCCCGAAAGCGTTGTCCGGGTTCTACGGAATATGATCCATCGGGCGCGCTTTCGATTCGGATTAGAAGCTTGAGCAATCCGGGCGGCCCTGACGTGCACCTGCGCTCTGTAGCCCGATTCGCATCTTGACGGGCATCGGCACAACCCGTAAGATATCTACTTGCGCTTTTGCTAGCGCGTAATGCCACTGGGGTGTCGTCTAATGGCAGGACAGCGGTTTCTGGTGCCGTATGTGAGGGTTCG
>CBCTKQ010000185.1:0-2713 GCA_965147515.1 uncultured Eggerthellaceae bacterium | reverse complement strand
AGGCGGAAGGCGACGACCTCGTGCTGATAGACACCGCCGGGCGCCTGCACACCTCCGACGACCTCATGCGCGAGCTGGTGAAGGTAGTGAACGTCACGCGCAAGAGAGCCGGCGTGCCCGTGTACACCGTGCTCGTCATCGACGCCACCACAGGCCAGAACGGCATGCAGCAGGCGCGCGAGTTCGACAAGGCGCTGGACCTCGACGCTCTCGTGGTCACGAAGCTGGACGGCACGGCCAAGGGCGGCATTGCGCTGGCCATATCGCACGAACTCGGCCTGCCCATTGCCAAGATAGGCGTCGGCGAGGGCATAGACGACCTCCGCGACTTCGACGCGCACGACTTCTCGCGGGCCCTCATCGGCGACTTCGAGGAAGAAGACCTGCTGGAAGACGAGGACGGGCAGGTGCATGTCGAGGTTGCGGCCGCCGCTTCGGGCGACGCTTCCGAGGGGACCGACGTCGCCGTGGACGAAGCGGAGCCTGACGATGCCGCGCGCTTTGACGCAATGGACTCCGGCGAAGGATACGAAGCCGAGGAAGAGACGTCGCTCGAAGAGGGCGAACCGGCTTCCGGCGCCCCTGACGCCCCTCAGAAGATGTCGTGGGCGGAATTCGTGGAGGCGGACGACGCGCGCAAGGCGGCCGAGCCGCATAAGAAGCACTTCTGGGAGAAGTGGTAAGGCTTCAGGTCCCAGCTTTCGACAGGTAAATCCAAGGAGACAGCGACCATGCTTGAGAATCTTTCATCGCGCCTGCAGGGTATCTTTTCCGGCCTTCGCTCGAAGGGCCGGCTTACCGAGGATGACATCAACGCCGCCATGCGCGAGATACGCCTGGCGCTGCTGGAGGCCGACGTAAACTTCAAGGTCGTGAAGAACTTCGTCGCGCGCACGAAGGAGCGCTGCCTCACTGCCGAGGTGCTGGATTCGCTCACGCCCGCGCAGAACGTCACGAAGGTGGTGCTCGACGAGTTGACGGCGCTGCTGGGAACCACCGACTCGCGCCTCACGTTCACTTCCCGCATCCCCAACGTCATCATGATGGTGGGCCTTCAGGGCTCGGGCAAGACGACGGCGTCGGCGAAGCTCGCTTACAAGCTGAAGCAGGAGGGGCACTCGCCCCTGCTTGTCGCATGCGACGTGTACCGTCCGGCGGCGGCCGACCAGCTGGAGACGCTGGGAGGCGAGATAGGGGTGCGCGCCTTCCGCGAGGACGGCACCGACCCTGTGCAGATCGCCCGCGACGGCATCCGTGATGCGGTGGACAACCTTCGCGACGTGGTCATCATCGACACGGCGGGCCGCCTGCACGTCGACGACGAGATGATGGACGAGGCCGCGGCGATAAAGGAGGCCACGAAGCCCGACAACATCCTGATGGTCGTGGACGCCATGACCGGCCAGGACATAGTGAACGTGGTGGAGGCGTTCGCCGACCGCGTCGACTTCGACGGCGTCATCATGTCGAAGATGGACGGCGACGCGCGCGGCGGCGGCGCGCTTTCCGTGCGCGAGGTAACCGGCAAGCCCATCAAGTTCATCAGCTCTGGCGAGAAGCCCGACTCGCTGGAGGAGTTCCACCCCGACCGCATGGCCAAGCGCATCCTGGGGATGGGCGACGTCGTGTCGCTCATCGAGAACGCGGTGCGAGTGCAGCAGGAGGAAGACGAGCACCTGGAAGCCGAACGCATGGCGCGCGGCAACATCAACCTCAACGACTTCGTCGCAATGAACCGCCAGGTGCGCAAGATGGGCGGCATCGGCAAGCTGGTCAGCGCGCTCCCCGGCGGCGACAAGATGATGGGCGAGGGGCAGATCGACGAGAACGCCTTCGAGGACATGGTGGTCATCATCAACTCCATGACCAAGGAGGAACGCGAGAAGCCCGAGCTTCTGAACGCGGGGAGGCGCCAGCGCATAGCGGCCGGCGCGGGCGTCACCGTCACCGACGTCAACAACGTGATGAAGAAGTTCCAGGAGACACGCAAGATGGTCAAGAAGATGACCGCCGGCATGAACCAGGGCGGCAAGAAGGGAAAGAAGGGCAAGAAGCGCCGCGGCGGCATGGGCATCCCCGGCATGGGCGGCCTTTCCATGTCCGACCTGAAGAACATCCAGGGCATGCTGAAGTAGCGAAACGGGGGAGCCTCGTCTGCTCCTTCCATCTTGTTCGCCAACGTGTATAATCAATCGCCGTATGCATCATCGGCCTTGCCCAGGCCGCCATTTATCAAGAGTCGGGGGAGAGGATTGGCTCGTTGATCCCGGCACCAACCTGGCAGCATACAGCCAAGGTGGTCCCGCCATTATCGATGAAGGAGGCAGAATGAGCGAGACGAAGTCGTTTCTTTTCACGTCAGAATCGGTCACCGAGGGTCATCCCGACAAGATGTGCGACCAGATATCGGACGCCATCCTGGACGCAATAATCGCCAAAGAGACCGCCCTGCAGAAGGAGGGCTACGTATCTCCTACAGGGTCTCCCGCCGACGTGGACGAGGTGCGCTGCGCCTGCGAGACGCTCGTTACCACGGGAACCGTCATGGTCACGGGCGAGATACGCACCCAGGCCTACGTCGACGTCCCTTCCATCGTGCGAGACGTGGTGAACGACATCGGGTACAACCGCGCGAAGTTCGGATTCGACGCCAGCACGTGCGGAGTGATCGACTCCATCCACGGCCAGTCTCCCGACATAGCCCAGGGCGTCG
>CBCTKQ010000184.1:0-2767 GCA_965147515.1 uncultured Eggerthellaceae bacterium | reverse complement strand
CGTGGTGAGCGGCCGTGTTTCCGTCATTCTCCCAGGTCCAGCAAGGCGCCGAAGAGTTCGTTGCCCAGCAGCCAGCCTTTCTGCGTCGGTCGCCAGCCGCCTTCGTGGGCCTCCACGAGGCCGAACGAAGCCAGCTTCGCAAGCGTCTCGTCGAATCCCGGCAGCGCGTCGCGGAAGGCGGCGCAGGCCTCGGCGCTGACGCCTTCGGTCATGCGCATGGCCAGCATCAGGTCCTCGGCGGCCATCTGCACGGCGTCGAGGTCGTCCACCACGACGCCGTCCTGCACCCTCATGCGGCGTTGCGCGTTCTGCGTCATGGTGACGGCCGACTCGCCTATCCCAAGGTATGGCTTCCCCTGCCAGTAGGACATGTTGTGGCGGCTTTCGAAGCCGGGCCGGTCATAGCTTGCGACCTCGTACCGGCGAAGCCCTGCACCTTCGAGCCTGGCGCAGGCCAGCTCCATCATGTCGGCCTGCGTGTCGTCGTCGGGGATACGCAGGCGTCCCTTGCGCATGAGCCTCTCGAACTTCGTGCCCTTCTCTATCGTCAGCGGGTAGATGCTGACGTGCGTCACCCCGAGCCCGACGGCGGTCTCTATGCTGCTTTCCAGCTGCTCGGGAGTCTGTCCGGGAAGGCCGCACATCAAATCGACGCTCACGTTCTCGAACCTGCACTGCGCGTCGCTCACGGCGCGCTTGGCGTCGTCGGCCGTGTGGATGCGCCCCAGCGTCTCAAGCAGTCCGTCGTCGAACGACTGGACGCCTATGGACAGCCTGTTCGCACCGAGCGCCCAGATGTCGCGCACCAGCCTTTCGTCCAGCGATTCAGGGTTCGCCTCCACCGTACATTCCACCTCGGCGGTCAGATGCATCGACGTGCCTATGGCGTACAACAGCTGCGTAAGGCCGCGGCTTTTCGCGAACGTGGGCGTGCCTCCGCCTATGTAGACGGTCTCGACCTTGGAAAGCTCGCCTTCTGCGCCTTTGGCCCTGATGTCGCGCACCAGGCCCTCCAAGTAGGCGTCGACCTCGGGCGACCCCTGCTTCACGGCCCGGGTGTGGAAGTCGCAGTAGTTGCACCTGGACTTGCAGAAAGGAACGTGCACGTACAGGGCCTTGTAGGCGTCATGCGGCATTGCATACCTCCAGAAGCTGGTCGAAGACCTCGTCGAAGTCGCCCACGGTGCAGCATTCGTTGAACCGCCCGCGCGCCGCGGCGGCACCGGGAAGCCCGTGCACGTACCACGCGGCGTGCTTGCGCATGGGGGCCACGCGCCCGCCGTTCGCGCCAGCAAGCATGGCCACGTGGCGCTTGGCCAGCCCAAGGCGCTCGGCCGGGCTCGGGGGCTCCGGGACGTCCCTGCCGTCGAGCGCGGCCCGCACGTCGGCGAACACCCAGGGGTTGCCTTCGGCGCCTCGGGCCACCATCACAGCGTCGCATCCTGTCTGCGCGGCCATGCGCACGGCGTCGTCCCCGCACGTCACGTCCCCGTTCCCGACCACGGGCACCGAAACCGCCTGCTTGACGCGGGCTATGGTCCCCCAGTCGGCGTCTCCGCGGTACATCTGCGTGGAGAAGCGCCCGTGCACCGTCACCGCATCGGCCCCGGAATCGGCCATGGCGCGTGCGAACTGCGGGGCGGTCTCGCCCGCGTCGTCCGACCAGCCACGACGGAACTTGCATGTCACTGGGTGTTCGACGGAGCGCTTGCAGGCCGAAACGATGTCCGACGCCAGCCGGACGTCCTTCATGAGCGCAGAGCCGTCGCCCTTGCTGACTATCTTGCGGGCAGGGCAGCCCATGTTTATGTCGATCAGGACGAGCCTGCTGCCAAGCTCCTGCTCGACCCAGGCCGCCATGTCGGCCACCACCTGCGGCTCGTGGCCGAACAGCTGGACCGCCCCCTCGTTCTCGCCTTCGCCAAGGTCGACCAGGTGGCGCGTCTTGTCGTTGGCGTAGGACAGCCCCTTTGCGGAAACCATCTCGGTGTAGACCAGGTCGGCCCCCTGCTCTCGGCAGAGGCTGCGGAAAGCGACGTCGGTGACCCCCGCCATGGGTGCCAGGATCGCCTTGTATTTCCCGAAGAGGCCTTCCACAGGCGCCAAGCCTTCCAGAAGAGACGCGCGGCCGGATTGCGCGCTAGGACGCGAGCCCGTCGCCGAGGAACGTGATGGCGCCGCAGGACACGACGACGAACAACGCCAGCAGGAGCACGACGACGAGCGCGACGACCGCCATGACGCGCGACCTGCGCCGGGCCTTGTCCAGCTCCTGCAGGTCCTGCGCGTTCTTCGCCTCGTCGAACGGGTCGTTCAGCCAGTCGTATTCTTCGCGATTCTTGCTCATAACCTCATGTTACCAATCGAATCAATGATTCTTGATATTCTTTTCATAAAGGCTTTCAGAGGTGCCTCGATTTGCCGTGAAAGCGCGCGGGAGTTGGCTTCGCCCAACGACCAAGGCGCGCTTGGAGCGGCAAAGGGAGGTGGCTTGGAAAGCCCCCGATCAATCATCAACCTTCAAAATGGCCATGAAGGCTTCCTGCGGGACTTCCACATTGCCCAGCGCCTTCATGCGCTTCTTTCCTTCCTTCTGCTTCTCCAGCAGCTTGCGCTTGCGGGATATGTCGCCGCCGTAGCACTTGGCGAGCACGTCCTTGCGCTTGGCCTTCACCGTCTGGCGCGCCAGCACGCGGCCGCCCACCGCGGCCTGGATGGGAACCTCGAACATCTGGCGCGGGATTATCCCCTTCAGCTTCTCGGCCAG
>CBCTKQ010000183.1:0-2810 GCA_965147515.1 uncultured Eggerthellaceae bacterium | reverse complement strand
ACACCGCCGAGAAGGTCGCGAACAAGGATCTCGACGGCGACGGCAAGATCGGCGGTTAACGCTCAGGACCTGCCGCAAACGCCATACAGCCCAGTCTTACCTGACACAAAACCGTTTGGGTGTATGCAATGTATTGCATACACCCAAACTTGTGCGCGGGAAGACAAAAGGGATTTCCACCCATCGGGCTTCTTTCCCAAACAACAGCCCGCTCAGACGCCAGATTATTCGAACGGGTTGGGCGGGGCGTCCTCGTCTTCGGGTTCGGCCTCGCCTACCATCTGCCCGAACTCGGATACGTCGATTCCACGGCGCTCGGCGATTATTTCCTGCCTCCTGGCCAGCTCGCGGCCCTTGAACGTGCGCACGAAGTCCAGCACGGGGCCTGACACGTGCTCGTAGGCGGCGACAAGATCAGTAAGGGTGTCGCCGTAGCCTTCTTCCACCAAGATGCACAGTATCCGCAACGTAAGGTCTTCGCTGTAGACTCCGATGGGCTGCAAATCCACCCGCCCGTCGCTCGTCCACGAGCACACGGCGTAATCGCCTTCGGCGAGGCGTGGAGTGTCTTCCGCAAGTTCGTCCTTGACGGTGCCATACACGTCCTTCACGTCTTCGCGGGCCGCGATGCCGTCTATGAACATGATCGCCGGGTCCACGCCGAGCGCGTTGGAAATCTTCTCGACGTTCTTCAGGCTGATGTTCGCACGCTTCTGCTCGATGCTTCCGATGTAGGTGCGGTGAAGCCCGCTCTTCTCGGCGAGCATCTCTTGGGAAAGCCCCGCACGCACCCTGAACTCGCGCATGTTGTCGGCAAATGTGTCGATCACCAGCATGGCTACCTCCGAAACTTGTCTTTCGGAAAATGTAACCAGTGTGCAGACTATTTCACTACAGTATAAGAGTAGTAAAATCCCCAGATTATGCTACATATTTGCTTCTGTTATTCCAAAGGCAATACAAGGCTTCATGCCGCGCTTTTATTCGTTAGCCACTCGCCAAGCGCACACGCATTCTGTATATATCGGCCCTACATTTATATATAGCAGGCTCGAAGGAGCCAATCGTGCGCCACAGCGCGGCGAACGGCAGCGCGTAGGCCGAATTGGCCATGAACGCAGAGAACCAGACCATCTCCTTCACATCCGGAACGCGTCGGACGCATGCTGTCTTGCCACATCGCGCAATCGGGAAAGATGCGCCGCAAGAAGTCGGCTACTTTTGAGCACCCCCGAGGCTTGCAGCCATGCTGGCGCCCAAGGTGTCGTAGAACTCGCAGATCATGGCGCAGTACGAGTCGGGCTGGCGCAGGCTCCCGGTGGCGTAAAGCGACCGGGCACGGCACCCTCCCCCGCAGATGTACTCGTAGCGGCATTCGTTGCACCCCTCGCAATCCTCTACCGTAAGCGAGCGCATCGTCTTGCCCACCTCGCCCGAAAGCGCGTCGGAAAGGCTGCCCGAGAACGCGTTTCCCATGGCAAGCTGGGGCCTGTGCATCATATGGCACGGGTACACGGTTCCGTCGGCGTCGACGCTAATGGTCCTCGTGCCGGCGCCGCAGTCGCGCTTCACCGTCAGGTTCATCCCTATCGGGGAATCCACCGCGAGCACGGGTGCGCCGTCGCCCATCGTGAGCATGCTGCGCCCAAGCTCGCGAAGAGCGTCGTCGTCGGGAAGGAGGCCGCCCAGGCCGGGGTCGCCTGGCTCGCATGTAAGCAGGCTGAAGTTCATCGCCGCGCCCAGGTCGCGCGCAAGCGCCACGTACTGCGGCAGCTCGTGAATGTTCCTCGCGTGCGCGGTGGGGATGATGTGCGCCGCGATGCCCGCATCCTGCACCATGAGCACCGCGGCCACCAGCTCGTCGAAGCGCTGCTCGCGCCGGATGTACGGAACGGAATCGGCCGAGCACCCGTCGAACGACACCGACACGCCGTCCACGTACGGCGCCATCTCTTTGAGCGCCTCCGGCGTGATGCGCGTGCCGTTGGAAAGCACGTCCACGCGCGGGATGCCGCAACTCTGCTTGGCATGCCTGACGATGTCGGGAAGGTCGTCGCGCAGGAAAGGCTCGCCGCCCGAAATCACCAGGCGCTGCAGCCCGGCATCCGCAAGCTGGTCGATGGCGCGGCAGACGTCGGTAAAGGGCGCGTCGGCAAGCGAGTTGCGGTGCTCGTCCAGCGAATAGCACCCGCGGCATGCGAGGTTGCACCGCTGGGTGACGTGCAGGTAGGCCGATAGCACCGGGCCTGGCGGGGAAGCTGGGTCGGCGAATGCTTCGCTGGAAGCATCGCGGCCGGAAGATTCGGTGTCCTGCGCAGTGTGACCGACGCCATCGCAGCCGCTTTCGGCGGCAGCATCCTGCGCCTGCTCGAAGAAACCGCCCTGAGTCAAATGCTGCAGCAGGTTCACGTCGATGGCGGCTATCTCGTCGGCAGGAACGTCCTCGTGCAACATGCGACGGCACGCCTCGGCACCTTCGCCGGTCAGCCCGATAACGTAGCCGTTCGCTAGATTCCCCACCAGCGGTATTCCGCCGATGTCCTGCATGACCACCTCGTCGTTGAACCTCATGCGCCCGATTCCCCCGTTCGGCAAACTCCTAATATAGTCTCTCGCTAAGATAATCCATCAAAGCTAGCATTGCGATAACAAGTTAACCCTATTTGCTACAGGATTGGAGGTGAAAGATATGCTTTTCTACAGTGCTGAACCGCTGTCCGTCTGCATGCCTATCGGGATAAATGGCACCTGCTTCGCAATCGGAATGTAAGAACAGCTAAAGCCTGGGAAGATTGCATTAAGAGGGCACG
>CBCTKQ010000182.1:0-2817 GCA_965147515.1 uncultured Eggerthellaceae bacterium | reverse complement strand
CGAACGGAAACGTCCAGTGGACGTTTCCGCCGAGCGAGCCATTGCTTGAGCACGGCGTCGTCCCTTCGGCTTCTTCCGGCGGTGCTTCGCTCGAACGCGCCAACGCAAACGAAAGGGAAGGCCCGCATTCGAAGCACGCGTTCGGTTGCGCGTGGAAGCGCCTGTCGGAAGGGTCGTCGTATTCGTGCTGGCATGCTTCGCACATCTGGAAGTCGCGCATCGACGTGCGTGTGCGGTCGTAGGGGAGCTCTTCGATAATGGTGAAGCGCGGCCCGCAGTTCGTGCAGTTGATGAACGGGTAGCGGTACCTGCGGTCGGCCGGGTCGAACAGCTCGCGTGCGCAGTCGGCGCAAGTAGCCAGGTCGGGCGACACCAGGGTGGTCTCTTCCGCGTCGCCTTCGTCGGAGGCGCGGATCTCGAAGGCGTCAAAAGGCTCGAGCGGCACCTCCTTCATCTCGATCTCGGTCACCTGGGCGGCGGCGGGAGCGCCTTCCGATATCTCCATGACGAACTCGTCGAGCAGCTTCTCCTCGCCTTCGGCGCGTATGTGCACCCCGTCGGCAGCGTTCAGCACCCAGCCGTTGATCAGGTACTTCTTCGCCAGGCGGTAAACGAAGGGGCGGAAACCCACCCCTTGCACTATTCCCTTCACATGGATGTCTAAAGCTTCGACCATTCGAGCCCTTACGCCTCGCGCCCTTCGGCGGTCGCCTTCAGGTTGAGCCCGACGGGCAGCTGCGCGCCCTGGGCCTTGGCGGCGTCCCAGATTGCCTGGCGCACCACGATGGACAGCTGGCGCAGCGTGATGCTGGAGTTGTCGGGCAGGTGCAGGTGCACCACGCGGCGCCCCTTCGACGCCAGCGTTTCGGCATCGCCCGCGGCCTGCGCCTTCGCCAGCGTGCCAAGCGAATCGGCCTCGGCGCCTTTGGGAAGCGGGATGTCCTTCAGCTCGTCGGCCGACACCACCAAAAACACGCCGATGTTCGGGCCGCCCTTCTGCAGCTGGCCCGTGGAATGCAGGTAGCGCGGGCCCACCTCCAAGCACGACGCGATGTCGAAGTGCGTGGCCGCGCTGTGGCGGATGGCCTCAAGCGCTTCGCGGCGCCCTTCGCCGGTGAACGGCAGGAAGGCGTTGATGGCTAGGTAGTCGCCCGGCCTGATGGACAGGAACAGCTCGTACAGCGTCGATGCGAGGTCGGGGCAGTCGGCGAACTGCGGCGAGGTGCGCACCTCTATGGTGCCCATGTCGATGCGCGGGGTGAAGGTCTCGGTGAAGTCGGGCTCGGGGATGCCGTCTTCCAGAATGTTGAGCACTGCTGTCTTAGTCGACTGCACGTCGGGCTGGTCGAACGGGCAGATGCGCATCAGGTAGCCGCACATGGCCGTGGCGTATTCCCACATCACGAAGTGCTCGGCAAGTTCCTCCACGCTTTCGATCTTGTAGCTCTGGCGCGGGATGTTGGCGTCCATGTATGCCAGGCTCATCTCGAAGTTGCGGCTCTCGTCCCACAGGTCGGTCTTGGTCTCGTACATGATGACCGAACGGTCGCCGGGGTCGTCGGCGAGCAGCAGGGTGTCAATCTCGATGTTGGGAAGGATGCCCTGGCCTTCCTTGCCCAGCGACTCGGCAATCAGCTGCTCGATCCAAAGGCCCAGCACCCGGCCGCGCTTGGGGGAAAGGAACGAGAACTTGTTGCGCCCCTGGACGTAGTTGTCGTAGAGGAACGCGGCAAGGTTGATGGCCGGGTTGTCGATGGCGTCCTCGCTGCAGCTGCGTTCGGCCTCGCGTGCGTGCTTCAGCAGCTCGCGGATGTCGATGCCTGCGATGGCTGCGGGAACAAGCCCGAACACCGAAAGCGCCGAGAACCTTCCACCGACCCCGGGCACGCCCGAGAACACCTTGCACCAGCCTTCCTCGACCGCCTGCTTTTCCAGCATGGTTCCGGGGTCGGTGATGGCCACAAGGTGCTTGGGGAACTCGTCGCCAAGCAGGGGCTTGTAGTGGTCGGTTATAGCCTCGAGGTACATGCGCGGCTCGATGGTGCCGCCGCTTTTCGACGACACGATGAACATGGTGTTCTCGGGCTTGCATGTGGCGAACAGCTGTCGCATGCGCACCGGCGAGTCGCTGTCCAGCGTCTTCACCGACACGCGGTTGCTGTCGATCTTGTTGTACTTCGTCAGCGTCATGGGGGCCTGCGTCGATCCGCCCTGCCCCATGATCACTATGGTGTCTATCTGCGAGGCTGCCACCTCGTCTGCGAACCGTACGATCTCGTCGATGTCGCAGTGGGGGTTGCTGGCGAGGTCGGTCCAACCCATGAAGTGCTCGGCGCAATCGCGGGCCTCCTCCGAGAAGTCGTAAAGCGAGGCGTCTTTCGCGAACACTCGGCTGGCTGCCTTGTCCTTCACCAGGACCTTTGCCGACGGGTAGAGCTTTTCCATGTCTCCGGTAATCATGGCGCTTCCTTCGAACGGTTTGCATTGCTGGCAAGCGCCGCGCTGGCGCGCAAGGACACCAGCGTGCAGCGTTTGCACAGTTAGAACGATGATAGATTATCGTCCTGCGTTTTCAAACGGCGCCGACGCATTGATGCCAGAGCGTAACAGGGAAGGGCGATGGGGGTGCGAGCGTGACGGGGGACGTTCACTTTCGACACATTCGGAGAAGGCAGGGGGCGGGGCGGCGAAGCAAGCTTGCGAGGCTGCAATGCGAGACTCGAGCGAAGATGGGGTTCGAGGACTGTCTGAGGCGTCGCAAGGCGGCGCCGAGTTCCGCAGAACCTTCGCGAGAGCCGCATTGCGGGAGCCGAGTCG
>CBCTKQ010000181.1:0-2821 GCA_965147515.1 uncultured Eggerthellaceae bacterium | reverse complement strand
AGTGCGCCCGCACCTTCCGGGAAGTGTTGGAGGACTGGGACCCCGGACTCCTACTTTGCGGCCTTCCGCGCACGCTTTCCGGCGAGGAAGGGCCGCAGGCGAAACGCATCCGCCAGGCCGCGGCCGAGATATCGCGCTCGTCCGGCATCGAATGCGCCTTCTGTGACGAGCGTCTCAGTTCCCGCGAAGCCAAGCACTCGCTGCGCGATATGGGGTATGATGAAAGAAAGATGCGCGGCAAGGTGGACATGGTGGCCGCAAGCCTGTTCCTTCAGTCGTGGCTGGACGCCCAGGCCGCAGCAAGCGATTAGACATCCAAGGAGCCGCAAAGGTGCCAAGACATTCCAAGCAAGTGCCCATTTCCTCCAACAACAACCGTGCGGCGCGCAGCGCGCACGCCCGCGCCCGCCAGGAGTTCAAGACCTACGACACCACGCCGATAAGGCCCAAGGTGTCGAAGGCTCCCGTCATCGCGTTGGTCGTCATACTCGTCTCGGTAGTCGTCATGATCGTGGTCATAACCCGAAGCTGCGCATACGAGCCCGAGATGCTGCCGTCCACGCAGGAGGCCGTGGTCACCGTGGCGCAGGGCGAAGGCGCGCGCGACATCGCAGAAACGCTTCTGGAGGAGCGCCTGATCGGCAACTCGCAGCGGTTCGTCGACCTCGTGCAGAGCCGCAACGCCGCAGGCGCGCTGATTCCCGGAACCTACCAGTTCCGCGGGGGCACTTCCATGGACGAGATACTCGACGCGCTGCTGATAGGCCCGCAGGCCACCGCCGACACCCTCACCGTTCCCGAGGGCATGACCAGGCAGAACATCGCGAACGAGGTCGAGTCCGCCACGGCCGGGCGCATCACGTCGCAGCAGTTCATGGACGCCACGGCCAACGCGTCCACCTACTCGTACGCCTACCCGTTCCTCGACAGCGCGGGCGAGAACTCGCTGGAGGGCTACCTGTTCCCGAAGACCTACGCCATCACGGCCAAGGACGACGCCACCAGCGTCGTGTACATGATGCTGAACCAGTTCCGCGACGAGGCCGCAGGAGTTGACACGTCGTACCCGCAGAGCCTTGACATGAGTTGGTACGACATCGTGAAGCTGGCGTCCATAGTGCAGAAGGAAGGCACGCCCGAGAACTTCGCCACCGTGGCCGGCGTTTTCTACAACCGCCTGAACTCGGACAGCCCCTACCTGCAGTCAGACGCCACCACGGCCTACGAGGTGGGACACGACCCGACGGCCGACGAGGTGCACGCCGACTCGCCGTACAGCACGTACTCGAATGCAGGGCTGCCGCCCACCCCCATATGCAACCCGTCGCTCGAGGCCATCAAGGCGGTATGCAGCCCCGAGGAAACCGACTACATGTACTTCTACTCCTACCCTGACGGAACGTTCAAGTTCAGCGAGACTTACGAGGACCATCAGAGCGCGTGGCAGTAAAGGCGTGCCGCTTCGATGCCCCTTCTCCAGCCTGACAGGTTCTTCGCGAGGATCACGAGCATCGACGTGAAGCACGACCTGCTTTCCGCCGGGCTGTCATGCGTGCTTCTGGACATCGACAACACCGTGCGTTCGCGTGAGAGCGGCGACGTCCCCCGCGACGTGCGCGAATGGCTTGCGAAGGCGCGCAACGCCGGAGTGTCGTTCTGCCTGCTTTCGAACAACTGGCATTCCGACGTGCATGCGTTCGCGCAGGAATTGGACCTGCCCGTGTTGGCGAAGGCCTGCAAGCCCTTGCCGTTCGGCTTTGCGGCCGCCATGCGGAAGGTCGGCGCAGCGAAGGAAGACACCGTCGTGGTGGGCGACCAGCTGCTCACCGACGTTCTCGGCGCCCATCTCGTGGGGCTGAAGGCCTTCCTGGTGGTCCCGCTCGCCGAGGTCGACCTGAAGCACACGCTCGTGCTGCGCGGCCTCGAACGCGGGCTGATGGGCGCGCGCGAGCCTGAGCCTGCGCCTGCGTCCGCAGCGCTTGCGAAGGAGGATTGAGATGCAGAAGCTGTACATACTGGGACATCCGGTGGACCATTCGAAGTCGCCGGTCATGTACAACGCCGTCTACCGGCAGCTCGGGCTGCCCTGGGAGTACGGCTTCGCCGACATTCCCACGGCTGCCGAGGCCGCGGATTTCCTGAAGGCGAAGGACTACCTGTCGCTGAACGTAACCACGCCCTACAAGCCACAGGCCTTCGAGGCGGCCGAAATCAAGGCATCCACCGCGCAGCTGGCCGGAGGCGTCAACCTGCTGGTCAACAAGGACGGCCACCTGGTGGGGTTCAACGTCGACGGGCAGGGCGCGGTGCGCTTCCTCGAACGCGAGGGCGTGGGCTTCATGGGCAAGAAGGACGCCGTGTGCGGCACGGGGCCCACTGCGTTTTCCATCCTTCACGCATGCGTGCTTGCCGGCGCAGGCGAAGTGCTGCTGCTGGGCCGCGACAAGGAACGTTCGCGCTGCGTGATGGAAAGGTATGTGGAGGAGTTCCGCCATCTTGCGAGCACCGCCATCCCCATGCCTTCGGCCGAGGACAACCATCTCGCCTTCGTTGACGCGTACGCGCATGCCGACTACAGGTTCGGAAGCTACGACACGTCGAAGAAGGCCATCGCGGCGGCTGACGTCGTGGTGGACGCCACGGTGCTGGGCATGCGGGAAGGCGACCCCGCGCCCTTCGACGTGTCGCTGTTCCACGAGGGGCAGGTCGCGCTGGACACGGTGTACGGCCATGGCGAGACCGAGTTCGTGCGCGCAGCCAAGGCGGCGGGGTGCGCCGCATACGACGGGGCCGGAATGCTGGTGTCGCAGGCGGCGCTTTC
>CBCTKQ010000180.1:0-2825 GCA_965147515.1 uncultured Eggerthellaceae bacterium | reverse complement strand
GCCGTGTTCCGCAGAACCTCCGCAAAAACCCACGCCGGGGGAGCCGAGCCCTGGGGTGTGCGCGGTTGCCCCCGTCCCTTCCGTGTGGATTTCTCGGCTCCTTTGGCTTTCAACTACGCTCGTGGCCTCCCGCGCCCTCCGCAAAGCCCTGTCCCGTTCTGCGTGCTTTCATGTATCATTGCATAGGCCGCCTTTGGGCGGCTTTCCTAACGAGCGAACGACGAAGGGAGGCGAGCGGTGCAGCAGCAGGCCCCATATGAGCAGCAAGCGCCGTACGGGCAGCAGCCCGGCGGGTACCAGCAGGTTCCGGGCTACCAGCAGCAGGTGCCTCCGGTGGCTTATGCCGAGCCGGCGCCGCCGAAGCGCAGCCCCCTGCGCTCGGTGCTTTCGGTCGTGCTCACGCTGGCGGCCATCGTGCTGGCGTCGTGGCTCCTGCGCACCTTCGTGTTCCAGTCGTACGAGATCCCTTCGGCGTCGATGGAAGAAACCATAATGACGGGCGACCTCGTGTTCTCCGAGAAGGTGTCCTACCGTTTCGGCGACCCTCAGCCCGGCGACATAGTCACGTTCGAAGACCCCGAGATTCCGTCGCGAACGCTGATCAAGCGCGTCATAGCCACCGAGGGGCAGACCGTTGACCTGAAGGACGGAAGCGTCTACATAGACGGGGTCAAGCAGTTCGAGTCCTACACCGACGGCAAGCCGTCGTACCCGCTTGCAAACAGCTCCGAGGAAATCAGCTACCCCTACACGGTTCCTGCCGGAGAGGTTTGGGTGATGGGCGACAACAGGACCAACTCGCAGGACTCCAGGTACTTCGGTTCGGTGCCTGTGTCCAGCATAAGCGGAAAGGCCGTGCTAGTGTACTGGCCGATAGACCAGTTCGGCATGCTTGAATAGGCGCGCCCTGCCGTCTTTCGGCCCAGGACGAGCCATACGTGCTGCACATGCAGCGACATCGATAGGAGAGTGCGAGGAGCAACCATGAGCACCAGCAACAACACAGGGAAGGCGGCGGCCGACGCGCCAACCTTCCAGGACGTCATAATGCGCCTGCAGCGCTACTGGGCCGACCAGGGATGCGTCGTGGTGCAGCCATACGACAACGAGGTCGGCGCGGGCACGTTCCACACCGCGACCACGCTGCGGTCGCTCGGCCCGGGGAAGTGGCGCACCGCCTACGTGCAGCCCTCCCGTCGCCCGACCGACGGCCGCTACGGCGAGAACCCCAACCGCCTTCAGCACTACTACCAGTTCCAGGTGATCCTGAAGCCGTCGCCCGACGACGTCCAGGACCTCTACCTGGACAGCCTGCGCGCGATAGGCATCGACACCGACAAGCACGACGTCCGCTTCGTGGAGGACGACTGGGAGTCGCCCACGCTCGGCGCCTGGGGATTGGGCTGGGAGGTTTGGATCGACGGCATGGAGGTCACGCAGTTCACGTACTTCCAGCAGGTCGGCGGCTTCGAGTGCTTCCCGGTGCCGGCCGAGATCACCTACGGCCTCGAGCGCCTCACCATGTACATCCAGGGCGTGGACAGCGTCTACGACATCGTCTGGAGCCGCGGCGCCGACGGCACCGTGTTCACCTACGGCGACGTGTTCCTCGAGAACGAGCGCGAGTTCTCCGCGTACAACTTCGAGGTGGCCGACACTGAGTTCCTCTTCGGCGAGTTCGACCGCTACGAGAAGGAATGCCTGCGCACGCTGGAGGCGGGGCTTCCGCTTCCGGCCTACGACTACGTGTTGAAGTGCTCCCACGCATTCAACCTGCTCGACGCCCGCGGCGTCATTTCGGCAACCGAGCGCATGGGCTACATCCTTCGGGTGCGCACCATAGCGAAGGCGTGCTGCGCCGAATACATGGACAAGGTGGTGGGAGAGGCCTGTCCGGAGCCCTCCAACGGGAAGGAGCGCACCGATGACTAGCGGAACCCAGACGCTTCTCTTCGAGATAGGCACCGAAGAGATCCCTGCATTCGACCTGCAGGCAGCCACCAAGCAGTTCGGCGAGCTCGTCCCGCGCGCCCTGGACGACGCACGCATCCCCAGGGGCGAAGTGAAGGTGTACAGCACCCCGCGGCGCCTTGCTGCGGTCGTGTCGGACGTCGCGGCGCTGACCCAGGCCGTCGACGAGGAATACAAGGGGCCTTCCGTCAAGATAGCCTTCGACGACGCAGGAAACCCAACCAAGGCCGCAGAGGGCTTCGCCCGCGGCAAGGGAGTGGACGTTTCCGCGCTGGAGGTGCGCGACGACGGCGGCACCGAGTACGTGTATGCGCGCAGGTCCATCCCGTCATCGGACGTGGCGTCGCTTCTTCCCGAAGTGCTAAAGGGCGTCATCGAGGCCATTTCGTGGCCCAAGTCGATGAAGTGGGGAAGCCATCGCGAGCTGTTCTCGCGCCCGGTGCGCTGGATCGCCGCCATGCTGGGCAGCAAGGTGGTCGACCTGTCCTATGCCGGCGTGGAGTCTTCCGACTTCACCATGGGGCATAGGGTGCTGGCCCCCGGCAAGCACCAGATTCCCAGCGCCGACCAGTACGAGACGGTCGTGCGCGGCGCCTTCGTCGTTCCAACCGAAGGCGAGAGGCGGGCCCTGATAGAGGAGAACGTGCGCAAGGCCGAGGAAGACAACCCAGGGTGCACCGCCGTGCTTCCCGCCAAGACGCTGGCCGAGGTGGTGAACCTCTCCGAGTACCCCACGGTGCTCGTCGGCACGTTCGACGAGGAGTTCCTGAAGGTGCCGGAGGAGATCACGGTCGACGCCATGCTGATGCATCAGCGCTACTTCCCGCTGTACCGCGACGGTTCGCTGACGAACC
>CBCTKQ010000179.1:0-2836 GCA_965147515.1 uncultured Eggerthellaceae bacterium | reverse complement strand
CCTCGGCGACGACAAGGACGAGATCGTGCCCGAGCTGGCGATGAAGGAGCTTTCCAGCCAGCTCGACCCGCAGGGATCCATCGTCGTCACAGAGGTCGGCCAGCACCAGATGTGGGCGCACCAGTTCATAGACAGGGAGGCGCCGAGGAGCTTCCTGTCGTCCGGCGGCCTGGGCACGATGGGGTTCGGGTTCCCCGCGGCTATAGGCGCCGCCATCGCACAGCCCGACAAGACGGTCGTGTGCGTGGCGGGCGACGGGTCCTTCCAGATGAACTCGCAGGAGATGGCCACGGCCGCCATAAACAAGGTGCCCGTCAAGGTGCTCATCCTTGACAACCGCGCGTTGGGGATGGTGCACCAGTGGCAGAAGCTCTTCTACGACGAGCGCTACTCGCAGACCCTTCTCGACGAGAACCCCGACTTCGTGAAGCTGGCCGACGCGTACGGCTGGCAGGGCGAGAAGGTGGAGAACCCGTCCGACGTTCCCGGCGCCATAACGCGGATGCTCAAGGCCGAAGGCCCATACCTTCTGGACGTTAGAATCTCGCGCGAGCAGAACGTGTACCCCATGGTCGCCCCGGGCGCGGCGCTCGACAACATAATGGGAGCCATCGACGTGGCCGTGGGCGCCGTCCGCACCGACATGCCCGACTGCGTGGCCCAGCAGCCTTCGTCGCCCTGTGCGAACATAGACGCCCAGTTCGGAGGCAGGTGGGAGGCAGACCCCCACGACAAGGGCAAGCGCATGCCTGCCCAAGATGCCGACGACGGCGGGAAGGAGGACTAGCATGGCAGGCGAGATGAAGCACGTGCTGTCCGTCCTGGTCGAGAACAAGCCCGGCGTGCTGTCGCGCGTCACGGGGCTCATATCCAGGCGCGGGTTCAACATCGAGTCCTTGTCGGTCGGACCCACCGAGGACGACACGATGTCGCGCGTCACCGCGGTGGTCAACGCCGACGACATAGCCTACGAGCAGATAACCAAGCAGCTGCACAAGCTGATCAGCGTCCACAAGATCACCGACCTCACAGACGAGGGCGCCATCGAGCGCGAGCTCGTGCTGTACAAGGTGAAGGCTTCGCCCGAAAGGAGGAACGAGATAATAGAGATCGCGAACATATTCCGCGCAAGGGTCGTGGACGTGGGCCGCACGTCGCTGACCATAGAGGCCACCGGCGACGAGTCGAAGCTTCAAGGCCTCGAGGACCTCATCCGCGCGTACGGAATAAGGGAGACGGTGCGGACCGGCAAGATAGCCATGTCGCGCAGCACCAAAGAATAGGTAGAATGTTATCCATGCACACAGAGAAAGGATCGCACTGAAATGGCCGTTACCATCTACTACGAAGAGGACTGCAACCCCCAGGTCATCAAGGACAAGAAGATCGCCGTCATCGGCTACGGATCCCAGGGCCACGCCCATGCGCTCAACCTGAAGGATTCGGGATGCGACGTCCGCGTGGGGCTCCGCGAGGGCTCCAAGTCCATCGAGGCCGCGGAAGAGGCCGGGCTCAAGGTCACCGACATGGCCACCGCCGCGGAAGAGGCCGACCTCATCATGGTGCTCGTTCCCGACGAGCTGCAGCCTCAGGTGTACGAGGAATACATAGCGCCGCACCTGAAGGCCGGCGACACGCTCGCCTTCGCCCACGGCTTCAACATCCACTACGGCTACATCACGCCCCCCGAGGACGTCAACGTCATAATGTGCGCCCCCAAGGGCCCCGGCCACATCGTGCGCCGCCAGTACACCGAGGGTTCCGGCGTGCCCGACCTCATCTGCGTGCACCAGGACGCCACCGGCGACGCATGGGACATCGCGCTTTCCTACGCCTGGGGCGTCGGCGGGGCACGTTCCGGTGTCATCAAGGCCACCTTCAAGGAGGAGACCGAGGAAGACCTTTTCGGCGAGCAGGCCGTGCTTTGCGGAGGCCTGGTAGAATTGGTGAAGGCTGGCTTCGAGACCTTGGTGGAAGCAGGGTATCCGCCCGAGCTCGCATACTTCGAGTGCTACCACGAGATGAAGATGATCGTCGACCTCATGTACGAGACGGGCATCCACTTCATGAACTACACCATCTCCAACACTGGCGAGTACGGCGAATACTACGCCGGTCCGAAGGTGATAAACGAGCAGTCCCGTGAGGCCATGAAGCAGATACTTGCACGCATCCAGGACGGCAGCTTCGCGCAGGAGTTCGTCGACGACTGCAAGAACGGGCACAAGTGGCTCATCGAGCAGCGCGAGGCCATCAACGACCATGAGATCGAAAAGACAGGCGAGAAAATCAGGGGAATGTTCAGCTGGCTTTCCAACTAGGATAATTCGAAATCATTCGCACGAAGAAGGGGATAGAAAGATGGGGCGCGTTTACAACTTTTCTGCAGGGCCGGCGGTTCTTCCCGAGGAGGTGCTGCGCGAGGCTCAGGCGGGGATGCTCGACTACGACGGCACCGGCATGTCCGTCATGGAGATGTCGCACCGCTCCGCCGCTTTCGCGAACATAATCGAGACGGCCGAGCAGGACATCCGCGACCTGATGCAGATCCCCGACGGCTATCACGTGCTGTTCCTGCAAGGCGGGGCCACGCAGCAGTTCGCAGCGATTCCGATGAACCTGATGGCCAACGGCAAGGCCGACTACATCGTTTCGGGCTCGTGGTCGAAGAAGGCGTTCAAGGAGGCCAAGATATACGGCGACGCAAGGTGCGTGGCGTCCTCCGAGGACGGCAACTTCTCCTACGTTCCCGACGTGGACGGGATGGAGTTCCGCGACGACGCGGACTACGTCTACATCTGCCAGAACGAGACGATCTACGGCACGAAGTATCCGA
>CBCTKQ010000178.1:0-2903 GCA_965147515.1 uncultured Eggerthellaceae bacterium | reverse complement strand
CGCCATGCTTCCGACCAGGCGCTCGCCGTCGCGGGTGAACGCAACCACCGACGGGGTGGTGCGCTCGCCTTCGGAGTTGGGGACGACGTCGGGGCTTCCGCCCTCGACGACGGCGACGCAGCTGTTCGTGGTTCCAAGGTCGATGCCGATGGCAGCCATGTTTGGCCTTCCTTCCTTCTTGCGCCGATGCGGCCTACATGCCGTAGACGCACCACCGCGTCATGTTCGCCATGGCCGGTCCGCAGCACATGCAGGCGCAGCACAGCGTCATTGGGTCTATGCCGATGGTGGAGAAGCCGCGCCCCTGAGCCTGCTGGTCGTACGACCGGGCGGCGTGCGCGAACTGCGTCTGCGCCTGCAGGTAGTCGGGGTTGTTGGGGTCCAGCTCGCGGGCCTTGCGTATGTTGTCGTTGGCCGCAACGGCGTTGCCCGCCCCGTTGTTTGCCAGCGCGAACAGGTAGTGCCACCGGGCGTTTCGGCCCGTGGAGGGGATGTTCTGAAGGATGCCGATGGCGTCGGCCCACTTCGACGAGTTGATGCAGAAGATGGCCTGGCGCACCTCGGCGGAATCGGACGCGTTGGCCTCGGGATGTATAGGCCCTTGCGCCTGCCCCCAGCCGGTGAAGAAGTCCTCGAAGTTGACGGTGGTCCACTGGTAGGGGTTCTGACCGTCGCCGTATCCCGAATACGGGCCGCCCTGGGCATATCCGCCCGCGCCGGGACGGCCCGCCTGCCCCGCCCCGGCGGGCCCGCTGGCGTTCGGGTTGCTGTAACCGTTGTAGCCGGGAGAGTACGGGGCGCCATAGCCGCGCCTTCGGGCGTCCGACGCCGCATACTTCTCGGGGTTCGTTATGCGGTCGTAGGCCTCGTTGACCTTGTTCATGCGCTCCTCGGCGGCAGGGTCGTCAGGGTTGAGGTCGGGGTGGTTCTCGCGAGCCTTCTTGCGGTAGGCCTTCTTGACCTCGTCCATCGTCGCCGTTCTGGGAACGCCTAGTATGTCGTAGGGGTTCTCATCCATTCGCAGTATTCTACACGTTAATGCGGATGCGGGCGCACATTGTGGAAATGCGCAGAGGGGTCCTTCGCATCATGCAACGGCGCCCGCCCGCATCTGGAGCGCGGACGGGCGTGCGGGCATTGCTCGATGCGGTTGTCCAAGCTATGCGCCTACGGGCATGTCCGACTCTATCTGCTCGTCCTGTTTGGACGGCTGCTCGATGCCCTCGGGGTCGCCAAGCTCGCGGCGCTTCGCCTCGGCAAGCTCGCGCTCGGCGATCTGCTCGGCGGTGAAGCCCTTCCACGTGGGCTCGATGCCCTTGGCCTTGTCCTGTGCGGCCGAGACCAGGCCCGGAACCACGTAGGCCACCCAACATGCGATGGCGCCCCAAAGGTTCACGCCCAGGAAGTTCGCGTACTTGCCCTCGCCGATGTTCATGAAGGCGAGCGAGGACGGGTCGACCACGTCCCAGATGCCCAGGATCATGCCTATCCAGAAGGACAGCATGAAGCCGACGGTCGTGGGCTTCACGACGCCGTGAAGCAGGAAGATGGGACCGAGCCCCATGATCATGGTGCCCGAGATCGTCGTCGCAGTGATGATGCTCGCACCCATTATCATCGGCAGGTTGCCCACTATGCCGAAGATGACCATGACGCCGATCCCGATCATGCGCACATTCTCGGGCTTGACGCCCACGATGCCGGGCAGGTCGCGCGAGCACAGCTTGCCCAGCGACGTGAACGTGGAGTCCAGCGTGGACCCCGCCGTGGATATCATGATGACTGCCACGATGAAGAACGCGACTATCCCCAGCGAACGCGCAACGACGACGGGGGCATCCGATCCGCTGCGGGCAACCCCGTCGAGGAACAGGTCGACGCCCACCAGCGAGAACAGCAGTATGGCCACGACTCCCAGAAGGCCCGCGATCACGAACGCCTTCAGCATCTTCTTCTCTTCGCAGAGGAACCCGCGGTCGGTTAGCACCGCGTCATGGAACCCGTATGACAGGCACTGCAGGCCCGCGCCGATGATGAAGTCGACGCCGCCCTCGAGCGTCCAGGCTCCGCTGGTGGCGTAGGCGCCCACGCCGTGCTGAGGCACGATGATGAACAGCACTCCGAGGAGCAACACGCCGAAGAGCACGGCCTGCACCACGTCGGTGACCAGCGATCCGCGCATTCCGCCCTTGCAGCAGTAGGCGATGGTGATGAACGTCATGAGCAGCGCCGCGATGATGAACGGCGCGCTTCCCGAGTCGCCGTAGTAGGCGCCGATTACGGACGTGTTCGACCACACCTCGTTGAACAGGCGCACCAGGATGGCCGCGGAGAAGCAGAACGCGGCCGCGACGCCGTAGTGCTCGGTGAGGAAGCTGACCATGCCCGTCGCCCCGAACTTGCGGCGCAGGCGGTACAGCGCCCATCCGGTCAGCGGGATGCACAGCCAGTACACCGCGTATCCGACACCGCCCACGATGCCGAAGTCGGCGCCCATGTTCGCGGCGTTCGTGACGGACTTTGCGAAGATCCAGGCGATGAACACCGACGCCATGATCATCCAGGGGTTGGCGTCCTTGCCTTGGCGGTTCTCGCCGCGGAAGAAGCCCCCGACTGTGACCGTCTTGGGAGAGATGAGGAACATCGCCACGCCGTAGACGACCAGAAAGCCCCAGAAAAGGATCCCTGTCCAATCAGTCATATCCGTTTCCTTTCACGCTATGGAACAAAGCCGCACAGGCGCAACACCCCTGCTATGGAGGGAGGCATAGGGGCGCGCACCGTGCGAAACACCCGCATATTAGCGGTGCATCACGATTAATTGACTATATCTAATGTTAGATTATGTCGAATAGCACCTTTACGTCGGTGAACGGATGCCATGCACGGCAAAGAAGGCCCTG
>CBCTKQ010000177.1:0-2915 GCA_965147515.1 uncultured Eggerthellaceae bacterium | reverse complement strand
CCCGTGGCGTACTTGGGTACGCGAGGGTTTCTTGGAGGGCGAAGGGGAACCGCTGACTCGCGCATCTGGTACGTTGCTAATCGTACACACGTGTGTGGTTAGCAACGTACCAGATGCGCGAGTCAAGTGTCCACCCTGGGGCGCCGCGCAGCGTCGGGCATTAATTCGTTATAACGAATTAATGCCTAAAGTGGCGATGTCCCGTGAACACCAGCGCCACGCCCTTCTCGTTGGCGGCGGCGATCACTTCCTCGTCGCGGATGGACCCGCCAGGTTCGATGACGGCCACCACGCCCGCGTCGGCCAGCACGTCGAACCCGTCGCGGAACGGGAAGAACGCGTCGCTTGCGGCAACGGCGCCCTTGGCCTTGT
The DNA here is from genome assembly GCA_965147515.1 of uncultured Eggerthellaceae bacterium. Taxonomy (GTDB): domain Bacteria; phylum Actinomycetota; class Coriobacteriia; order Coriobacteriales; family Eggerthellaceae; genus MGBC163016. The sequence goes on along the minus strand of CBCTKQ010000177.1, from coordinate 2,543 downwards.
CGCCCGCCTGCTCCACGGCGATGCGGGCAGAATTCACGCGGTTCGGCTGGCCACTGCCCGCACCCACGCTGGCGTCGTCCTTGGCGATCAGGATCGCGTTCGACTTGACCGACTTGACGGCCTTCCAAGCGAACACCAGCTCGCGCATCTGCTCGGGGGTGGGCTGCACGTCGCCTGCCACCGTGAACGTGTCGGGGTCTTCGGCGACGGAATCGCTGCCCTGGGCCAAAAGTCCGCCTTCCACGCTGCGGAACTCGATTCCCTCGCCCGCCGGGTTGACGCCGCCCGTGGCCAACAGGCGGCAGTTCGGCTTGCTGGCGTACATCTCGCAGGCGTCGCCCGAGAACTCGGGGGCCACGATGGCCTCCACGAACTGCTTGTTGTCGAAGATGGCGCCCACCAGCTCGCCGGTGACAGGCCTGTTGAAGGCCATGACCCCGCCGTATGCAGATATGGGGTCGCACTCGTGGGCGCGCTTGTACGCCTTCGTGACGTCCTCGTCGACGCACACCCCGCAGGGGGTCAGATGCTTCACGATGACGCACGCAGGCTGGTCGTATTCGCGGACGGCCGCCCAGGCGGCATCCAGGTCGAGGTAGTTGTTGTACGAAAGTTCCTTGCCCTGAAGCTGCATGGCATGGGCCAGCGTGTGCTGGGCCCCTGGGAAGCCGTCGCGCGTGTAGAACGCGGCGGCCTGGTGCGGGTTCTCGCCGTAGCGAAGCGCCTGCTTCTTGGTGAGGTTCACCTGCATCTGCTCGGGGAAGTCAAGCTGCGGCTCGGCGTCGGCGCCATCGCAGCCGTCGGCCAGCTGCCCGCCCAGCCACTTCGCGATGGAGCCGTCGTAGGCGCTGGTGGTGGTGAACACGTCAAGCGCGAGCTTCGCGCGCGTGGGGCGCGTGGTGCATCCGTCGTTGCGGCGCATCTCTTCCACAATCTCGCCGTAGGACGCGGGGTCGGTGACTACGGCCACGCTCTCGAAGTTCTTGGCGGCAGAACGCAGCATGGACGGGCCGCCGATGTCTATGTTCTCGATGCATGTGTCGAAGTCGGCGCCCGAGTCCACCGTCTTGTTGAAGGCATACAGGTTCACGACCACCATGTCGATCATCTCGATGCCGTGCTCGGCCGCCTGCGCCATGTGCGAGGCGTTGTCGCGCTTCGCCAAAAGGCCGCCGTGCACGCGCGGATGCAGCGTCTTCACGCGGCCGTCCATCATCTCAGGGAACTGCGTGACCTCGTCGATGGGGGTCACGGGGATGCCCGCGTCGGCAATCACTTTGGCGGTGCCTCCGGTGGATATGATTTCGGCACCGAACTCCTCGCTGAGGGTGCGGGCGAACTCGACTATTCCGCTCTTGTCCGTCACGGACATGAGCACGCGCTTGATTTTAGGATCAGCCATGGTCTACCTTCCCAGAGACGACTCGTGCTTTTGCTGTGCTTCTTCACTATAACGCTGCCTGTAGCGCACGTCGACGAGTTCGGCGACTATCGCTATGGCCAACTCGGCGGGCGTCTTCGCGCCGAACTTCAGCCCGATGGGGCGCTTGATGCGGTCCCAGTCGGCCTCGGTCACCCCGGCGTCGACCACCAGGTCGTGCACTGTGGAGTTCTTGCCGGCACAACCCATCATGCCCACGTAGTGCACGCCGTTCTCGATGGCCCACACGCAGCCCTGGGGGTCGAACATATGGCCGCGCGTCAGCACGCACACGTAGTCGTCAGGCGACGCGGTCATGTTGGCCAGCTCGTGGAAGTCGCCGCCATGCAGCATGATGCGCTCGGCGGCCGGGAAGCGCTCGGCGTTGAGGTAGGCTGGGTCGTAGTCGACGGCCACCACGTGGAAGCCCACGTGGTCGGCCAGCGCGGCCACTTCGGAAGCGGCGTCGGATGCGCCAAGCAGCCACACGCGCACCTTCCCGAACAGCGGCACGCTGGCCCAGGTGAGGCCTTCGAACTGCTCGTTGTGCATCGAGGGGCCTCGCGTGACGTCCTTCATCTGGAACACGTCGCGCGGCGAAGGCTCGCGAGGGCTCACTATCTCCTTGGCGTCGTTGCAGAAGAACACCATCGACTCGCCGTCGGCCGAGCCCACGTCGCCGTACTTCTTGGTGACCTCGTTGTCGGTGTTGGCCTGCGCTTCGGCGGGGTCGTAGACCACCTTGAAGCCGAGCCACGCCAGGTCGCCTTCGTCCATGGCGCGAAGGGCGCGCTCGAACGTGGGCACGTCGGCCTTGGTCAGCCCGGCGGCGATGGCTTGCAGGGTTTCGGGGCCCATGTGCGGATTGCCCGCCGTGGCCTCTTCCGAGAAGCAGGGGAAGTCGGCGACGCTTAGCACAGGCGTGCGCCCGGCGTTCAGGTCGTCGACGATGGCTTGTATGGTTGTACGGTTCATGTGACCTCCTGTTCAGCACGCGTTTTCATGCGTCACACTTTATCAGGTTTGACACGCGCGAAGAACCGGATGGCGCTTTGAACAGGGGACGTGTTTTTCGTTCATTTGGAACGCCAGACCCGTCCCCTGTTCCAAATGAACGAAAAAC
>CBCTKQ010000176.1:0-2929 GCA_965147515.1 uncultured Eggerthellaceae bacterium | reverse complement strand
CGCCGTCGTGCACCTCGCCGATCTTGTGGGTCTTGCCCGTGTAGTAGAGGATGCGCTCGGTAGTGGTGGTCTTGCCGGCATCGATGTGGGCCATGATGCCGAAGTTGCGCGTGTCTTTCAGGTCGAATTTAGCCATTTTCCGCACCTGCCTTAGAAGCGGTAGTGCGAGAAGGCACGGTTGGCCTCGGCCATCTTGTACATATCTTCGCGCTTCTTCACGGCAGCGCCCGTGTTCTCGGACGCGTCCATGATCTCGTTGGCGAGGCGCTCGGCCATCGTGTGCTCGCGGCGGCTGCGCGAGTAGTCGACGATCCAGCGGATTGCCAGCGTGGTGGCGCGGCGGGAGTTGACCTCCATGGGCACCTGGTAGGTTGCGCCGCCGACGCGCTTGGGCTTGCACTCAAGCGTGGGGCGAACGTTGTCCATGGCCTTCTTGAAGACGGACAGCGGGTCTTCGTTGGTCTTCTTCTCGACTATGTCGAACGCGCCGTAGACGATGCGCTCGGCGAGGGACTTCTTGCCGTCCAGCATGATCTTGTTGATGAGCTGGGTGACGAGACGGTTGTTGTACTTGGCGTCAGGCATTACCGGCCTGCGCCCTGCTGCTGCTCTGCGTGGCATGAGGGTTCTCCTTCTTCTCTGCGCGCTTCGGGCCGTATCCGTCAGCTAGATGCGACCATTAGGCGGATTCGATGCGGCTTGTTGCCACATGCCCGCCCGCGCGGCTTACTGTCTGTTTACTTGGGGCGCTTGGCTCCATAGCGGCTGCGCGCCTGCATGCGGTTGTCCACGGGTGCGCAGTCGAGGGCGCCGCGGATGACCTTGTAACGGACGCCAGGCAGGTCCTTGACGCGGCCGCCGCGGATGAGCACCATCGAGTGCTCCTGCAGGTTGTGGCCGATGCCGGGGATGTAGGCCGTGACTTCCATGCCGTTGACCAGGCGCACGCGGCATACCTTGCGCAGCGCCGAGTTCGGCTTCTTGGGGGTGGTGGTGTAGACGCGCGTGCAGACGCCGCGCTTCTGCGGGTTCCCCTTCAGAGCAGGCGTCTTCTTCTTGTCTTCCTGCTTCTGGCGGCCCTTGCGGACCAGTTGGTTGATTGTTGGCATGTGACTCCTTCTTACTGCCCTACTCGTTCCTGTTGTTTGCCGATATGTACGGAAGCAAACAACAAGAAGCGTCCCCTCCTGACGGGACGCGAAGCGATATGTTATGGAAGCAACACCAGCTTGTCAAACGCCACGGAGCCGGGCGTGCCTATCCCTTCTGGCGAACGGTTTGCGAATTTGGAAAACCAAGGGCGTGTCAGCTGGGCCGGCGTCTGGAGAGGTGGAGGCGAGGTAAGCCAAAGGAGCCGAGAAATCCACTCGGAAGGTGCGGAGTGCTCCGCGCTCTCCGCAGGGCTCGGCTCCCACGGTGCGGGTTTTGACGGAGGTTCTGCGGAACTCGGCGCCGCCTAGCGGCGCCTCAGACAGTCCTCGAACCCCGTCTCCGCCAAAACCCGCACCGCAGCCTCGCAAGCGGATTCGCCGCGGGGCATTCCGCCCCTTCCGAGTTAGTTCGAGGCGACGACGCGTCGAGCGAAACCTCTCCAGACGCCGGCCCAGCGCGTTACGCAAGGATTCTGGCCGCCACCTGCTTCTTGCGCGAAAGGATGCCAGGCATCCAGTTGCCGCCCTGCGGGTTGCATTCTATCCCGAAGGCCTGCTCGACGACCTTGGGGTTGCCCTCCAACAGGAACTGGCTGCCTTCGGCCAGGATGTCGGTGACCAGCAGAAGCACGAACACGTAGTTGTTGCCGTCCCGCAGCTTCCTCATGTGCTCGCGCACCTCGGACTCGCGCGAAAGCGCGGCCTCCAGGTCGACGGTCTCGTGCTGCGCGATAAGGACGACACCCTCGTCCAGGATGAATTCCTTCGAATCGGCTCCGACGAACTTCTCGACCGGCATGTCCTCCTCGCCTCCGCGGGCGCGGAACACCTGCAGGCCGAACTCGCGCATGTCGACTCCCAGAAGGTCGCAGAGGAACTCGGCGTTGTCGCGGTCGATTTCGGTCGCCGTGGGCGACTTCAATATGACGGTGTCGGTCATGATCGCGGAAAGAAGCACCTCTGCTATCCCGGACGGGATCTCGAAGCCTTCCTTGCGCAGCTCGTAGGTCACGATCGTGGCCGTGGACCCCCACGGCAGGTTGAGGAACCGGATGGGCTTGGCCGTGGACACGTCGGCGACGCGGTGATGGTCGATGATTTCCAGCACGTCGGCGTTCTCGACCCCCTTGACCGCCTGCCTGCTCTCGTTGTGGTCCACGAGGATGACCTTGCGCTTGGGCGGCTTGGTGACATCGGAACGCGTGACGATCCCTATGGCCTTGCCGGCCTCGTCAAGCACGATACCTTCGCGAAGCTCGCTTGCCATGAGCTCGGCGGCGGCGTCTTTGACCAGCTCTTCCTCTTCGAGCACCAGCACGTTTCTGGCCATGAGTTCGGACACCTTCTGCGTTAGCGAATCGATTAGCGAGGAAGCGACGGCCATCGAAGACGCATCCGCCTCCTCGTCGAGCTTGTCGGTTGCAGAGATGTAGCGCTCGGCGACGTGGCGCGTGGAGATGAGGCCCAGGAATTTGCCGTCGTCGTCTTCGACGACCAGCGAACGGACGTTGTGCTTCCTCAGCAGCCGCCCCGCCTTCAGCATGGTGTCGTCTTCGCTGACGGTGACGGGGTTCCTCGTCATGATGTCCTTCACGCGCACGTTGACATGGTCTACCAGCTTGGGGGCCTCCATGCCGTTCTTCTCAAGGATCCACTGGCTCTCGGGAGGCAGCGGGCCCAGGCGTCCGGGAACGAACACCAACCCCTCGGGGTTGCCGTCGCGCTCGGCGAGCTTCGTGCGCAGGTAGGCGTGCCCTATGGCCGCGCTTATGGAGTCG
>CBCTKQ010000175.1:0-2952 GCA_965147515.1 uncultured Eggerthellaceae bacterium | reverse complement strand
CGCCTCCGAGCCCTGGTCGATGACATACCGCGGCCCTTCGACCTTCGCCTGTACGCCCATCACAGGCCTCCCATCCCCTCGCTCAGCCTGTAGCCGAAGGCCTCCGCGAGGTGCTCTGGAAGCACGTCTTCGCTCTCTTCCATGTCGGCTATAGTCCGCGCGACGCGCACAGACCCGACCAGCGCCCTGCCGCTGAGCGAACCGTCGGTGGCCATCGCCTCGGCGAACATCCTCGCGTTGCGGTCCAGCCGGCACGACTCCATCTCCTCGGCAGGCCCTGCCTCGGGTCGGCCGTCGACCCCTTCGACGCCCGCCAGCCGGGCATGGCGCCACGACGCGAACTCGCGAGCCCTGAGCACGCCTTCCTGAAGCGCTGCGGATCCGGTCCCTCCTCCGCCGGAAAGCACTTCGCGTGGAGGGATCCTCTGCACGTCCAGCTGCATTCGGAACCTGTCCATCAAAGGGCCGCCTATCCTGCCCTGGTACCTGCGCACCACCCCCGAGTCGCATGTGCATTCGCGCTCGGGGTCGCCGTAGTAACCGCAAGGGCACGGGTTGGTCGACGCGACGAGCATGAAGTCCGAAGGCATGCGCACCTTCCCTGCGGCCCTTGTTATGCATATGGAACCCTCTTCGACGGGCTGCCTCAGCCCCTGCAGCACGCTGGGCCTGAACTCGGCCAGCTCGTCGAGGAAAAGCACTCCCCTGTGCGCAAGCGACACCTCGCCGGGCCTTGGAGGGTTGCCGCCTCCGAGAAGCCCGGCCAATGTGGACGTGTGGTGAGGGCTCCTGAACGGCCTGCGTCCCGAAAGCACGCCTTCGACGTCCTCGCCTGCAACCGAGTGCACTACCGCGGCCTCCAGCCTCTCCTGTTCGGTAAGCGGAGGGAGTATACCTGGGAGCCTGGAAGCGAGCATGGTCTTCCCCGACCCAGGCGGACCCACCATGAGCAGGCAATGGGTTCCGGCCGCGGCCACCTGAAGCGCCCTCTTGGCCGCCTCGTGCCCGCACACGTCGCCGTAGTCCAGGCATTCCGACGCCTCATGCGGCGTGTGCGCCGCGCCTTCCCGAAGCTCCCTTATTCCGCCTTCGGCGCGAAGCTCGGCGAGATGACGCACCTCCAGCTGCTCCACGCCATCCATGGGCACGCGCCGCCTCGAGGCACCCACGTACCCGAACCCCATCTTCGACGCGCAGACGCAGCAGGCCAAACTCCCCGCAGCCTCGCGCACGCTCCCATCCAGGGACAGCTCCCCGGCGAACAGCCTGTTGCGAAGCATCTCCTTCGGAAGCTGCCCCGTGGCGCAAAGAATTCCCAGGGCGATGGGCAGGTCGAACCCCGAACCGGTCTTCCTCAGGTCTCCAGGCGCCAGGTTCACGACCACCTTCTCGGCCGGCATCGCGAACCCCGAGGACTTCAGCGCGGCCCTGACGCGCTCCTTCGCCTCCTGCACGGCCGCGTCTGCCATGCCGACTATGGACATGCCGGGCAGCCCGGGGCCGACGACCACCTCCACCATCACCGGAACCGCCTCCACGCCATGCAGCGATGCACCTATCGAACAGCATTGCCCGCCCACCTCTCTACCTCGTGAAGGCGTTCATGTGGTGGCGGATCATCGCCTTTCCGTTGCCGATCGCCACTATGGACACCACGTCGAACCTGACAGGGACCTCGGTCCCGGAATACGTTGCAGCATAGGCGAGCGCGATCTTCTCGTACTTCTCCCGCTTCCTTGCATCGACCGCATCGGACGGGAACCCCTTGTCGGTGTTCCTGCGCGTCTTGACCTCGACGAAGACGAGCCATTCCTCGTCCCGCGCGATGATGTCGGCCTCCCCTGCGAAGCACGTCCAGTTGCGCTCCAGGATCTCGTATCCCCTCTGTTCGAGATACCTTGCCGCGGCCTCCTCGCCCTTCCGCCCTAGGTTCTTGTTCTTGTCCCCCTGCCTGGTCTTCGGCTTGACCGTCGCCGTCGTGGTGGCAGGGGCCTCCATCGTTGCAGTTGCGCCCATGGCGCCTCCTTTCGTCGCTAGGAACAAGACTAGAGGCGCCGTTCGAAACGGCGGTTACGGAAGACGGGGCCGCAAGCCGTCATGCGACGGAAACGGATTGCCCGCGAAACCGGCAGAAGGCTTGCATGGAACGATGCGGAAGCGGGTGGGAAACGCCCATGGGACATGCATGCATCTAATGCAGTGCAGCGGGAAAAGTCGCACGCGCCTGAATTCGTGCAGGAAAGCAGGCTGCACGCTAAGGACCGTATGTCAGAAAAGGGATTCCTGCAGGAACTCGCCGCAGTATGCGCGGCGGTGGATTTCGCTGAGGCCCAGGCTGTGGATAGCGTCGCGATGGGCCTTGGTGCCGTACCCCTTGTTGCTTGCGAAGCCGTATCCGGGGTATTCCGCGTCGAGCCTGTCCATCAGCGCGTCGCGCTCCACCTTCGCCAGGATGGACGCCGCAGCGATGGATGCGCATTTCGAGTCGCCCTTCACCACGTTTACCTCACGCGGGTCGATGTGCATGGGGTTGCCGTCCAGAAGCACCAAGTCAACCTTGCATCCCTGTCGCTCCACGTCGGCGACTGCAGACAGGAACGCCCTCCTGAGCGACTTCATTATGCCCGCATCGTCTATCTCGGAGGGCTGCACGTACTGGACGCTCCAGGCCAGGGCGACCTTCTTCACCTGCAAGGCGATGGCTTCCCTGTCGCATTCCCTGACCTGCTTGGAGTCGTTGAGCCCAGCAACCATGGGTTCGCCTGGAAGCACCACGGCACCGACCGCCAAGGGGCCCGCCAAAGGCCCGCGCCCCACTTCGTCCAGCCCGACGACGCACTTCGCCCCCGCATCCGCAGCCAGCTCGGCCTGGAACGCATATATGCCTTCGAGCCGTTCGGCTTCCTTGGCCTCGGCGTCGAGCCTGGCATGCGCACGCCTCAGTATCGAAGC
>CBCTKQ010000174.1:0-3046 GCA_965147515.1 uncultured Eggerthellaceae bacterium | reverse complement strand
ATTCTACCTGCATCTAGTCGTCGGCGACCTCGGAGGTGTAGGCGCGCTGCACCGTGGGGTCGACCTCGACGCCGGGGCTCATGGTGGCCGATACCGTGATCGACTTGACGTACTTGCCCTTCGACGAAGCGGGCTTCATGCGAAGGATCTCGTCGTAGACCGCGCCATAGTTCTCGGCCAGGGCCTCGGGGGTGAAGCTCTTCTTGCCGAGCGTGACGTGGCAGATGCCGTAACGGTCGGCGCGGTACTCGACGCGGCCGCCCTTCAGTTCGGCAATGGCCTTCGCGACGTCGTTCGTCACGGTGCCGAGCTTGGGGTTCGGCATGAGGCCACGGGGGCCGAGGACCTTGCCGAGGCGTCCGACCTTGCCCATCTGGTCAGGGGTGGCGACGGCGGCGTCGAAGTTGAACTCGCCGCGGTTGATCTGCTCGGTGAGCTCGTCGGTTCCCACGATGTCGGCGCCGGCCTCCTCGGCCGCCTTCGCGGCCTCGCCTTCGGCGAACACTGCAACGCGCACGACCTGGCCGGAGCCGTTGGGGAGGCTGACGGTTCCCCTAAGCTGCTGGTCGGCCTGACGCGTGTCGATTCCGAGGCGGAAATCGCCCGTGACCGTCTCGTCGAACGTTGCGGTGTCCATGCCCTTCAGGGCCTTCATCGCAGCGATGGGCGAGACCGCTCCCTCAGGAACGAGCTCTTCCGCTGCGCGGTACTTCTTTCCATGCTTTGCCATTCTTCATCTTCCTTTCGTGGTGTTGGCGAATCTGGCCGATTCTTCCACTTTCCATGTTGACGGCAATGCGGTTCGCGCCTTGCCGAACGCAACCTATGCAAAGGAGCCTGCGAACGTCCGCCTACTCGGTTTCGGCTGCAGCGCCGCCTTCCTCGTCGATGGTCTCACCCTTCAGAAGCGCGGCGAGCTTGCGGGTCACCTCGTACTTCTTCTTCAGCTCGCGGCCCTCGATGCGAACGCCCATGGAACGCGCGGTGCCGGCGATGATCTCCTTCGCGGCGTCGATGTCGTTTGCGTTGAGGTCGGGCATCTTGATCTCGGCGATCTCGGTGAGCTGTGCGTCGGACAGGGTCCCCACCGTCTGCAGCTGCGGAATGCCCGCACCGCTCTGGATTCCCAACTTCTCCTTGATCAGGACGGCAGCAGGGGGCGTCTTGCACACGAACGAGAACGTCTTGTCCTCGTAGACGGTGATCTCGACCGGGATGATGGTTCCCGACTGGTCCTGCGTCTGGGCGTTGAACGCCTGGCAGAACTGCATGATGTTGACGCCCTGGGCGCCAAGCGCGGGGCCTACGGGAGGCGCAGGGTTTGCGCCGCCTGCGGGGATTTGAAGCTTGATGAAACCGGTTACGTTCTTGTCAGCCATTTTGGGTACCTCTCTAATGTCGAATCAATTCGTGTTGCATTTCGAATGCCTTTGAACCAATCGCATCTGCGAGAAGCCCCGGTCCACTCGGGCACAGACGCTTGAGTCCATCAGCCAATGGAATGTCTTCGCTAGATCTTCTCCACCTGCTCGAACAGAAGCTCGACCGGGGTCTCGCGGCCGAAGATGGAGATCATGACCCTTACCTTGCCGGCCTCGGGCATGACCTCGGACACGAGTCCGTCGAAGTCCTTCAGCGGTCCGTTGGTGACATGGACGGCCTGCCCGACCTCCATGTCGGTCGAAGTCTTCTTGGGGGCCTCGACGCTGGTGCGCTTCATTATCTTGTTGTACTCGTCGCGGGTGAGAGGAGACGGCTTTCCCTGGCTTCCGACGAAGCCGGTGACACCAGGAGTGTTGCGAACCGCAGCCCAGCTGCGGTCATCCATCTCCATGCGGACGAGAACATACCCAGGGAAAACCTTCTTCTCGCTGTCGACGCGCTTTCCGCCGTCCTTGATTTCGGTGACGGTCTCTGTGGGGATCTCGATCTTGAACACGTTGTTCTCGAGCCCCATGGTCTCGATGCGGGTCTCAAGGTTTGCCTTGACTTTGTTCTCGTAGCCTGAATAGGTGTGCAGAACGTACCACTTCTTAGACATGCCTAGCCCTCCGTAGTCGCCTCGGTCGAGCCTGCATCCTGCGCGCCTTCGGAGCCTGTGGAGCCGTCGGTGGCTGCAGACGAAGCGTCGGCTGCGCTGGAGGCGTCGGAGCTCGACATGTCCATGCCGCTTCCGTCGGTGGAGACGGAGGTCTCCTGGTAGCTGAAGGCGCTGAACCAGTCGATGGACGACGGGTCGGCACCCGAGATCAGCACGAGCAGCGGCGTGACGATGAGATTGTCGAGTATTGCCGTGAAAACGCCGAAGAACACCAATGCCGCCACGACGACGCCGCTCCAGCGAAGGACGTCGACCCTGGTCGGCCAGGTGACGCGCTTCATCTCGGCGCGCACGTCGCGAAGGAACTGGAAGCGCTTCTTCTTGGGCTTCGAGTCCTCGGCCTTCTTCGAAGCCTTCTTGGACTCGGAGGATTCCTTTGCATCGGCCGCCTTGGAATCGTCGCGCTTCTTGAGGAGGGAGCGCTTGGGCTCTTCGGAGGCCTGCTTTGCAGACTCGTCAGCCTTCGGGGACTCCCCTTGCTCGACGAGTTCCTCCGCCTGCTCGCGCTCGGCCTTTCGGGCCTGGCGGGCCGCCGAGGCCTTCGCCCTCTGAGTCTTCGATTTCTTCGCCATCGGTAATAGTTCCTTCTGATGCTATTTCCACTACTCAGCAAACATGGGAAGCCATGCCTCCCTACTTCTAACGCCAAACAAGCAGCCCGACTTCGGCTGCTCGAACAAACAAGCTGGCAGGCCAGGAAGGACTCGAACCCTCAACTTTCGGTTTTGGAGACCGACGCTCTACCAATTGAACTACTGGCCTGTATATCTAACTGCTAACCTGCTATCGCGTCTCGCGGTGCAAGGTGTGATGCTGGCACCACTTGCAATACTTCTTCAGCTCGATGCGATCGGGGTTGTTCTGCTTGTTCTTTTTGGTCGTGTAGTTGCGGCGCTTGCAATCAGTGCACGCCAGTGTGACCAAAGTACGCATGAATATCCCTTC
>CBCTKQ010000173.1:0-3093 GCA_965147515.1 uncultured Eggerthellaceae bacterium | reverse complement strand
GATGATGAAGCCGATGCCCACGACCTGCATCGCGATGTCGTTGCTGATTCCGAACAGCGAACACGCCAGCGGGATGAGCAGCAGCGAGCCGCCGGCCACGCCGGAGGCCCCGCAGGCGCTGACTGCGGCCAGCACGGACAGGATGACGGCCGTCACGGGGTCGACCGTGATGCCAAGCGTGTGGCACGCGCACATGGTCATGACGGTGATGGTGACCGCTGCGCCCGCCATGTTGATGGTGGCGCCCAGCGGGATGGACACGGAATAGTTGTCCTTGTCGAGCCCGAGCTTTCGGCAGAGCTCCATGTTGACGGGGATGTTGGCGGCCGACGAGCGAGTGAAGAACGCCGTGAGCCCCGAGTCCTTCAGGCAGCGCAGAACCAGCGGGTAAGGGTTGCGCCTGGTGCAGATGAACACCATGAGCGGGTTGGTGCCCAACGCGATGACCAGCATGCAGGCGACCAGCAGCAGGATGACCTGCCCGTACTCGGTGAATATCTCCAGCCCTGTCTCGGACACGGAGGTGTAGACCAGGCCCATGATGCCGAACGGGGCCAGGTTGATGATCCAGCGCACGATAGTGGTGATGGCGTCGGACACCGACGTGAACACCTGCTTGACGCCTTCGGGCGCCTTGCGCATCGCGATGCCAAGGAGCACAGCCCATGCAAGGATGCCGATGTAGTTGGCGTCGGTCAGCGCGCCCACCGGGTTGGATACGATGTTCATGATGAGCGTCTCGAGAACCTCGCCGATGCCCGACGGCGACGACTGCTCCTCGGGGGAGGGGATCAGCGTGAGGTCGAGGGGGAAGAGGAACGACCCTATGACGGCGACGATGGCCGCGACCAGCGTGCTTATGACGTAAAGCAGGATGACCACCTTCATGCCCTTGGCGGCCTTGGCGTTCTCAAGCGCGCTGATGACCAGGAAGAACACCAGGATGGGCGCCACGGCCTTCAAGGCGTTCACGAAGATGGTGCCGCATAGCGCGATGATGCTTCCGGCCACGGCCAGCGCGCCCTCGCTGCTGGCCGGGATCAGAAGCGCCAGTATGACGCCGATGACCAGCCCTACGAGGATCCGTTTGATCAGGCTGACTTCTGTGTACTTGCGGAAAACCTTGGGCATTGCCATGTTCGGAACATCCCCTTACGAGTTGCGTGGTGCGGGCGAAAGGATTTGAACCTTCACAGGTTTCCCCACCAGAACCTAAATCTGGCGCGTCTGCCAATTCCGCCACGCCCGCACATGATTAATATCCTCGCCTCAAAGGGGCGAAAGACGGCCATTATGATACCATACTGCACCATCTGAAATTAGCCTGTCACGGGAAGAAGGAACCTGCGTGGAAGCCAAAGTAGAGAAGCTTGACAACAACAAGACCAAGGTGGTCGTCACCGTGCCTGCGAAGCAGGTGGACGACAAGCTGAACAGGGTTTACAGGGAGCTGGCGGGGAAGTACAACTTCCCGGGATTCCGCAAGGGCAAGGCCCCGCGCGCCGTCATCGACAACGCCATCGGGCGCGATGCCGTGCTTGCGCAGGCGACCGAGGACGTCGTGAACGACGCATACCCCGCCGTGGTCGAGCAGGAGCGCCTGTTCCCGGTGGGGTCCCCCGACTTCGGCGATCCGGCCCCGGTGGAGCCCGGGTCCGACTTCGTCTTCGAGTTCACCGTGGGCGCCAAGCCCGAGATCGAGCTGGAAAGCTACGAGCCGGTCGAGGTCGAACTTCCCATGAAGGAGGCCACCGAAGCCGAGATCGAAGACCAGGTGAAGGCGCTTACCCGCCACTTCGAAACCTACGAGAACGCGCCCTCCGACGTGGCGCTTTCCGCCGACAACTACGCCGACATCGAGATGAAGGCCACCAAGGCCGACGGCTCCGAGGTGTCCTCGCTCACCACCGACTCGCGCTTCTTCGTGCCCGGCGGCGGCCTTTTCTCCGAGGCCTTCGACGAGCAGCTGTTCGGCATGAAGAAGGGCGACCAGAAGGCCTTCGAGCTGGACATCCCCGCCGACGAGTCGTCCGTGCTGTTCTCCGACCTCGCCGGACAGAAGGTGTCCTTCGACGTCAAGGTCACGGTGGTGAAGGAGAAGGAGGTGCCCGAGCTCACCGACGAGCTGGTCAAGGAGAAGCTGGGCTACGACACCGTCGCCGACCTTCGCAAGGAGGTGGCCGACAGCATCACCGAGCAGAAGACGTCCATGATCCCGCGCCTGAAGGAGACGGCGTGCTCGACCAAGCTGGTCGACCGCGTGACCGACGAGGTTCCCGACGACATGGCCGAAGAGGCCGAGTCCGAGCTTCTGCAGGACTTCTTCTCGCAGCTGCAGCAGCAGGGCATGAGCTTCGACTCGTACCTGGCCGCCCGCGGCATCGACAGCGACCAGTTCAAGCAGGACATCAAGATGCAGGCCTCCGACGAGGCCAAGCAGCAGCTGGCGCTGGACGCGTGGGCGCGCAAGTTCGGCATCGACGTCACCGACGAGGAGGTGACGCTCGAGTTCGAACGCGCCGGCGTCGAGGACCCGGCGAAGACCGAGGCCGAGTGGCGCAAGAGCGGCCGCCTGTACCTCATCCGAGAAGGAATCCAGCGCCGCAAGGCCATGGAGGACGTCATGGACAAGGCGAAGGTCACCGAGGTCGACTTCGCCGCGCGCAACAAAGATGAAGAATCGGAGTAGCCGCACACCTGCGCAGCTCCAGCGAATATAATTGCTTTCGAGAAAAGAAATCTACGAAAGCGAGAGTGAGAAAACATGAACCTTGAAAGAGCAGACCGCAGCATCGCAAGGCCGTCCGGGGCGCTGATTCCCTACGTCATCGAGCAGTCGCCGCGTGGCGAGCGAAGCTACGACATCTACTCCAGGCTGCTGAACGACCGCATCGTGTTCCTTGGCGAGCAGATCGACGACAACGTGGCCAACTCGGTGGTGGCCCAGCTTCTGCATCTGGAGGCCACCGACCCCGAGAAGGACATATCGCTGTACATCAACTCGCCCGGCGGCTCGGTCACTGCGGGCCTGGGCATCCTGGACACCATGAACTTCATCAAGTGCGACGTGTCCACCATCTGCATCGGCGAGTG
>CBCTKQ010000172.1:0-3099 GCA_965147515.1 uncultured Eggerthellaceae bacterium | reverse complement strand
GGGAGCACCCATGGCAAACGGAAGCCTCTTCGGAGACATCAAATCCCGGTTCGGAATCGGAGGCGCGCGCAACGACGCAGCCGACGGCTACGACGAGGAATACGACGACTACGACGAGTACGACGAGTACGACGAGTACTCCGACGACTACGAAGAGGAATACGACCCCTATATGGACCGCAACCCCGTGACCACGCGCGGCCGCGGCGAGGCGGGGCTTCCTCGCCTGGTGTCCATGGGCGACGCCCGCGAAAGCGCCCGCGGCAGCTTCTCGCACCGCGACGGGGGAAGCTCGCTGGGGTCCACCGGAAGGACGTCCTCGGTGCGCTCTTACGGCCGCACCATGGTCGACTCGTCGCTTCCGCCGTCGATGACCGCCGAAGGCACGGCCGCCGCATCGGCCGCGACGAACAGCCGGCGCGCCGAAGGCCTCGATTCGCTGTTCTCCAGCAGCTCCCGCGCGACGTCCCGCGGCTCGTCCGACATCATCCGCAACTCCATGCAGCTGAGCATGCCCGGCATGCGTCAGCTGCAGGTCATCAAGCCCACTAAGTACGACGACGCCGAGTCGGTCACCAGCGTGCTGAAGGCGAACGACGTGGCCATCCTGTGCTTCGCCAACACCGACCGCGACCTGATGAAGCGCATCCTCGACTTCTCGTTCGGGGCGGCAAGCGCCCTTGACGCCAGCGTCGAGAGCGTCGGGAACGGCGTGTTCGCCATCTGCCGCAGCGTTGGCCTCGACGACAACGAGCGCAACGACCTGAAGAAGATGGGAATCGCCTAGCATGACCCAGCCGATGCGCATCGTGCTCGTCGGGTGCGGGAAGATGGGAGGCGCCGTCCTCGACGGATGGCTGCGCTCTTCCAAGGCTCCTGCCGACGCCTTGCATGCATCCAGCTTCGTCGTCGTGTCCCCGCGCGGGGAACATCGCGCCGAAGTCGAGGGAACGTACGGTGTGGCAACGGTTGCCGACGTGTCGCAGCTTCGCGGGCTCGGCCCGTTCGACATGGTTGTGCTGGCCGTGAAGCCGCAGGTCATGGACGACGTCCTGGAAGGGCTGGCCGACGCTTGCGGCGCCGACCTTCCGCTGGTCGTCACCATTGCGGCCGGAATCCCCACTTCGCGTTACGAGGCCGCGCTCGGGCACGCCGCCCGCGTGGTGCGCGTGATGCCCAACATGCCTCTGCAGGTCGGGATGGGCGCGTCCGTCGTCGCCGGCGGCAGGAACGCAGGCGAGGAAGACGTGCGGCTCGTGAACGACCTGTTCGACGCCCTTGGCATGTCGCGCATCGTCCCCGAGGACCAGATAGACGCCGTGGGCGCGATAAGCGGAAGCGGCCCCGCGTACGTGGCATACATGGTGGAGGCGTTGCGGGACGCCGGCGTGCGCGCCGGGCTGGACGCAGGCCTGGCCGAAAGCCTGGCCCTGGAAACCGTGGGCGGCACGTACGCCGCCATGAAGGCGCAGGGCTCCACCCCCGAGGAGATGCGCATATCGGTGTGCTCGCCAAAGGGCACGACGCTTGCCGCCTTGGCGGCGATGGACGAGGCCGGCTTCAAGGAAGTGTTCGAATCCGGCGTCCAGGCGGCCATACGCCGCTCGATCGAACTTGGAGGCAGTTCCTAGATGCAGATGTTCCTCGGAATACTGGTCAGGCTGGTCGACGTTTACACGCTGCTTATCTTCGTGTACGTGCTGATGTCGTGGATTCCCACCAAGCGCGGACTGCTGGCCGACATCGACAACGTGCTTGCGAAGCTGTGCGACCCCTACCTCGACCTGTTCAGGCGCTTCATCCCTCCCATCGGCGGGATGGTGGACGTCTCGCCCATAGTCGCGATACTGGCGCTCCAGCTAGTTGTAAGGATTCTGTTTGTCATTTTCTGATAAAGTGTAAGGGCGAATCAGCTACGCCTCGAACCTATTCGAAGGGATTGTAAAATGGCCATCACCTCGCAGGATATCCACAATCAGAGCTTCGCGATCGACCGCAAGGGCTACGACGTCGACGAGGTCGACGTATTCCTGGAGCACGTGGCCGACGAGATCGACTTCCTGAACGACCAGATCGCGCAGCTGCAGAACGAGTTGATGCAGGCCCGCGAGGCCGCCGAGGACACGGCGTCCGTCGAGGAGACCACGGTCATTTCCGCCGACACCACCGGCATCGACGTGACCGAGATCGCCGACGGCGACATGGCCGCGCTCATAGCCGAGAAGGACGCCATCATCAAGGACCTCGAGGAGCAGCTCTCCGACAAGAAGGCCAACGACAACGCCATATCCCAGGCGCTCATCATCGCCCAGCGTTCCGCCGACGAGATCATCGTGAAGGCGAACGCGCAGGCGTCCGAAACCATGCAGGACGCCCGCGAGGAGGCCGACCGCATCATCAACCGCGCCAACGCCGACAAGCAGGGCGTGGTGGATGACATCCACAAGCTCGAGGACGACCGCGAGGAAACCCGCGAGGGATACGCCGACCTGCTGCGCGACTTCATCGAGGACGCGTCACGCAAGCTCAACGAGCTCGGCTACGACGACGACATCGACTCCATTCCGGGAATCGGCCGCGACGCCGGCCAGGTGGACGTCGTCTACGAAGAGGACGTGTCCATGGACTACCTGCCTGCCGAGGCCGCAGAGCAGGTCACGGCCGCGCCCGTGTCGCCGCTGGCCCCCGGCATCGAGAAGGACCTTTCGGGCTTCGGCGACGTCGAGGACGACTTCGAAGACGTTGATTAATACTTCGTCCTTGACGGACGAAGTATTGCCTGACGCTGCGCGGCGCCCCAGCGGTTCATCTTCGACCTCCAAGCCCTCCTCGCGTACCTAAGTACGCGTCGTCGGGCTTTCGCCCGAATCTGAACCCCTGGATGCGTCGCTCGCTCAATTACCAAATAATGCATCGAGACGAGGCCAGCTACATAGGCCTCTTTCTTTTAAATATTGATTGAGAGATTTCAGACGTTGGCAAAAGCGAGCGAGCGGCGCCTACAGTGGTTCTAGTTCGCGCGAAAGGAACCGAAGGCGTACTTGGGTACGCCGAGAGTTCCTTGGAGGGCGAAGGAGAACCGCTGGGGCGTCCGCGCAG
>CBCTKQ010000171.1:0-3100 GCA_965147515.1 uncultured Eggerthellaceae bacterium | reverse complement strand
CGAGCGCGCCATCCTCGCGGGCGACGAGTCGGTGGGCGTGTGCATAATGCGCATGGAGAAGGGGCTGGACACGGGAGACTGGTGCGTGCGGCGCGAGATACCGGCCGGTGACATGGACGCCTCGCAGCTTTCCGACGAGCTTGCCGAGCTCGGGGCTGCCGCGCTTTTGGTGGCGTTGCAGCAGATCGAGCAGGGGTCGGTGGCCTGGACGCCTCAGGACGGATCGGGCGCCACCTATGCGAACAAGATCGAGAAGGGCGAGCTGGACATCGATCCCTTGCTGGGAGTAGAGGCGAACGTGCGCCGGGTGCGTGCCGCATCGGACGCCCATCCCTCGAAGGCCTGCCTTGCGGGCAGGCTTGTCGCCGTCGAGAAGGCCGCGCCTGCCTCCGAGGCCAACGTAGCAGAGGGACGCATCCGCACCGACGGAGGCAGGCTTTTCCTGGGATGCTCCGACGGCGTCTTGGAGGTGCTTGCCCTAAAGCCTGCAGGCAAGGGTTCCATGGACGCGAAGGCCTTCCTTGCAGGATTCAGGCCCGAAGGCGAACCCGTCTGGGGCAGGCCTTGAGCGAAGGGCGCACTGGACGAGGTGCGCGACATAGGCTGAGCCCTGCCAGGCGTACGGCCTACGAGGCGCTGGACCGCATCGACCGCCGCAAGGCGTTCGCACAGGAGGTCATAGCCGCCACCATCGACAAGGCCGACCTTTCGTCCGAAGACCGCGCCTTCGCGACCAGGCTCGTGCTCGGCGTCGTTTCCATGCGCGGTTCGCTCGACGCCGTGCTGGACCGATGCATGAGGTCGCCGCGCGACGTGAAGCCAGACGTGCGCCGCGCCTTGCGCATTTCCGCCTACGAGGCCATATACCTTGGGAAGGACGCGCACGTCGTCGTCGACCAAGGGGTCGAGCTGGTGCGCAGCGTGGCCCCGAAGGCCGCAGGCGTCGCCAATGCCGTGCTGCGCAAGGTGGTTGCTTGCCGCGGCTCGTTCCCATTCGGAGATCCCGCACACGACCTTGCAGCTCTTTCGTTGCAGCAGGGCTTTCCCCTGTGGCTTACCGAGCTTCTGGCGCGCGACCTGGGCCGTGCCCAGGCGGCCACCTTCGAGCAGGCTTCCAACGACCCGGCCCCCGTGTTCCTTTACGAGAACCCGATCGAGTCAAAAGAGGGGCGGCTTGCCGATGCGCTGTCCGCGAATGGCAGCGCGACGGAGGTGCCGTCCCTTTGCGGAGTGCCGCTTTCCGGATGCCTTCTGCTGAAGGACAGGCGCGACCTGATGCAACCCGGCGTCGCCGACGCCCTGGCTGATGGCCGGGCGTTGGTGTCCGATGCTTCGGCCCAGGCCGTGGCGTCCCTTTGCGCCATCGTTGCGGCATCGAAGGCCGAAGGGGTGGTCGACGACGTCTCGCAGCTGGCCGAAGCCGTCCCGAAGGGCGCTTCCGACGACGTGTCGGTGCTCGAGCTTTGCTCGGGTCGCGGGACGAAGACGATCATGGTGCAAGGCGGCATTTTCCGTATGCTCGGAAGACAGGCCGACAGGTACGCGGCGGTTGACAACGTGCCCTTCAAGTGCGACCTGCTCAAGGGGCGTGCGGCGCATTTCGGGGCGACGGTGGACGAGGTCGCCTGCGCCGAGCTGGGCGAAGGCCCGATTCCCGTCCCCGGCGAGTTCGACGCCGTGCTCCTGGACGCGCCATGCTCGGGGCTTGGAACCTTGCGCCGCCATCCCGAGATCCGCTGGCGCATCGCCCCCGACGTCGTGGCCGGCGACGCCGAGCGCGACGCGGCGCTGCTCGCGCAGGCGGCAACGGGCGTGCGCCGGGGCGGCTTCCTGCTGTATGCCACATGCACTGTCACGCGCGAAGAGGACGAAGACGCCGTGAAGGGATTCCTTGAAAGCGATGCAGGCTCGCGTTTCAGGCGCGTTTCCGTGTTCGGCGAGGACTTCTTCAAGCCGACGCTCCAGCCAGGCGCCCCGGACGCGCATTTCTGCGCCGTCATGCAACGCGTCGCCTGATACCCTTTCTTTACACGCATGAAACACAAACAGGGTTAGAATTACAGGCTATACGTTCTCAGCGCGCACAGGGGGATAGATGGAGCCTAACATCAAGGAGGTCGCGAACCGCATCCGGTCGCTTCGGGAGGACTCGGACATCACGATGCAGGAGATGGCCGACGCCACAGGCAGAAGCCTGGCCGAGTACGCCGCCCAGGAGGCGGGGGAGCAGGACCTGTCCTTCACGTTCCTCTACAAGTGCGCCGACCGCCTAGGGGTCGACGTCATCGAGCTTCTGACGGGCGAGACCCCGCACCTCACGGGCTATTCCCTCACCGAGGCGGGCGACGGGCTGTGCATAAGGCGCCGGGCAGGCTTCGAATACCTGCACAAGGCGCCCCACTTCAGGCACAAGCTCGCCGAGCCGTTCCTCGTGACGGCCCCCTACATCGAAGAGGAGCAGGACGCCCCCATCCACCTCTCGTACCATGCAGGGCAGGAAATCGACTACATAGTGTCGGGCCACATGCGGTTCGCCTACGAAGACCGCATAGAAGAGCTTGGGCCTGGCGACCTTCTTATGTACGACTCGGGACGCGGCCATGGCATGATAGCCACCGGCGGAGAGCCCTGCACTTTCGTCGCCATCGTGATCAAGCCGCACGGGGAAGCGATTATCTAGGCGCAAGCCGACCACATGCGGCCTGCGCCATACAAGTTCCACCCCCAATGCAAGCTTCTGCGCCCGAGCGCGCATCGATCGAGATAGGTTGGCGTCATGAGAAACATAAACCTGAGATACGTTGACGAGGAATACGACGAGAACGGGCTTCTCGTCAAGTTCGAGCCGCACGTCCCGGACGACTACAACTTCGGCTACGACGTGGTGGACGACATCGCCGTGGAAGACCCCACGCGCAAGGCCATGGTGTGGGTCAACCCCGAAGGCGAGGAGCACGTCTTCACCTTCTCCGACATGAAGAAGTGGTCGGACAAGACGGCGAACTTCCTGGCGTCTTTGGGGATAGGGAAGGGCGACAAGGTCCTCGTCATCCTGCGGCGCCACTACCAGTTCTGGTTCGTGGCCACCGCGCTGGCGAAG
>CBCTKQ010000170.1:0-3102 GCA_965147515.1 uncultured Eggerthellaceae bacterium | reverse complement strand
GTAGTTCTTGCCCGGCAGGAAGTACAGGAAGTTCCAGTTGTCGCAGACCTTGAACTCGGCCTTGAGGCCCATGTTGGCCTCCTTGCCCTCCAGGGCCGCGGCCTCGACGGCATCGGCCGTCACGCGGTCGACGACGATTGCCGGGGCGCTGGCACGGAAGCCCTGACGGTCGATGAGGCCCATGGCGCAGCCCCACGTGAGGTTGGAGAGGACGATGAGGCCGGCGGCCTTGCCCGTCTCGGCGTACTTGTTCATCGTGCCCCACTGGCCGAAGTCCCAACGGGTGTTCCAAGAGTTGTTGACCTCGGGGTCGACGATGGTGAGCATGGGAGCGGGAGGCTCGGGGTCGCTGCGGTAGTTGGTGTCGGTCACCACGTAGCTTGCCATGAAGCTGTCCTCGAAGGGAGGCTCGGGCAGCTCGAGCTCGCGGCCTTCGCCGTCCTCGTATATGACCGCCGCCTCGACGCTCTTCTCGACGTCGCTTGCCAGCGCGCCCTTCATCAGCGCCAGGTGCTTCCTCGCCTGCTCGCGCCTCTCGTCCCTGTCCGCCATCTCTGCGCTCCTTCGCGTACGCGTTGCCTTTCCGCTCAATTCTAGCCCTTCGCCGGGGAATCGGCGCGACGGCTTGCGGGCCGCCCCACGCGGTTCCGCACCGCGCGGCCCCGGCGCCCACGGACGGCCAGCCGTCACCGGAGCGGGAAATGCACCGTGAACACCGATCCCTGGCCGAGCGCGCTTTCCACGGTTATGCTCGCGCCGTGGAAGCTGGCGGCATGCTTTGCTATTGCAAGCCCCAGGCCTGTCCCGCCGCTCTCCTTTGACCGGCTCTTGTCCACGCGGTAAAACCGCTCGAATATCTTCTCCTGCTCCTCGAGGGCTATTCCGCAGCCCTCGTCCTTCACCTTGACGAAGGCTTCGGGCGCGTCGCACGCGCCTTCGGAGACGAGCGTCTTGCCCACGACCACGGTGACCTCGCCTCCCGGTTCGCTGTACCGGATGGCGTTCGACACGAGGTTCGACACGAGCTGCCCCAGAAGCTGCCTGTTGCCGACCACGTCCACGCTCGACCCGAACGCCCGCAGGAAGACGCCCCTGCCCTCAGCGAGCGGAAGCAGCCTTTGCACCGTCTGGGTCACGAACTCCAGCAGCTCCAGGCCTTCCTTGCCTGCGTTCTCGAACAGGGGGTCCTCTATGCGCGACAGCGTCAGCACGTCGTCGATCAGCGCGCCCATGCGGGCCGACTCCTCGGCCATGATCCCCGCGAACCTGCGCATGTCGCCCTCGCCGACCATCCCGCCCTTCAAAAGCTCCGCATACCCCGAGATCACCTGCAGCGGCGTCTTCATCTCGTGCGAGACGTTCGCCGAGAACTCGCGGCGCAGGTTCTCGGCCCGCGCCAGCTCGGTGTTCTGGTCGACCAGCTGCCGTTGCTGCTCGTTTATGCGCTGAAGAAGCGGCTCCATCTCGCCATACGTCCGGCGTTCCAACGGCCTCGACACGTCGATCCCGTCGAGGGGCGCCACTATGCGCCTCGTAAGCAGGCGCGACAGCGCAAGCGAGACCGCCCCCGCGACCAAGAAGGTCGCGAACAGCGGGAGCGCGATGGAGGATGCCTTCGCGAAGTACGACTCCCTGCGCTCGGACAGCCTCAGCACGTTGCCGCCGCCCATGTCGACCGCGGCGTACAGGGCGTCGGTCCCAAGCGTCTCGGAATGCCTGGCGACCGAGCTCGTCCCGCGTTCCCGTGCCTGCAAAACCTCGGGCCTGTCGGCATGGTTGGCGGTCACGTCGCCCTCGCTGTCGAACAGCACATCCCCGTCGGGGCCGACAAGCGTGTACCTGACGCCGTCCTCGAACTGCGCCCCCAGCGTGGCGACGACCTGTTCGATGCCGTCGCCGCGCATGGCCGCCGCGGCGTCCTCGGCGACGGACAGCAGGCGCTGCTCGGCGTCGGATTCCTGAGAGAAGTAGAAGAACGCCGTGAACGCGCACGTGAAGCAGGCTATCGCCAGCATGGAGCAAGCGAATATCGCGGCGAAAAGCGTCGTGGACAGCTTCCTGGAAGGCCTGGGTGCCATGCCTCACGCGCCTATCATGTAGCCGACTCCCCGCACGGTCTCGACAATCGAGCCGCATCCGTCCGACGCCTCGCCGAGCTTCTGGCGCAGGGTCTGCACGTGCACGTCCACCGTGCGCGTGTTCCCGGCGAAGTCCCATCCCCACACGCTTTCCAGAAGCTGCGTGCGCGTCAGCACGTGCCCGCGGTTTTCCATGAGTTCCTGCAACAGGGCGAACTCCTTCGGCGTGAGCACGACGGGCAAGCCGCCTGCGGTGACCTTGTGCGCCTCGGGATAGAGGACCACGCTTCCGCAGCGCAGCCCGCCTGCGCCCGACGGGCCGTCGGCGCGAGCCCGACGCAGCAACGCCTTGACGCGCGAGACCAGCTCCATCATCCCGAATGGTTTGGCGAGGTAGTCGTCCGCGCCCGCGTCGAGCCCGGTCACCTTGTCTATCTCGCTTCCCTTGGCTGTGAGCATCATCACGGGAACGCGCCGCAGCGCAGGGCTCCTCCGGATCTCCGCAAGTATCTGCATGCCGTCCTTGCCAGGGAGCATGATGTCCAAAAGCACCACCTCGGGCACCTGCTGGGCGCAGGCCGCGAAGAACGAGTCACCGTCCGGGAACCCGACGGCATCGAAGCCCGACTGCCGAAGCGCGTAGACGGCCAGATCGCGTATGTTCGTGTCGTCCTCGACGTAGAAGATCATAGGCAAATGTTATCGCTAACCATGCCTAGAAGGGGCGTCGCGCGTGTCAAATTACTGTAAAGAATCGGACCGCACGGTTGCTCAGCCGCGCACCCGCGCCGCCCTATCCGAACCGGCCCGACACGTAGTCCGCGGTGCGCTTGTCGCGCGGGCTGGTGAACAGCGTGTTCGTGTCGCCCGCCTCTATCATCTCGCCGAGGAGGAAGAACGCCGTCTTCGTCGACACGCGCAGGGCCTGCAGCATGTTGTGCGTCACCATGATCACGGTGTAGCGGCTCTTCAGCTCGCCCACCAGCTCCTCGATCTTGGCGGTCGAAATCGGGTCGAGAGCGCT
>CBCTKQ010000169.1:0-3138 GCA_965147515.1 uncultured Eggerthellaceae bacterium | reverse complement strand
GGCGGCGCCTACGAGGACGGCGCGTTCGGGCCCGAGCAGGTCCTCTGCTCGGAGAGCAACCTGTACCTGGTGCTCCAAGGCATGAGGCACAGCTACTACGACGCCAACAAGGGCTTCGCGCGCGGGCAGCTGTTCACCGACCGTGCCATGTACCTGCCCGACGTGGCGTTCTCTCGCAACGGTTCGCTGAAGTACGCCGACGTGATAGCCGTCGCCGAGCCGCTGCGCGAGCGCGCGATCGAGAACCACCGCTCCGAAAAGGAATGCGACAACGCCTTGGCGAACCGCATCGAGACGCTGCTGCGCATCGCGGCCGCCAACGGGTGCGAGACGCTTATAATGGGCGCGTTCGGCACGGGGAGGCTTGGCTACGACGTCGACCAGGTAGTCGGGCTGATCCGTGGATGGGTGGACGCTCACCCGGGCGCCATCGGGCGCATAGTGTTCGCCGTGCCGCGCATGTACGTGGACGCGTTCGAGGGAGCCTTCGGCGCGGGAGAGGACGCGCAGCGCGAGGCGGAAGCGGCCGAGGCGCAGGCGTCTGCGGATTCCGAGGAAGACGACGAGTACTTCGACGTGCACGACATCGAGCTGCCCGAGGGCGTGACCCTGCGGTAGGGTGAGCCGCGTTCTCCTGAAGCAGGCAAGCCGGGTTAGGCCAGCGGGCGTTCTGCATGGGCAACACGCTGGTTGTGCAGATTCCCTATGCGATAGGCAAATAGATTGCAAAGCGCCGCGCAGGCGCATAATGTGAACCACGCTATATAAGGATGCACAGCGCATGCGCGTCAGGCTGGCGCGTGCGAGGCAACGAGATGTTCGCACGGGTCGAACATTGCATCACAAGGGCGCTTGGTGCAAGGACGCATCGGTTAGGAAACGGCATGGCGAAGAAGGCAGACAACGGCACGTTGACCAGGATACGGGAGCCCTTCGGAGGCTCCACGGTGGAGGAGCGCAAGGCGGCCATGGGCCGCGGCCTCTCGCCCGAGGAGCGCGCGGCGCGCAACGTCATCCCCGACACGAACCCCGCAGGCGGCCCGCACCGGGTGATCGCCGAGGAGCTGTACTCCGAAAACGACACGTTCGTCCCGTACCGGCCCGCGCAGCCCGACGACCCGGGCCCCGCCTCCGCGCAGCCTGTGAAGCAGGGCGTGCTTGCCGAGGGCCAGAAGGTCACCGACCGCATCGGCGTGAAGGTGACGCCCGACGACCCCGAGTACTGGGGACTGGCCAGCGTCATGACCGACGAGGAAGCCGCCCTGACGTCGCACATGAAGGTGCGTGTCCCCATGACGTTCTCGCAGCTGCAGCAGGCAAGCGGCCTTGACGACGACACGCTGCAGCGCCTGCTCGACGACCTAAGCGTGAAGGGCATCGTCGAATACAACTGGGAAAACCTCGACGGCAAGAACCCTTCCCACGAGAAGCGATACGTGCTCCCGATGTTCGTCCCCGGCTCGGCCGAGTTCACCGTGATGAACCAGCAGCAGCTGGAGGAGCACCCCGAGATATCGACGTTCTTCGAGCGCATGTCCTACCTTCCGCTGAAGAAGGTGACGAAGATGGTGCCTCCCGGCGGGGCCGGCATCGGCATGCACGTCATCCCGGTCGAGCGCGCCATCGAGCACGAGAACCAGGCGATAGACGTCGAGCGCATCTCGCACTGGCTGAAGAAGTACGACCGGTTCTCGGCCGGCGCGTGCTCGTGCCGCCTGGCCGAGCGCGTGCGCGGCGGCAACGCCGGAAGCGACCCGCAGAACTGGTGCATCGGCGTGGGCGACATGGCCGACTTCTGCGTTGAGACGGGGAAGGGGCATTTCGTCACCTACGACGAGGTGATGGACATCCTCGTGCTGGCCGAGAAGAACGGCTACGTGCACCAGATCACCAACATAGACGGCTCCGACAAGATATTCGCCATATGCAACTGCGACGTGGACGTGTGCTACGCGCTGCGCACGTCGCAGCTGTTCAACACGCCGAACATGAGCCGTTCGGCCTACGTGGCCGAGGTGGACGGCGCCCAGTGCGTGGCGTGCGCGGGCTGCGTCGAGGTGTGCCCGGCGGGCGCGGTGCAGCTGGGACAGAAGCTTCCCACGGCGGAAGGCGAGGTGTCGTACCCGCGCCAGCCGCTGCCCACGCTCAAGTGGGGCGAAGGCGACTGGGACCCCGACTACAAGGACAACAACCGCGTCGAATGCCACGAGACGGGCACCGCGCCCTGCAAGGTGGCGTGCCCGGCGCACATCTCGGTGCAGGGGTACCTGCGCATGGCCGCCCAGGGGCGCTACCGCGACGCGCTGGCCCTCATCAAGAAGGAGAATCCCTTCCCCGCGGTGTGCGGGCGCGTGTGCAACCGGCGCTGCGAGGCGGCCTGCATGCGCGGAACCGTCGACGAGGCCGTGGCCATCGACGAGGTGAAGCGCTTCATAGCCGAGAAGGACCTGGAGGCCGAACACCGCTTCGTGCCCGAGGTCGTGCCGCCCACCACCCGCGGCGGCTTCCCTCAGAAGGTGGCCATCGTGGGCGCGGGGCCGGCAGGGCTCACATGCGCGTACTACCTGGCGCTTATGGGCTATTCGCCCACCGTGTTCGAACGCGCCCAGAAGCCCGGCGGAATGATGACGTATGGCATACCCTCGTACAAGCTGCCGAAGGACGTCGTCGACGCCGAGATAGACGTGCTGCGCGAGATTGGCGTCGACATCCGCTGCGGCGTCGACGTGGGGAAGGACGTCACCCTTGATGAGCTGCGCGAGCAAGGCTTCGATGCGTTCTACCTGGCCATTGGCGCGCAAGGCGCGCGGTCGCTCGACGTGGAAGGCGTCGACGCCGATGGCGTGGTGTCGGCCGTCGAACTGCTGCACGAGGCGGCCGACGGGGACGCTCCGTCGCTTTCCGGCGATACCGTGGTCATAGGCGGGGGCAACGTCGCCATCGACGCATCGCGGGTGGCGCTGCGTTGCGGCTCGGACAGCGCGACCATGTTCTGCGTCGAGCAGCGTGAAGAGATGCCGGCCTCCGAAGAGGAGGTCGCGGAAGCGTTGGAGGACGGCGTCGCCGTTCGCAACGGCTGGGGACCGAAGAGGGTTCTCATGGGCGAGGACGGCCGCGTGCGTGGCATCGAGATGCGCC
>CBCTKQ010000168.1:0-3170 GCA_965147515.1 uncultured Eggerthellaceae bacterium | reverse complement strand
CCTGCAGAACTTCCCCGAGGGCGCCATAGTGTCCATGCCCATGGCCGCAAGCACCTCCAGGGCGAAGGCGTTCGGCTACGGGGTGGCATCCGGGGCCGTCGAGCCCTTGGGCGCGCTTTTGATGCTTGCCGTCACCGCTGTGGCCGAGCCCCTTCTGCCCTATGTGCTGGGGTTCGCCGCAGGGGCCATGCTGTACGTGGTGGTGGAGGAACTGATCCCCGAGACGCAGTCGGGTAGGCACACGAACATCGGGACCATCGGCGTGGGGATCGGCTTCGTGCTGATGATGATGCTCGACGTGGCGCTCGGGTAAGCGCGGACCTGCGCAACAGATGCCCTACGACTCGCGGGATCGCAGGCCTCCCTTCACCACATGGCGCGACACGAAGAATGTGACCAGCAAATAGCACCCGTAGATGGCTGCAGTGAACCCGGCCGCCATGGCGATGGGGCCGAATACGTCCTGGCCGCCCAGGGCCAAGAACAGCGTGTCCGACAGCGTGACGATGGCGCAGGCGCTGTGGCAGGCCGCGAGCACCAGCGGCGCCAGGAAGTACACCAGCACCTGCACGAACAGCGAGCGATACAGCATGCCATCGGCGCAGCCGAGCCGCCAGAGCATG
This sequence comes from uncultured Eggerthellaceae bacterium, assembly GCA_965147515.1. Classification (GTDB taxonomy): domain Bacteria; phylum Actinomycetota; class Coriobacteriia; order Coriobacteriales; family Eggerthellaceae; genus MGBC163016. The sequence goes on along the minus strand of CBCTKQ010000168.1, from coordinate 2,547 downwards.
CGGTAGCGGGGCACGGAATCTACGGATTCCGTGAGCTGCTGGATGGCCAGGATGGCGGCCGTGGCCACGAGCAGCACGAAGCCGATGTAGAGGGCCAGGTAGGTGATCATCATGCGCAGGCCCCCTGCCTGCTGGCGCATCTCGTATTGCGAGTACATGGACTGCACGGGCCATGGGGAATGGAGCCAGTCGGTGGGGGCGGCCTGATCGTAGTCGGGCACCCCGCTGTCCTCCCCAAGGGGCAGCACCTGGACCAGGTCCTCTTGGATGCGCGCATCGGTCTCCAGCCCCGGCGTGACGTACATGACGTTCACCAAGGAGTTGATGGGCACGGCGCCCTCGGCCCTTATGGCCTCTACCACGGCATCGGGCACGATGATGGCGAAGGCGGTGGAATCCATGGCGGAATCCTGCAGGTTCAAAGACAACTTCTGGCTGCTGGGGAGCAGCTCGCGATCGGCCACGGCCAGGGGCACGTTCGCCTCCACCACGGCATCCACGGCCGGCTGGACGGCAGCGAGGGTGTTGTCGAAGGCGTATTCGCCGTCACCCAGCTGCACAGGAGGTTCGCCGATGAGGGCCAGCTGCGCGTTGTACTGGCTCAAGGGCGTGACCTGCACGTTGGTGCGCGACGCCCCGGCAAGGTTCGAGTTCTCGAACTCGAAGCCAGCGGCATCGAGCATGTCTCCCACGGAGATCCCAGGGATGTTGTAGAAGTCGCATTCCGCTGACGCCTTCACCAAGCTGTCCCAGTCGGGCATGTTCTGCTCCAGGAAGGCCTGCACGTCGAAGTCGTATTCCTTGGCTAGGGCATAGGTGCTGGCGAATCGGCTCTCCTTCATGTCGAAGGGGTTGGCTTCGCTCGCCTCCATCCCGACATCGCCCATCTCGTCCTCGGGCAGCACGGCGTAAGGGTTCGCCACGAAGGTGGCGTCGTAGGGCGTGGCGCGCTCGATGTTCCCCACGAACACGTCCACCAGGCCCATGCCCGTGGAGAAGATGGTCATGGCAAGGAACAGCATGATGCAGGTGGTCCAAAGCGTCACCCAGGCCGTGTTTATCTTGGCGGCGAACTGGCGCACCGTAAAGGGCACGATGCCGCGTAGGTACAGGCCGTTCAAACGCGACAGGATGGCCACCACGAAGCCTGCCAGGGACCAGAAGAACAGCAGCGACCCCACCAGCATGAATACCGTGGCGCGGATGAACAGCGGGCTTCCTATCTCCAGCATGCCGTCTTCGATCAGGCACGAATAGGCGTAGGCGATGAGCCCGATGGACACCACGAACGCCGCCAGGCACACCCAGGGGTTGCGCACCGGGTTCCGCTCGCTGCTCTTCTCGGCCTGCAGCAGGTCTATGAGGCGGAAGCGGCTGACGGACACCACGTTGAACAGGGCCACCACCACGTAGATGACGGCGAAGCAGATGAGCGTGGCCGCGAACCCATATGGCGAGAACACGAATTGGTAGTCGGAGATGGTGGTGCCGAAGAGCGCCGCCGTGGCGAAGGCGAGCCCTTGAGACAGCAGCATGCCCAGGAGCAGGCCCACGACCAGGGCCACGATGCCCACGACGATGGTCTCCACCAGTACGATGAAGGCCACCCGCTTCGGCGCCATGCCCAGCACCAGGTAGGTGCCGAACTCGCGCTTGCGTCGGCGGATGAGGAAGCGGTTGGCGTAGACCACGAGGAAGCCCAGCACGAAGGCGATGGCATAGGACACCATGGACAGCATGAGCTGGGTCTCCTCGAAGAAGGAGGCATCGGCCTTGGATTCGATGTCCAGGATCAACTGCTGGCTCTCGACCGAGTTGAAGGCGTAGAACACGGCCACGCCCAGCACCAGCGTAACGAAGTAGACGGCGTAGTCGCCTATGGTGCGCCGTATGTTGCGGAATGCGAGCTTAAGCGTCATCGCTCTGCCCGCCTTCCTGCGCGATTGCGGCAACGGTCGCGGCCTCGGCGTCCTCCTGCTGCGCGCTCACGCCGCCGCCGAGGAACGACACGACGTCCATGATCTGCGCGAAGAAGCGCTCGCGCGAGGCGTCGCCGCGGCGTATCTCGTTGAACACGCGGCCGTCCTTCAGGAACAGCACGCGGTGCGCGAACGACGCCGCGAACGAGTCGTGGGTGACCATCACGATGGTGGCGCCCAGCTGCAGGTTCATGGTCTCCATCATCTCCAGCAGCACGCCTGCGGAATGCGAGTCGAGCGCGCCGGTGGGCTCGTCGGCCAGGATCAGCTTGGGGTCGGACACGATGGCGCGCGCGGCCGCGACGCGCTGCTTCTGGCCTCCCGACATCTGGTTGGGGTACTTGTTCAACACCTCCTTCACCCCGAGCGTGAATGCGATGTCGTCCACCAGCTTCGGTATCCGCGAGGTGGGCGTCTTCTTTATGGTCAGGGCCAGCTCGATGTTCTCGCGGCCCGTCAGGGTGTCCAGCAGGTTGAAGTCCTGGAAGATGAAGCCCAGCTCGTCGCGGCGGAACTTGGCCAGCGAGCGCCGGCTGAGCGCCGTGACGTCGCGTCCGGCCGCCACTAT
>CBCTKQ010000167.1:0-3202 GCA_965147515.1 uncultured Eggerthellaceae bacterium | reverse complement strand
TGAGGTCTCGTACAACATGGGCACGGACGGCGAAGGGGCGGTTCCCCCTGCCACCATCGACGTCTCCGCATACGAAAGCTATCAGACAAGCGACTCCGCCTTCCGGCTTCCGGGGGCGGACGTGATGGACTGGGAGGGGCACACCTTCGCCGGTTGGCACGAGAAGGCGGATTTGTCGGACGCGCCGCTGGCCGAGTTTGCTGCTGGCACGTATGGCGACAAGAGCCTGTATGCCGCCTGGGTTGGTGGCGAGGCCTGCGTGCTTTCGTTCCATTTGGCAGGCGGGGCTTTCGCAAGCCAGCCCAAGACGGTCTACAAGCTCGGGGCCGACGGAGTCCAAGAGGGCGCTACCGTCGTCCTGCCCGTCGCTTCCGGCGTTGTCCGTGCTGGTTATGACTTCGACGGATGGTACGCCGACGAGGCATGCAGCGGGGCGGCAGTCGAAAGCGTGCAGCTTGCCAAGGGAGTCGTCGACCTTTATGCGAAATGGTCGCTTCGGCAGTACGGCATTGCGTTCGAGCTGAACGAAGGCGCCTTCGTCGACGGGTTCGTTCCGCCTTCCAGCTACAACGTGGAGTCTGGCGAAGTCGGGCTGCCCGCTTCTGGCGATCTCGTACGTGACGGGTTCGTTTTCAAGGGGTGGCACGAGGACGCAGGCTTTGCGGACGCCGCAGTTGCCGCCATTCAGGCTGGCAGCGTCGGCGACAAGACGTTCTACGCCAAGTGGGAGGAAGAGCAGGTCACGCCACCTGGTCCCGACGAGCCTGATCCAGACAATCCTGACCCCGACAACCCGGACCCCGACGTGCCCGATCTGTCCGACATTGTCATCCTGTCGCTGTCGATCGGCGCCGCCGCGCATCAGGCGGTCGAATGGGAGGAGGCCGAAGAGGGCCACCTTTACGGGCGCATGGAGGTCCTGCGCTCGAAGATGCCCACCAAGGCCGAGGACTTCAAGCTAGAGGTTCCCGAAGGCGTGGACTATTCGATTTCCAAGCAGGTGCAGGCGTACGCGCTCGCGCATCCGCTGGAGGCGTTCTGCGGCGCGCTGTCGTCGGACGACGCGTACGGCGTTGCGGTCGCGCGCGACGCCGCCGCAGCCTTCGCGGCAGCACGTGAAGGCTCGCAGTCCGACTTCTGGGACATCGTGCTCAGGCACAGGGACGACCCCAGCCTGCGGAAGACGTACACGCTCGAGGTCGTCCCGGTGGAGGAAGGCGAACCCACGCCCATTCCCACACCCGAGCCGACCCCGACGCCCTCGCCCTCGCCGAACCCCAGCCCCAACCCCGGGCCATCGCCGACTCCGACCGCCCCGGCCGTCCCGACGGCGAACAGCGGCCTCGGGAGCGACGCCGGGCTTGCGAGCACCGGCGACGGCGCCATGGGCGGTGCCTTGGCTCTCGGCATACTGGGCGCCTGCTTCGGCGTGCTCTCGCTGGTGGTCGGCCTCGCTGCCCGCTCCCGCCGCGCATAGCGTGCTGGACAGGGGACGTGTTTTTCGTTCAATTGGGAGTCAAGGGGACGGTTCTGTTGGCTCACATCTCGTCTCAGCCTTCCCGTGAGTCAACAGAACCGTCCCCCTGACTCAAAAACACGTCCCCCTGACTCCTATGTTTCAGGACTGAACGAAAAACACGTCCCCTGTCCAGCAGCGTGACAAATCAGTCGACCCCGTCTCATGATGCGTCCCTTGTTCAAAAAAGTCACATGCTACTCCGAGTTTTATACAATATTGTACATTTCTCGGAGTAAATGATTGAATTTCCCATTATTTTGCTATCATAGACTCCGAAAAGTTGACAATATTGTCAAAAAGTCGGAGTAGCCATGGTAATAAGCAGACCTTTCTATCTGGATAAGCTGATCAAGCGACGCAACAACGGCATGGCCAAGGTCGTAACCGGCATAAGGCGCTGTGGTAAGTCGTATCTGCTCAACGTGCTCTACAGAGATTGGCTTTATTCCCAAGGCATCGACCGCGACCATGTCGTGAACGTGGAGCTGGATGACATCAGGAATGCCCACCTGCGAGACGCGCGGGCGCTGTTCGATTTCATCGATGGTTGCATCGTCGACAGGCAGACTTACTATGTGTTTCTTGACGAGGTCCAGTTCGTCGAAGACTTTTCAGAGGTCGTCAACGGCCTTATGCATCTAGAAAACGTCGACGTCTACGTGACAGGAAGCAATTCGCGCTTTCTCTCGAGCGACATCCTGACAGAATTCCGCGGCCGCGGCGACGAAATACGCGTGAGGCCGCTCTCCTTCTCCGAATATCATGGGGCGCTTGACAATCTCATTGAGGCCGATTGGCGCGACTATGTCACCTTCGGGGGCATGCCGCAGGTTGCCTCGATGCAAGACAGCGAGCTGAAGATGGAATACCTTGCCAACCTCTATCGGAAGGTTTACTTGACCGACATCTGCGACAGGAACGGAATCCGCCACTCCCAGGTCCTTGAGGCTTTGGTCGAGGTTCTTTCGTCGTCTATAGGCTCGTTGGTCAGCTTCAAGAAAATCGCCGACACCTTCACAAGCCGAACCGGGGAAAACGCGACAGACAAGACGATAAAAAGACAGATCGACTTCCTTGTCGACGCCTTTCTTTTCGAGCAGGCCAAACGTTTCGACCTGAAGGGCAGAAAATACATCGGAGGAAACTCGAAATACTACGCAGAAGACGTGGGGCTCAGAAACGCCATATTGAGCTTTCGGCAACAAGAAGAGAACCACATCATGGAGAACATCGTGTTCCTCGAGCTGAAAACGCGCGGGTACAGCGTCGATGTGGGGCAGGTTGCCGTGAACGAGAAAGCGGACGGAAAATGGGTGCGCAGAAACTGCGAGGTCGACTTCGTCGCCTCGAAGGGAAGCGAGAAGAAGTACATCCAGTGTGCGTTCGCCATGCCTGACGACAAGAAAAGGGCCCAGGAAGAAAGGTCGCTGAACGGGATCGGAGACGCCCACGAGAAGATGATAATCGTACGCGAGGACATCAATCCGTGGTACGACGAAAGCGGCGTGCTAACCATCGGCATATTCGACTTCCTGCTCAAGCCTTAGTTCTCCATCGCGCTAGGTGTTGAACAGGGTGCTGAACAGGGGACGGCTGAACAGGGGGCGTGTTTTTGAGTCAAGGGGACGGGGCGGTTTCAAGCGGTCATCGCACCTCATGCTGCTTTCGCCAGAAGTTCGGAGA
>CBCTKQ010000166.1:0-3203 GCA_965147515.1 uncultured Eggerthellaceae bacterium | reverse complement strand
GGTGGCCTTCCTGGAGCAGGCCCTTCCGCAGACCGACTTCCTCGACAGCCGCTTCGTCAACCTCGGGCAGATAAAGGCGAACAAGGACGAGTGGATAATCAAGCCGTCCGACCACTACGGAGCCGACAACGTCTACGCCGGCTGCGAGGTCACGCAGCAGGAATGGGAGCGGCTTGTCGACGAGTTCGCCGACGACGGCGCCGGATACCCGTTCATCGTGCAGCGCTACGTGCGCCCCTTCAAGACGAAGACGCTCCCCCCCGACGGCGGGATCGACAGCCTGTCCGACGGCGCGGTCAAGTGGGACCCCGAGATGTACAACAACCTGAACGGGCTGTACCTGTACGACGGGAAGTTCCAGGGCGTGTTCAGCCGTCTTGGGCCGCATCCGGTCATCAGCAAGCAGAACGACGGCATGACCGCGGCGACGCTGTGGGTGGACGCCGACGTGCAGTGCGGGCTGAGGATTCCGTGACAGCCAAGGGAAGGGGAGGCCAGCAGGCGGTCGTCGCCGTGCTCGGCGCGCTGTTCCTTGCGGTCACCTACCTGGGCATAGGCTACGCGTGCTGCGCGGGGATCCCGTTCGTCGCCGAGAAGGTGGCGTACGCGACCGTCGACGACGCGGGGTCGCCCTTCGACAAGGAACAGCTCGTGGAAGGCGCGCTGGCGACACGAGACTATTCGTTCGGCTCGCACGACCTGGGCGCGTACGAGGACGTGCTGCGGAACATGAACGAGCAGGCGCACACCCCTTACGCCGACGCCCCCGACATGCTTGACGTGCCCGTGCAGTACTCCGTCGACGCCGAGCAGGTCTCTCACCTCGACGACGTCAACGCAGTGGCGTCCAGGCTCCTGATGCCCGTGATGGGGTGCGCGGCCATCGCCGCGTTCCTGCTGTTCGCGGGCTTCAGGATGTTCGGCGCGAGGACGGTGTCGAGGATGCTCGTGGCTGCCGGCATCGCCGTCGTCGCCGTGCTCGGGGTGCTTGGCATATGGGCGTTCGTCGGCTTCGACGGCTTCTTCTCGGCCTTCCATTCCGTGCTGTTCGCGGAAGGCACGTGGACGTTCCCCTCCGACTCGCTGCTCATAACCATGCTGCCCGAGCCGTTCTGGGCCGGGATGGGGGCCGTGTGGCTTTCGACGTCGCTGCTCGTGTCGGTCCTGTCGGTCGCGTTCGGCCTGGTGCTGCGCCGACGCACTTGCAAATAGCGCATGTTCGGCTAAGATAGATAGCTGCTGTTTTCATTCATTGCACGTAAAGGAGCATTACTTCATGGTTAAGATTCGCCTTGCCCGCCACGGCGCGAAGAAGCGTCCGTACTATCGCGTGGTCGTCTCCGATTCCCGTTGCCCCCGCGACGGCAAGTTCATCGACGAGGTCGGCCGCTACAACCCGCTGTCCAACCCCAAGCTGATCCAGTTCGACGACGAGAAGATGCAGAAGTGGCTCGTCGAAGGCGCGCAGATGTCCGACACCGTGGCACGCCTGTACGGCCAGTCCAAGGCGGAAGCGTAAGCCATGCCTGCACCTGCCGAAGAGCTGAGGGTCCTCGTCGAAGAGGTAGTCTGCCCGCTCATCGACTCGCCCGACGAGCTCGAGGTCACGTCCTCCGAGGAAGGCAGCGACGTCCTCATCGAGATATCCGTCGACCCCGACGACGCCGGGAAGGTGATCGGCAGGCAGGGACGGGTGATCAAGTCGATCCGCACCCTCGCACGCGCCGCTGCGACGCGCAAGGGGCTCAACGTCGACGTCGAGCTGCTTGACGACTAGCGCCGACGTGCGTGAATACATAGACGCTGCCAGGATAACAGGCAGGAAGAACCTGGATGGAAGGCTCGCCGTGACCGCTGCGGCAGGCCTTCCTTTTTTGCTGCACGAAGGCATGCAGGTGCACCTCGTGCCTCCCGTCGTCGACGCGCCCAGGACGGTCGAGGTGCGGTCGGTGTCCATGCAGGGGCCCTCGTCGGGTGTCGTCGCCTTCTCGGGGATCGGCGACGCCGACGTCGCCGACATGGTGGTGGGATGCCACTGCCTGGTCGACAAGGACGCAATCGAACCGGAGGCGCTGGCAGAAGCGTTGAGCGGCCCGGAGGCACCGTTTTCGGGCTGGACGTTCGAGGATGTCGCATCCGGGAAATCGGGACGTGTGCTCGACTCGCAGAACATGCCCAGCCAGGTGCTGCTGACCGTCTCGGTAGACGGCGAAGGCGGCGAGCGCCTGATCCCTCTCGTGGACGACTTCGTCGTGAACCGCGATGGCGACGCCATGCACCTGGTGCTCGACCTTCCGATCGGAGTCTTCGACCTATGAGGATCGACACCATATCGACTTTCCCCGGGATGTTCGACTCCGTAATGGGCGAGTCGATGATGAAGCGCGCCCAGGAGAAGGGCGTGCTCGACTTCCACGCGCACGACCTGCGCGACTGGACCCACGACAGGCACCGCACCACCGACGACTACCCCTACGGGGGAGGCATCGGGCTGGTCATGAAGTGCGAGCCCATCTTCGAGGCGATGGAGTCGGTGCTTGGGCTTCAGGAAGGCACGCTTCCTGGCCCTCACGGCGATGCGACCGTCGTCATGATGGCGCCGCAGGGGCGCGTCTTCGACGACTCGGTCGCGTGCGAGCTGGCGAAGCGCGAGCGCCTGGTGTTCCTGTGCGGCCACTACGAGGGCATCGACGAGCGCGCGTATTCGCTTGCCGACGAGGTCGTGTCTTTGGGAGACTACGTGCTGACGAGCGGCGAGCTGGCGTCGATGGTGGTCATCGACGCGGTCGTGCGTAAGCTTCCCGGCGTGCTGGGGGCCGAAGGAGGCGCAGACGACGAGTCGTTCTCCGATGGGCTGCTGGAATACCCGCAGTACACGCGCCCAAGCGAGTTCCGCGGCATGGCCGTGCCCGAGGTTCTGCTGTCGGGGCACCACGCCAACATCGAGAAGTGGAAGAGGGAGCAGAGCCTGCTGCGAACCCGCGAGCTGCGTCCCGACCTTATCGAGCGCCTGCGCGAACAAGGCAGGTTGACTTAGCCTCTGATGCGGAGGGCGCGGAAGGCCCTCGTTTCGACGCGTCGTCGCCTCGAACTAACTCGGAAGGGACGGAAGCATCCGTGGCGAATCCGCTTGCGAGGCTGCGGCGTAGGTTTTGGCGGAGACGGGGTTCGAGGACTGTCTGAGGCGCCGCGAAGCGGCGCCG
>CBCTKQ010000165.1:0-3225 GCA_965147515.1 uncultured Eggerthellaceae bacterium | reverse complement strand
CATCAAGCGCTGCGAGGCCATGCTGGAGGCCTGGGGCTACCCGGGCAGGCTGGAAGTGGTGCTTGGCCAGCTGGTGAACCTGCTGCGCAACGGCGAGCCCGTGCGCATGAGCAAGCGCACCGGCGAGATGGTCACGTTCGAGGAGCTCATCGACGAGGTGGGCGTCGACGCCACGCGCTTCATCATGCTGTCGCGCTCGTCCGACCAGCCCATCGACTTCGACATCGAAGAGGCCAAGAAGAGCGACAGCTCGAATCCCGTCTACTACGTGCAGTACGCACATGCGCGCATCTGCTCGATCCTGCGCAAGGCCGCGCCCGCCGACGTGGCGGCTGCTGCCGAGGCGGGGGAGTGCACGATGGAGGACGTGGCCCGCGCGGCCATCCCCGCCGACGTGGACCTGTCGCCGCTGACGGACGAGAGCGAGCTGGCACTCATCCGCAAGATCGCCGACTTCGGCGAGCTGGTGGCCCTGGCCGCCCGCGACCGCGCGCCGTTCCGCCTGACGCACTACTCGCAGGAGCTGGCAGGGCTGTTCCACGCCTTCTACACGAACTGCCGCGTCATCACCGACGACGCCGACGTGCAGGCCGCGCGCCTGGCGCTCTGCGACGCCACGCGCATAGCCATAGCGCTGTCGCTTTCGTTGATGGGCGTGTCCGCACCCGCCAAGATGTAGGACGGGACGAAAAGAGTGGTGGGCCCGGCCGGATTCGAACCGACAGCCAAGCGATTATGAGTCGCCTGCTCCACCGTTGAGCTACAGGCCCACAGAAAAACGCTCGAACGAGCACGGCTTATTCTATATCATTTTCACCGTATTGGAAGAGCCGCCGTTGCGACATCGAGCGAAGGATGGAGAAGCGATGGAACCTGGGGCCTGCAGAAGCGGAGTCGTCGACGTCGGCGGAGGGATGCGCGGCATTTACGCCACGGGCGTGTTCGACCGGTGCCTGGACGACGGCGTGTCGTTCGACGTCGCGATAGGGATATCGGCCGGAAGCGCCAACATCTGTTCCTACATGTCACGTCAGCGGGGGCGAAACATAGAGTTCTACGCGAACTACTCTTTCCGGCCCGAGTACATGGGCCTGCGCAACTTCATCGAGGACGGCTCGTACATCGATATGGACTACGTGTACGGCGAGCTGTCGAACGAGGGCGGCGAATTCCCCGTCGACTACGACGCGCTTGAGGCCACGCCCACCGACTGGAGGATAGTTGCCTGCGAGGCCGACACGGGCAATACCGTTTACTTCGACAAGTCGGACATGTCGCGCAACCACTACGGGATCCTGGGCGCCTCGTCGTCCATCCCGTTCGTCTGCAAGCCTTACGAGGTGGACGGCACCGCATACTTCGACGGCGCGCTGGGCGACACGGTGCCTCTTGAGAAGGCCTTCGAGATGGGGTGCACCAAGGTGGTGCTGATTCTCACGAAGCCAGCCGACGTGGCCAGGGAGGTCGGGAAGGACGCCCTGTTCGCCAAGCTGATAAGGCGCAGGTACCCCAAGGCGGCGAAGCGCCTGGAGGGTCGTGCCGACAGGTACAACTTCGGGGTGGCGCTGGCCAAGGAGCTGGAGAAGGACGGCCTGGTGCTTGTGGTCGCACCCGACGACACCTGCGGGGTTGACACGCTCGTGCGCGACAAGGACGCCCTCATGCGCCTGTACCGCAAGGGCTACGACGACGGCGCGGCCATAAAGCCGTTCCTGGAAGCATAGATGCGGGGGATGGACAGGGGACGGGTTTTTCGTTCATCTACAGTTACGACGGCCGACAGGCCGGAGTAAAGAAAAGCTGGGGTGGCTGATGGGACTTGAACCCACGACCTCCAGAGCCACAATCTGGCATTCTAGCCGACTGAACTACAGCCACCGTAACGAAAGAAGTGGGCCGCTACATCCCAAGCGCATGTGTGGCATCGCTTGAAAAGTGGTGCGCCATGAAGGACTCGAACCTTCGACCTTGGGATTAAGAGTCCCCTGCTCTACCAACTAAGCTAATGGCGCACTTTGCTGCCGCGCTGAAAGCGCAAGCGATATTGTATGCGAACCGCAACCCCTTCGCAAGGGCAAATTTCCGCACGATGAACAGGCGCAGAATGGCTTCGACGAAGCGACCCGCCCCTTAGCCATCTGGTTCCATTGCCATTCCTCAGAGGAGATATGGCGACGACCCTTGACCCCTTGACCCGCCATAAACGCCCTCCGTGCACGGAATCCGAGGAAATTTGGCAGAAAATCGCCCGTTTCGGTCGAAGAGGGCTGGATTTAGCGAGATGCCCGTCCCTTTTGCGAGCCGGACACGCAAAGCGTTCGAAGGAATGCCCAGGTCGGGGCGTTGCTGCAAGGCCTGCCTCCTTGCCAGTGGGTTCTCCGGCTTCTTGGCATCGACCGAAACGGGCGATTTTCTGCCAAATTCACGCAAATTCCGTGCACGGAGCTGTCGGCCATGGCGCATCTGGCTGCGGGCCATCGCGGGAACGCAGTCAGACACCCAATGGCGCCTGCTGGTGAATTGCGTGTTTCGTCCACGTTAAAGCGGCGGGTCGCGAAGGTTAACAGGCTCTGTCGCAAGTGTTAACAGTGGCGTCCTCCCCGATTTCTGCGCGCTTGTTGGTGCAGCATCTTTCCCATACCGTTGGAATTCGACTCAAGGGGTGGTTTGCATGGTTGGCGGAAGCAGCGCATTCATGATGGTTTGCGCGATGCTGGTCCTTCTGATGACGCCAGGGCTGGCGTTCTTCTACGGGGGCCTGTCGCGCAGGAAGAACGTGGGCAACACCATGACAATGGTGTTCGCGTCCATCGGCATCGTGGCGGGCACTTGGACGGTGTGCGGATGGTCGCTGGCCTATGGGGGAGACGGAAGCAGCCCGGTCTTCGGCGGGTTCGACCAGCTTTTCCTGCTGGGATCGGTGGGGGACATGCTGCTCGAGCCCGACGCGGTAGAGCCCGCGGCCTATCCTTCGCTCGTCGACGTGGCCTTCCAGATGGCGTTCTGCATGATCACGACCGCCATCATCACAGGCGGCGTGGCGGGACGCATGAAGTTCGGCGCCATCGCCGCGTTCCTCTCGGTCTGGACCATCGTCGTGTACCCGCTTCTCGCGCACATGGTGTGGGGCGGGGAAGGCTCGCTGGTCGGGGACATGATCGGCGCGCTCGACTTCGCAGGCGGCGACGTGGTGCACATATCCAGCGGCCTCACGGCCCTCGTGCT
>CBCTKQ010000164.1:0-3346 GCA_965147515.1 uncultured Eggerthellaceae bacterium | reverse complement strand
AGCATCCACAGCTTGCCCTGCTCGATGGTGAACTCGATGTCGCACATGTCGCGGAAGTGGTTCTCCAGGATGACGAAGATGTCCTCGAGCTGCTTTCCGGCCTCTTCAAGGCCCTCGACGTTCTTCAGCTCGGCGATGGGGCTGGTGTTGCGGATGCCAGCCACGACGTCCTCGCCCTGGGCGTTGACCAGGTAGTCGCCGTAGAACTCCTTCTCGCCGTTGGCGGGGTTGCGCGTGAACGCGACGCCCGTTGCCGACGTGTTGCCCTTGTTGCCGAAGATCATCGACTGCACGTTGACCGCGGTGCCCAGGTCGTCGGCGATCTTGTTCTTCTTGCGGTACAGGACGGCGCGCGGGTTGTTCCACGAGCCGAACACGGCCTCGATGGCCAGCTGCAGCTGGATCATCGGGTCCTGCGGGAACTGCACGGCGCCGTCGACGACGAGCGACGGGTAGTCGTCGCCGCTGACGTTCTCGGAGAAGATGCCCTTGAACACGTCGACGAGCTCCTTCAGGTCGTCGGCGGTGAGGTCGGTGTCGGAGGCGACGCCCCGGTCGTTCTTCATCGCGGTGATGGCGTTCTCGAACAGGTCGCCGTCGAGGCCCATGACCACGTTGGAGAACATCTGGATGAAGCGGCGGTAGGAGTCCCACGCGAAGCGGGGGTTGTCGGTCTGGGCGATGAGGCCGTTGATGGACTCGTCGTTAAGGCCGAGGTTGAGCACGGTGTCCATCATGCCGGGCATCGACATGGGGGCGCCCGAGCGGACGGACACGAGCAGCGGGTCCTTCGAGTCGCCGATCTTCTTGCCCATGCGCTGCTCGAGGTCGGCGCGGTACTCGGCGATGGTGTCTAGAGCGCCTTCGGGCCACTTGTTGCCGGCGTTGGCGTACTCCATGCAGGTCTGGCAGGTTATCGTGAACCCGGGAGGGACGGGAAGGCCGATGTTGGCCATCTCGGCCAGGTTGGCGCCCTTGCCGCCAAGGATCGCCTTCATGTCGGTGTTGCCCTCGGTTACGTTGTTTCCGGCTGCATCCTTGCCGAATGCGTACACGCGCTTGACTTGGTCGGACACTGTTCTCTCCTTACCTAACATACCTGTGGTGCGGCCTGCCCGAACGCGGCTGGAACCGGCCGCGCCCGATCCGTTGTGGGAGAGGAACATAATAACTCGCAGTGACGCAAAGGGCCTTGCGCTTCTCAGATGCTCTCGTCCTCGGGCTGCGCGTGCGTCTTCAGGTACAGCGACAGTATCTCCTGGGCCGTCTCTTCGACCGCCCTGTTGTCGGTGCGTATCACGTAGCACCCCAGCTGCCGCATGAGGCGGCGCGCCGCGTCGAGGTCGTCGTAGACGTATTCGGGATCGGCGTACGAGCCTGCAACCTTGCCGGCGACCCCTAGCCGCCGTTCTCGTATGCCCACCAAGACGTCGGGGGTGGACATCAGCCCGAAGATGCGCGAACGGTCCACTTCGAACAGCTCCTTGGGAGGCGCGGTGTGCAGGTCCAAAGGCACGTTCGCCACATGGTAGCCCTGCTGCGCCAGGTAGATGCACAAGGGCGTCTTCGACGTCCGCGACACGCCGAGCACCACGATGTCCGCCTTGGGCAGGTCCTGCGGGTTGCGCCCGTCGTCGTGCTCGATGGTGAACTCCAGCGCCTCCACCCGGTGGAAGTAGTTTATGTCGGCGACACGCAGCGCCCCCGGCACGTCCTTCGGAACGAGTCCGCTCAGCTCGGATATGGCGTCGATGGCCGCAGTCAACAGGTCCACGCCGTATATGTTGTCATGCGCGTCGATGTAGGCGCTCACCTCGTCGCGAAGTGGGGCGTGCACCAGCGTGTAGAACACCACCAGCCTGTCGTCGCCAAGCGTCTCGCAATGGTAGCGGGAATGCTCGTCCAGCCACGAGATCACCTGCTCGGCCGTCTTGACCTTGCCCATGACCTCTATCTTGGGGTTCTTTACCCCGAACTGCGCGGCGGCCGCCTGCGCCACGGCGCGGGCCGTCTCGCCGACGGAGTCCGACAGCACGTGGATTGTTGGGATCTTGGGGGCCGAGTCCTCGTCCATGTCCTCTGCTTCCTTCTTTGAAGGAAGGGCCTCCCGCGTAGGAAGGCCCTTCGGAACCGGTCGTAGGCCGTGCGCTACTTCCTCTTGTGCTGGATGAGGGAGAAGTCGGCGATGTTGGAGAAGACCCCGACGAAGCGGTTCAGCAGGCGTATGCGGTTCTCGCGCAGCGCCACGTCGTCGTCCATGACCATCGTGGACTCGAAGAAGTCGTCGATGGGGGCTCGAAGACCCGCCAGGCCTTCCAGCGCCTGCGGATAGTCGCCCGCCTGAAGGGCCTCTGCCACCTGGGTTGACACCTCGTCGATGGCGCGCGACAGGCGCTTCTCCGACTCGTCGAACAGGGCGGCGTCGACGCCTTCGCCCAGCTTCGCGTCGCGCAGGTTGTTGGCGCGGGCATAGGCGCTTGCCAGGTCGTCGAACAGCTCGGGCGACTCCTTGATGGCGGCAGTCAGCGCCTCGGTGCGCCTGGCCACCTCGGTGGGTTCCACCACGCCTGCGGCTAGCACCGCGTCGATGGTGCCGACGTCGTTGCCCGCCTCGTGCAGCATCACCTTGGTCCTGGTTGCGAAGAAGTCGACGACTTCCCCTCGCACGGCGGCAACGTCGAAGCCGAGGCCGCCCTCGCGGTATATGGCCAGCGACGCGTCTATCGCGTTCTCGAGCGACACGTCGAGGCCCGCCTGCAGTATCGCTATGATGCCAAGCGCCGCGCGGCGCAAGGCGAACGGGTCGGACGAACCGGTAGGGGCCTGGCCTATGGCGAACAGGCCGCAGATGGTGTCGACCTTGTCGGCCAAGGCCACCATGCGCCCAACCAGGTCGGCCGGAGGCTCGTCCCCGGCGAAACGCGGACGGTAGTGGTCTGCGATTGCCTGGGCGACGCGCTCGTGCTCCCCCGCCGCTGCCGCGTAGTAGGAGCCCATGATGCCCTGCACGCTGGTGAACTCGACGACGGCGTTGGTCACCAGGTCGGCCTTGGCCAGCTTGGCAGCACGCGCCACCATGTCGGCTTCGGCGTCGCTGACCGCCGCATCAAGGCACAGCTTCTCGGCGAGCTGCACCACGCGGTCGGTCTTGGCCCGCATGGTGCCCAGCTTCTCCTGGAACACAACCTCGTCGAGGCGCTCGACGTAGCCTTCCAGCGGAACCTTGAGGTCCTCCTCGTAGAAGAACTTGGCGTCGTAGAGCCTGGCCGCCACGACGCGCTCGTTGCCGTCTATCACGTTGTCGCCGTAGGCCGGGTCGCCGTTCGACACTATTATGAAACGGTTC
>CBCTKQ010000163.1:0-3471 GCA_965147515.1 uncultured Eggerthellaceae bacterium | reverse complement strand
GGAAAGGACGCTGGCATGGGACTTGGCCTGTATTCCAAGGTCCTTGAGGCGTGCGAGCATGTCCTTGCTCGTGAGCCCGGTCTCCTTCGCCAACGCACCTACGCGCATTCCGGCCATATTGCTACTCCTTGCTTCCCTTTGCGGCGGCCCAGAGCGCATCGTCTGACGCCTGCCTCGCGAGCCTGTCGCACGAATCGGCGGAGACCTTGGTTCTCAGCGCCCTTGCCAAGCTGCCGTCCCTCGCCGACTTCTCCAGGCATTCCTTCGAGCACACGTATGCGCCCCTGCCCGGACCCCTTCCTTCCGGATCGAACACGACTTCGCCGCTTCCGAGCTTGGCGATGCGCAGCATGCTTTCCTTGCGCGCCGTCGCCCTGCATCCGATGCATGTCCTCAGCCGGTCCAATCCGCCTCTTTCCGTCAAGCGCCCCGAAACTGCGTCCGCGGGGCGCGAATCGATGCTATTCCTCCATGAACGCGTGGACGCCGCAATACTTCGACCCCTCGCGGGAGTGGTTCCTGCAGCGCACGCCGTCCTCGCTTACATAGGCGCAGAAATCGTCGTCGAAAGACTCCTGCTCCTCGTCGGCCTCCACGTCCTCTATGAGCGACTCGCCCATGAAGCTTGCAGGCTTGATATCGATGTGCCAACCCGTCAGATGGGCCGCAAGCCTTGCGTTCTGGCCCTCCTTGCCTATGGCCAGCGAGAGCTGGTCGTCGGGCACCACGACGGTGGCGTGATGGTTGTCGGCGTCGATGGTGACGTTGGTCACGCGCGCCGGGGAAAGGGCGTTGGCGATGTAGACAGCCGGGTCGTCGCTCCACTGGATGACGTCGACGCGCTCGTTGCGAAGCTCTTCGACCACCATGCGCACGCGCGACCCCTTGGGCCCGACGCATGCGCCCACCGGGTCGAGGTTGGGCTCGCGCGAGGCCACGGCAACCTTCGAGCGCACGCCAGGCTCGCGTGCGATGGACTTCACTTCCACGATACCGTCGTAGATCTCGGGCACTTCTATCTCGAAGAGACGCTTGATCAGGTCGCGGTGCGTCCTGGACACCACGATCGAGGGGCGCGTGTGCTCGCCTCGCACGCGGGGTGCGTCCGAGTCGGGGTCGCGGACCTCGATGATGAGCAGCTTGAGCCGCTGGTTGTGGCGGTAATGCTCGCCGGCGGGACGCTCGTTGCGCTCCTGCGGGTTGCGCTTCTGGTCGAAGTGCGGAAGCTCGGCCTCGACGCCGTCGCGGATCTTGATGATGGTGAAGTCGGGCGTACCCTGCAGCACTGTGCCCGTGATGAGGTCGCCTACGCGGTCGGAGAACTCCTCGTAGATGGACTTGCGGGTGGCGTCGCGCACTATCGAAGCGATGACGCTCTTGGCGTTCTGCGCGGCGATGCGGCTGACGCCCTCGGGGGTGACGTCCCGCTCCTCGAACTCGGAGTACTCGCCCGTCTCCTCGTCGGGCTCGCCGACGGGCACGAGCTCGAACACGTAGATCTTCCCCGTCTGCCTGTCGATGGTCACCTTGGCGTCGTATTCCAGGTCGAGGATGCGCTCGTAGCTCTTGGCAAGCGACTCCTCGAGGCGTTCGATGATGTAGAACTCGTCGATCTTGCGCTCGTGCGCCAAGGCCTGCAGCGCTTCGATCAGTGACAATTCCTCTTCAGCCATTACCTTTCCTCCATGTCCAGCGGATTTCCTTGCCCTGCGTGCTTAGAAGTCGACCCTGCCGACCAGGTTGGCTCGGCGGATCGCTGAAAACGGTATCTCGGCCCGTCCGTCGTCGAGTTCGAGCACAAGAACGTCGGCGTCGGCTGAGACTATGCGGCCCTTGAAGTTGGACCGGCCGTCTATGGGGCCCGTCGTGCGGACCTTGGCCTGCTCGCCCGAAAACCGCGCGAAATGCTCGGGGGTGCGCAGCGGGCGGTCGATTCCGGGCGAGGACACTTCCAGGGTGTAGGCCCCGGGGAAGGGGTCGATCTCGTCCATGAGCTCGCCTATCCATTCCTGCGACTCGGTGAGCTCCTTGAAGGAGACGCCGTCAGGAGTGTCGATGTACACGCGCACCACGGGCGACTTCGACGAGCCTATGACCTCGACGGTCACGATCTCGACGCCGCGTCCTTCCGCGGAAGACTGCAGCGCCTCCAGCAGCTGTTTCTCCTTCTTGGTCAGCAAGTTCGCCGCACCCCCCTCTCGATCGCCCTGGGACAATAAAAAAAGCGGGACGAATGCCCACTTTCCAAACGGTCCGAAAAGTTTTTCGCAGCCTTGCGGCCACTTGGCTATGTTAGCACAGGGAATCCCTGCGTGCAACGCCTGACACGCAGGAGGAGGCACCGCTATTCCGTTTCGCCAATGCCGTATTCATGCGGCTACGCACGTGGATGCGACGAGAGGTATTCCTCGCGCACGTGCTGCCTGTCCACGTGCGTGTATATCTGGGTGGTGGAGATGCTGGAATGTCCCAGAATCTGCTGTATGACGCGCAGGTCGGCGCCGCCTTCGAGCATGTGCGTCGCGAACGAATGACGCAGCGTGTGCGGGTGGAGCGACTCTATTCCGGCCGCTTCCCCAGCCTTTCTCACTATTCCGAACAGCCCCTGCCGGGTGAGCCTGGTGCCCCGCGCGTTCAGGAACACGGCCCCCAGGTCCTCCTGCGAGGGCCGCTTTGCCTTCATGCTCAGCTCGGCCCTTGCTCCCTCGTCGCAGTACGCCGACAAGGCGTCCAGCGCCGCTCCCGAGATGGGAACAAGGCGCTCCTTGGATCCCTTGCCCATCACAATGAGAAAGCCGTCCTCGGCATGGAAGCGCGACATGTCGAGCCCGCACGCCTCGCTCGCGCGAAGCCCGCAGCCGTACAGGACTTCCATCAGCGCCTTGTCGCGAATTTGCAAGGCGCCGTCGATTCCCATCGAATCCAGCATGCCCGACACGTCGGACACGGACAGCACCTCGGGAAGCTTTGCAGGAACCTTCGGCAGCTTCAAGACGTCTATGGGGGACTTCCTGGAGTACTCCTCGCTCAAGGCGAATTTGTGCAAGCCCCTGACCGCCGACATCTTTCGTTTCACGCTCGCGGGAGCATACCCCGCCTTGGAAAGAGACACCTCGAAGTCGATGACGGCGTTGGCGCCGACGTCGTCGACGTCGGCAATGCCAAGATTCGCCAGATGCTCCGCATACGCATTCAGGTCGCGTGCGTACTCGTCGACGGTGTTCTGCGACGACCCGCGCTCGATGCGCAGGTCGTAAAGGTATTCCTCGACGACCGTTTCGATGTCCATGCAGCGGATTATATCCCACAGTCGCACGCGCATTGGTCCGACGCCTTGAGGGGTTACGCTCGACGCGTCGTCGCCTCGAACTAACTCGGAGGAGCGAAATGTTCGCCGCGGATCCGCTTGCGAGGCTGCAGTGCGGGTTTTGGCGGAGACGGGGTTCGAGGACTGTCTGAGGCGCCGCTTCG
>CBCTKQ010000162.1:0-3478 GCA_965147515.1 uncultured Eggerthellaceae bacterium | reverse complement strand
GGCACGCTGGGGTCGCGGCGCAGGCGTCCCACGTAGGTGTCGAACGTGTTCGCAAGCAGGCCGGGCATCGGGTACTCGCAGGCGGCCGGGTCGTCCATGACGCACACGCCGGGCGCCTGTTCGAGCGCGGCGCGGGCGGCCTCCACGCTGACGTCGCCTTCGAATTCCACGTTGATGGACTCGCCGTGGCATCGCAGCACGGGCACGCGCACGCACGTAGCGCTGACGGCCAGCTGCTCGTCGTGCATGATCTTCTTCGTCTCGGCGACCATCTTCCACTCCTCCTTGGTGGAGCCGTCGTCGAGGAACACGTCGATGTGGGGGATGCAGTTGAACGCTATGCGGTGCTGGAAGGCGTTCACTCCCAGCTCGTCGTCGGGAACGCCGTCGAGGAACTCGCGCGTCTGGTCGTAAAGCTCGTCCATGGCGGCGGCGCCTGCCCCCGATGCCGCCTGGTAGGTGGACACCACCACGCGCTTGATGCGCGACAGGTCGTAGAGCGGCTTCAACGCGACCACCATCTGGATGGTGGAGCAGTTGGGGTTGGCGATGACGCCGGAATGCCACTTCACGTCCTCGGGGTTGACTTCGGGGACCACCAGGGGCACGTCCGGGTCCATGCGGAAGGCCGACGAGTTGTCTATCATGACGGCACCGGCGTCAAGAACGGCCTGGCGCATCTCCTTGGAAACGCCGGCGCCCGCCGAGAACAGGGCGATGTCCACGCCTTCGAACGCAGAGGGCGTCATCTCCTGCACGACGAGCTCGCCCGCGGGGACGTCTCCGCACCCGTCGAACGGAAGCTTCTTTCCTGCCGAGCGCACGGACGCAAGCGCACGCACCTCGCTGGCCGGGAAGTCAAGCTCGTGCAGCACCTTCAAGAACTCGCGGCCGACCGCGCCCGTGGCCCCAGCCACGGCCACCACAGGCCTGCTCGGAATGGACTTCTGCCAGGTCATCTATCTTCCCTTCTTCATTTTATCCGCGATCTCTTCGGCGGAAAGCTGAGTCTCCTCGAACACGCTGTCGGCGTCCAGGTCGAACGCCGTGTGCAGCACCTGCACCGCACGCTGCGCCTCGTGCGCCTCGATCACCATGGACAGGCGTATGGGCGACGTGGAGATGGCCAGGATGTTTATGTTGTTCTCGCCCAAGGTGCGGAAGGCCTTCGCCGACACGCCCGGCGTCGACTTCATGCCCGTGCCCACCAGGCTGACCTTGGCGATGTCCTCGTCCACGTCGATGCCTGCGGCCCCTATCTCGTCCATGACGCCGGACAGCGCCTCCTTGGCCCGCGGAAGGTCGGATGCGGGGCACGTGAACGAGATGTCGGTGGCGCCGTCGAGCGAGGTGTTCTGGATGATCATGTCCATGTTCACCATGTTGCCCGCGAGCGCCGAGAACACCTTGGCGGCCACGCCCGTCGTGTCGGGCACGTGGCGGATGGTCACCTTCATTTCGGACGTGTCGTGGGCGATTCCCGTGATGACTGCCTGCTCCACAGGAGACTCCTCCTTAACGTACGTGCCCTCCTTGTCGGAGAACGCTGACCTCGAATGGATGACGACGCCCCACTTCTTGGCGAACTCGACGGCGCGGGACTGCAGCACGCCGGACCCGACGCTGGAAAGCTCGAGCATCTCGTCGTAGGACACCGCGTCGAGCTTTTTGGCCCTGGGGCAGACGCGCGGGTCGGTGGTGTAGACGCCGTCCACGTCGGAATATATCTCGCACATGTCGGCGCCTATGCCCCAAGCCACGGCAACGGCGGTGGTGTCGCTGCCTCCGCGGCCGAGCGTGGTGATGTCGCCGTTGGCGTCTATGCCCTGGAAGCCGGCCACGACCGGGATCAGGCCGTCTTCGAGGGCCTTCAAGATGCGCTCGTTGTGCACCTTCACTATCTTGGCCTTGTTGTGGGTGCCGTTGGTCTCGATGCCTGCCTGGCGCCCCGTGAAGCTTATGGCCGGGTAACCCATGGCCTCGAGCGCAAGCGCCAGCAGCGTCATCGACACCTGCTCGCCGGTGGACAGCAGCCGGTCCAGCTCGCGCGCCGGGGGATCGCTGCTCACCGCAGCCGCCAGCCCCATCAGCTCGTCGGTCGTCTTGCCCATCGCGGACACGACGGCGACCACCTGGTCTCCGCCGTCGACCATGGCCGCAAGGCGCTTCGCGACGTTCTTTATGCGTTCGGGCGAAGCGACGGACGTCCCGCCGAATTTTGCGACTATGAGCGACATGGCTTTGGGCTGCACCGTTCCTTGGATGTCGATGACTTGCATGCGCAAAGGCTGAATCTGCGCAGATGAGACAACTATAGCAAAGATTAGTTTGTGGAATGCGCCGCCCACCGAACGCACAGGCGGATGGCGTACGTATAATGGGCGGATACCGCAAGCTTCCGGCATGGAGGTGTAACGCGATGGCCGCCGTCATAACGCACGACCAGTTCGGACGCGAGGTCTACGACTCGCTGCATGCGCTCGTGGGCGACTCGCGCGACGAGTTCGACGCGTTCCTTCTAGGGAACCAGGGCCCGGACGTGTTCTTCTTCGGACAGGCCAGGCCGTCGCTTGTCCGCGCATGGGGCATAGGCACGGCCATGCACAAGTCCGACCCCGCCGTGCTGCTGGCCGCCTACCGCGACGCCGTACCCGCGATGGACCCGTGCACGCGCAGCACCTGCCGCGCCTACGTGCTGGGGATGGCGTGCCACTACGTGCTCGACTCGACGATGCATCCGTTCGTCTACGCCCAGCAGAACGCGCTCTGCGGCGCGGGCGTCGAAGGCCTCGACGAGCGCGACGGCCACGAAGTGCACGCCGAGATCGAAAGCGAGCTCGACGTGCTGGTGCTCAGCACGAAGGCCAAGACCACCATCGAGGACTACGACCCGTCCTCAAGGACGCTCAGAGGGTCGTTGGCCACGCTTCGCCAGGTCTCGCTGCTCAGCAAGAGGGCCGTCTTCGACGCGACGGGGCGCAGCATCCCCGACGACGCGTTCGAGAAGAGCGTTAACGCCTACCGCAAGGCGCTTCGCGCAATGCGTTCCCCCCTGGGGGTGAAGCGCGAGCTGCTAGGCCGCGCCGAGGAGCTGTTCCGCAGGCACTCGTTCGTCCGGGCGATGTCTCACCGCAACGGCCTTCTGTTCGAGTCCGCCTTCGACAACCGCGAGAACGCCGAATGGACGGACCCCTGGACGGGCGAGGCGCGCACCGAGTCGTTCTGGCAGCTGTACGACGAGGCGCTTGGGAAGGCGAAGGACATGGTGGCGCGCCTTTGGACGATGTCGCGCCGCGACCTTGAAGACGCCACCGACGGCCTCGACTTCAACGGAGCGCCCGTGGTGGCGCGAATCGTGAAGGTTGAAGAAGCCTAACCGCAACGATTGGGGCGGAAGGCTACGCGCTCTCCGCAGGGCTCGGCTACCGCGGTGGGGGTGGTGTGTGAGGTTGTTGGGAAAAGATGGGCGGGGGTGGGG
>CBCTKQ010000161.1:0-3524 GCA_965147515.1 uncultured Eggerthellaceae bacterium | reverse complement strand
CTGCGCGGACGCCCCAGCGGTTCTCCTTCGCCCTCCAAGGAACTCTCGGCGTACCTAAGTACGCCTTCGGTTCCTTTCGCGCGAATTAGAACCACTGTAGGCGCCGCTCGCTCATTTGCCAATCATGCAGCGTTTAGAACCGTTTTAGAAAAATTCTGACGCACCTTGCCCATTAAGACTGCTGCGTCTGCAAAAAAAGCCCCGGCGCTTGCGCTAGGGGACGCAAGGGCCGGGGCGTTGGGAGAGGCGGACGTTTTCCAAGCCGTTCGCCATCTGCTGCATGCCGGGAGCGTTTTTTCTTCGGAGTTTGTCAGCCACGGTCGTCCTGAAGGAAAGCTTGGCTCCTGTTGGCTTTTCCAGCAACAACAAGGTACTCCGTGGGGCGGTATGACGCATCCCCCGAAAGGTATTGATTGCGGGATGAAGCTTGGAATCAGTACGAAACAAGGGCTGATTTTTGCAGGACCTGTGGTTTGGTCTGACTATTAGGCGTGTTAGAAGCGAACGCCCCCGACACGCCGTGCCCTGCCGCCGTCAAACTTCGTAGTCCTCGGGGAATTCCTCCACGAAGTCCATCAGCTTCTGCTGGGAATGGATGTCCAGCTTGCGGTAGATGTTGTAGATGTGGCTCTTCGCGGTGTGAGGCGATATGACGAACTTGTCCTGAAGGTAGGCGTTGTTCCTGCCCTTCGCCAGGTAGGGGAGTATCTCGGCCTCGCGCGGCGAGAGCTGGTACAGCCGTGCGATGCTGGCACATTTGGCGTCGAACGTCTCGGATTCGGACCGTCCAGGGCTGACAGCGATGGGCGGCGTCGGGATCGAACGTGCCGCGTCGTTTGAAACGCGCCCTGCGGCGCCTGCCGCACCTCTGGACACTTCGTCAAAGGAGGCATCTGTGGGCGATGACGCCCTGGATACACTCGCCTTCTCGTCGAAGGCCCGATGCCCGTCTGCCCCGCTCGCTTCCTCTTCGTGATGCCTTTCCACGGGGAGGAACGCCATTACCACTGCCACGAGCAGGATTGCCGCGCCAAGCCTTATGTACCTGATCACGCTTAGGTCGCCTCCGTGCATGAGTGCGACGATGGTGGCTACCAGCCATCCCAATGCGAAGCCTATGGCGAACACGAACAGGCGCTTGGGTATGGCGCGGAATACGGGCACCGACCTGGGCATGCATATCTTTCTGACCAAGAACACCGAGTTCGATATGACGAGAAAGGAACATGCGGCTGCAATCACCAGGGACAGGACCGTCCTGAGCACTTCGCTTTCGAGGGGCATCAGCAGGCAGGTGGCCACGGTTATCACCGTGACTATCCTCTGCACTGAAGTGATGCGGAACACGCGCTTTGAAAGGTCTGCCGCAATCAACAGCAACGCTCCCACGGCAAGGCCGCCGATTCCGACCAGAAGCCATACATGCTCGCGGCCCAGCAGGAAGAAGAACGAAAGCGAGAACATCACACCGAACAGAATCAGGGAAGGCTCCACTTCGCGCGCGAACTCCCACCTCTTCTGCACCGATTCCAAGGGCGCGCGTTCCTCGTTGTAGGGCGCCACCTGCGAAGTGTATGCGACCAGGCCGACCGAGGTGACGACGCATACGCTCGCGGCCATGTCCTGCGCGTACCAAGGCATGCTTGCGAGAAGCAGGAAGACGACGACTCCTGCCGCAGTGGAGGTTCCGATGGAAAGGCCAAGCTTGGATAGGTCGAACCTCGAGAACACGTCGAGCCAGCATACCTGGACGAACGTGCCGGCTGCCCCGCCAAGCAGGAAGCAGGCGAACACGGCCCATACCGGAACCGGATAGGCGTATGTCAGGGCCGCACATGCCGACGGCACGATTGCGGACACCGCAGCCACTGCGGTAAGCACCTTCCGGTCGAACACGTTGAAAGATGGGTTCTTGCCGAGGAATCCCAGGATCGCAAAGCCTATGGGAACGCCTGCGAACGCTCCGAGCCTTTCGATTGCGGAAACCGCCAGGCCTTGAGGGACGTCGGGGAAGCCGAGCATCCAGAAGCAGACGAACAGCATCCATACTATGAACAGGGATAAGCCGATCGTAGCCACCAGCGAGTTGGACGTGAACTGCTCGTCCCGAATGCCGCTTTTTGATGCCATTCCTGCTTAGGCCGTCCTGTCTTCTCCGACCGATCCGGTCGACTCTTCGACGGTGCACGACCTGCCTCCTTGCGCCCATGATGATACCTCATTTCGGACACGGTTTGGTTGCATGGCGGCAAACGCCCAGCTAGAGGCCTCATACCAGCATGATGAGAGGCCTTCCCCTTCACCTGATTGGGGTGAAAACGCGTCCGGCATCCTTTGAGGGGGATGGCAGCGGGCGCCTCCCGCCTACTCTTGTTGCATCGGCCGACCGCGTATTGGCGGCCGCAGACGAACAGGAGAAAAGGGAGGAAGCATGACTGAAACGTCGATGCCCGCAGGGTCTTCGGATAGCACTGCAACCGAGTACCACTGGGGCGAGACCAACGGCAAGAAGTACCGCCGCGGCTCGCGCCTGGAGAAGAAGCAGGACGCGCCCATTCCGGCGGCGGAGACGCCGGACGTCCCCTGGATGTGGGAAGAGGACGGCATGACCGTCATCCGCGGCACGGCCCGCTCGGCGCCCGGCTGCCACAACGTGTGCGGCATTCTGTCCTACGTCAAGGACGGCAAGCTCGTGAAGGTGGAAGGCGACCCGGAGGACCCCTACAACCAGGGACGTCTCTGCTCGAGGTGCCTGTGCATCCCCGACTACGTCTACCATGAGGACCGCCTGCTCTACCCGATGAAGCGCGCCCGCGAGGACCGCGGCAAGGACAAGTTCGAGCGCATCACCTGGGACGAGGCCTACGACATCATCGTCGAGAACTTCAAGAAGGTCGCAGACGAGTACGGCGCCGACAATATCGCGTGCTGTCAGGGAACCGGCCGCGACATCCACCAGATCACCCGCATCAACGCCAGCTGCGGCTCGCCCAACGAGGGCGTGCCCTACTTCGCGGGCAACTCCTGCTACCTGCCCCGCATCGCGTCGATGGCCTGCATGCTGGGCGACCCGTGCGTCATGGACTGCTCGCAGTTCCTCCCCAAGCGCTACGACGACCCGCGCTACGTCGTTCCCGAGTACTGCATCATCTGGGGCCACCAGCCCTTCTACTCCAACGCCGACGGCTTCTACGGCCACTGGATCACCGACCTGATGAAGCGCGGCATGAAGGTCGCCGTCGTCGACCCGAAGCTCACCTGGATCGCGGCGAAGGCCGGCGAGGACTGGCTGCAGGTGCGCCCCGGCGGCGACGGGGCGCTTGCCATGGCCATGCTCAAGGTCATCTGCGACGAGAAGCTCTACGACCAGGACTTCTGCGACAAGTGGATCTACGGCCTCGAGGCCGTGTGCGACCGCGTGGCGGAGATGGACCTGGACGACCTCTGCGAGAAGGCCTGGGTGCCCAAGGAGGACGTCCAGCGCGTCGCCCGCCGCTACGCCACGAGCAAGCCGGCGGCCATCC
>CBCTKQ010000160.1:0-3539 GCA_965147515.1 uncultured Eggerthellaceae bacterium | reverse complement strand
TGTCGCGCAAGGGCCCGCTGAAGCCCGCGGACATCCAGACGCTTCCGCATCCAGGGTTCCCGACCGACCTGCAGGCCCAGTTCATGCTGCTCGCGTCCTTGGCCGACGGGATGTCCATCATCACCGAGAACGTGTTCGAGAACCGCTTCATGTTCGCGGCCGAGCTCATGAGGCTCGGGGCCGACATAGCGCTCGAAGACCATCACGCCTTCATAAGGGGCGTGAAGGGCCTTGAAGGCGCCCCCGTGTCGTCGACCGACCTGCGCGCCGGCGCCACGTTGGTGCTTGCAGGCATAGTCGCCGACGGGCACACGGTCGTGCACGACGTGCACCACATCGACAGGGGCTACGAGAACTACTGCGAGAAGCTCCGCGCACTGGGCGCCGACGTCGAACGCCGGGCCGAGTAGGCATGCCGACGCCCCGTCACAGCCGCAGGCGCAAAACGCGTCACGAGATAGAGAACGTGACAAGCGCCCCGCTGCCTCCCAGGCATTCCGGGCCCGTGCGAAAGAAGGTCCCCAGGCACGCAACGAAGCTCGAGCCTGCGCCGACGCCGGCGTCGATGGAGAGCGACGAGCTTTACGAGAAGAGGATCAGGCACGGCACCTACGCCGAGGAGGGCGTGAGGCGTCGCCGCCGGAGGAAGGTGCTCGTCGTCTGCCTCGTGCTGGCCGTGGCCTTGGTGCTTGCAGCCGCGGCAGGGGTATACGCCTATCTTCGCAACACCGACGCCCGCCTTGAGCTTCCGGGCCCCGAGGTGGAAGCGCTTCTGGTGGACGCGCAGCCGGGCCAGCCTTACTACGTGCTGTGCGCCGCCGACCTCGCCGACCGCCGTTTCGCCAAGACCAGGCCGTCGAACGACGCCTACATGCTCGTGCGGGTCGACGAGCAGTCGCGCACGGTGACGTTCGTCACCATCCCGTCCGAGATCGGAATCGAGTTCTCCGACGGCGAGTACTACTCCCTGTCGGACTATCCATCCGAGCTAGGGGAGGAAGGCGCGGTGTACGCCATATCCAAGTTCGCCGGGGTTCCCATAAGCCATTACGTGCGCACCGACGCAGCGCGCATGGAAGCCATGACCGACCTGGTCGGAGGGGTGAAGATCGACGTCTCCAGCGAGGTGGACGACCCAGAGGCCGGAACGCTGGTCATAAAGCCGGGGGAGCACGACCTCGACGGCTCCGACGCCATGGTGCTGTTGCGCGCGACGAACGTCGCCGGAGGCTTCGAGACGACGGCGGCCTACAGGATGGAGTTCACCAAGGACCTGGCCTTGAAGGCCTTGGATTCCAGCGGGATGGGGTTCGCCAACATCGTCAGCGACGCCAGCAACTACATCGACACCGACTGGACGGCGTCCGAGCTGCTGGCGCTGGGCGACGCGTTCCGCCCTGCCGATTCCATCACCTTCTACCAATGCGTCGTGCCTTACACCAAGACCGCTTCGGCGAAGGACGGAAGCACGGTCTACAGGTGCATGGAGTCCGACTGGGCCGCCTTGATGGAGGCCGTGTCGCAAGGGCTCGACCCCGCCTCTATCGAACGCGTCCCGGGCGACGTGAACGAGAAGGAGATATCGGTCGAGGTGAGAAACGGCGCGCAGGTCGACGGCGCCGCGACGAGCCTTGGCAACATGCTGTCCGAGCTTGGATACAACGTGCTGAGCGTGGGGAACGTGCAGGACGGCACCCTGTACCCTGAGACGCTGGTCGTCTACACCAGCGAGCAGTACGAGGACGCCGCTCTCTCGATAGTGCGCGACATAGGCGCCGGCAGGACCGTCAACGGCGGCGACTTCTACACCTCCGACGCCAACGTCATCGTCATCATCGGGGTCGACTGGTCTCGATGATGCAGCGCCCTGTGCTATGATTCGTTCGAAAACACCCGATCGCATAGGAGGCACGAAATGGTAGACAAGGAGAAAGTAGCCGAAGTGCTCGAGGCCATCCGCCCCAGCCTTCAGGCCGACGGCGGCGACATCGAGCTGGTCGAAGTGACCGACGACGGCGTGGTGAAGGTGCAGCTGCAGGGCGCATGCCATGGCTGCCCCATGTCGCAGATCACCCTCTCGCAGGGCGTCGAGCGCGTGCTCAAGGACCGCGTCGAGGGCGTCACGAGCGTGGTTCCCGCCGACATGCCGGCCGACTTCATGGAGAACTTCCAGTAAGGCTGGAGCTCTGCGGATGGAGAGATGCTGGGAAAGGCGCGGCTGCGACGACGAGATGATGGGCAGATGCCCGCACAACGTCCCGGGCGAGCCTTGCCCGGCCGACTGCCACTACGCAGCATGCGTGCGCAAGACCCACGTGGTCTGCGACGACTTCGCGGTGCTGCTGAACCCCGACCGCGACTACGACATGGCGGTCAAGGAGATATGCCGCTTCTGCGAGCACTTCCTAGTGAACGGCCCCGACCTGTCCGAACGCCCCGAAGGGTTCCGTCGGCAGGGCAACCCCAACCGCTTCCTGCTTTAAGGGCGACATGGCGAACTACGGATACATGCTCGACTGCCCCGCCTGCGGGGTTCGCGACCTCAACCTGCTCAACTACACGGGCCTTATGGTCATCCGAAGCGACCTGGGGCTGTTCACTCTGACATGCCCCAACTGCTCGCAGAAGATATCGTCCATCCAGCCCATCCCCGAAGAGCTCGCATCCGAGGTGCGCGAGGCCGCTGCCGAGATAGGCGCCGGCATGGGAAGCGCATAGGCGGTCGCGCGGCGGCATGCTGAACGAGATCTACCAAAGCCTCGACCCTGTGGCGTTCCAGGCGGGGCCGGTGGTCGTCAGGTGGTACGGCCTGGCCTACGTGCTCGGATTCGCGCTCGCCGCGTTCATAATCTATCGCGTCAGCAGGCGTTGGCGCATAAGCGTCGACGCCGACTCGCTGCTGACCATCATGATCTGCGTGATAGTCGGCATCATCCTTGGGGCGCGCCTGGGATACTGCCTGTTCTACGGCAACGGGTACTACCTTGCGCACCCGCTCGAAGTGCTTGCGTTCAACCAGGGGGGAATGAGCTTCCACGGCGGCCTTGTAGGCGCGCTTCTTTCGGGAATCGTGGCGTCCAGGATCACGCGCATCCCGTACCTCACCCTCTGCGACATCGGCGTGATCGCCGCCTCGCTGGGGCTTTTCTTCGGCAGGTGCGCCAACTTCGTCAACGGCGAGCTTTGGGGAGGGCCCACCGACCTGCCCTGGGGGGTGGTGTTCGGCGGGGCCGCGGGAGACGTGCCGCGGCATCCTTCGCAGCTGTACGAGGGAGTGCTGGAAGGGCTTGTAATCTTCGCGGTGCTGTACGCGCTGTCGCTCAAGGTTCCGCCCAGGCCCAGGGGCACGTTCACCGGAGTGTTCCTCGTCATGTACGGAACGTTCAGGTTCGCCGTGGAGTTCGTCCGCGAGCCCGACGTGCAGCTGGGCTACCTTGCCGGCGGGTGGCTGACCATGGGCATGGTGCTTTCGCTCCCGCTCGTGGCGGCGGGCGTGGCCTTGTTGGCCTATGCAACGAAAAGGAAACTTCCTCAGCAGG
>CBCTKQ010000159.1:0-3562 GCA_965147515.1 uncultured Eggerthellaceae bacterium | reverse complement strand
GTCTGACGGCCTCTTCTGCGCTCTGCTGGTCGGGTTGCTTCTCTTGCTCGATGCCCATGTGTCCCTCCTCGCTTATAACATGCGCGGGAGGTTGGATATGTTGCAGCTATTTAGGTTTTTGGATGGGATGCCTTCCATGAGGCAAGGAATTCGACGGGTGTCTGAACAGGGACCGGGGAGTTCGCGAAATCCCCCTGGTCGCGGGTGACGATGACTTCGGCGTTCGACCGTTGCGCGACGGAGCATACGAAGGCGTCCTCGATGTCCCTGAACTCGAGCGCCATCCCTGCGAGGACCGCGCTGTCGTCAAGCGCGCAGAGAGTCACGTAGTCCAGCAGCTTCGACAGGGCCTCACGCGCTTTCGCGGCGCATTCGTCCTTTTCGATCACGTAGAAGATGGTGCTCAGCGCGTCAGTGGATATACAAAGCTCGATGTCTCCTTTTTCGGCGAGTGCGAATATCTGGATGGCCTCGAAAACGAACGGGTCGCGTGCCTGGAGCAAATCCAAGGCGATGTTCGTGTCGATGAAGACCCGGGACCTACTTGGCATCGTAGCGTTCCATCAGATGTCGTTTGTAGTCGTCTTCGGTAGTGGAGCCCTTGGCGATGCCGACGAGGGACATTAGCTTGTTGGAGACGGGAATCTGCTCGCGTAGGGCATCCGTGTCGTCGTCTAAGAGGAGCAGGAAGTTCTCGACCATGGACGAGAGGCTGCGTCCGTTTTTCTTCGCATAGCTCTTACCGCGCAAGACAGCCGCACTGTCTATGCTGAGCGTCAGTTTCTGGTTCATGCGGCCTCCTTCAACTATACGTATGATAGCACATAATTCGTACGTATATTATCGTAAACCGATGATAGAAAAGATACTTTATCACTCTACTGTACTAAAGTGAAAGGAAGTGGTAGCATGTTCACTCGTGCATTCGGTTCGAGTGGCAGGGTGTGACAGGGGGTGCTCGCTTTTGACACACCCAGGAATTGATGGGTATGAAGAACGCATGCCCATCTACGACCCCGTAGGCGGGCATCCGATCTTGATGCCCGCGCCATCGGATGAGTCAAAAGCGAACCTCCCCCGTCACGCGAACCGAACGCGCATACATGAAGCAGATTGCAACCTTCGGAAGGAATGGCATGGCTAACTTGGTGACACCGTTCGGGTTCCGGGACGTCATAGGGTTCGAAGCCGCGGAACGCGAGCGCATAACCCGCAGCGTGCAGGACCTTTTCGCGCAGCACGGGTTCGCGCCAATCGAGACCCCCACGCTGGAAGTCATGGACGTCGTACGCCAAGGAGGCCGCATCCCGTCGTCCCCGTTCAAGTTCTTCGACTCGCGCGGCGACCTGCTTGCAATGCGGCCCGACGTCACCATGCAGGTGGCCCGCATGTGCGCAACCCGCCTTCCTGAAGGCGCCGCCGAGGCCCGTTTCCGCTACACGCAGAGGGTTTTCCGAGACGTCGAGTGGGAAGTGGACGCAAGCCCTCGCGAGATCACGCAGATAGGCGTGGAATGCATCGGGCAGAGCGGAGCCGAAGTGGACCGCGAGCTTATCGGCCTGTTCGTGGAGTCGCTTTCCCAGACCGGGGTCAGCGAAATGTGCGTGACGCTGGCCACCGTTGGGCCGCTGCGCGCCTTGCTTGAGCGTTCGGGCGCGCCGGAGTCGTGGAAGGGCGCCGTGCTTGCCGCCTACCACGACTCGGACTTCGTGGAGCTCGACCGGCTTTGCTCGCTGGAAGACTGCGAAGGCCACGACACGTCGTCCATCGCGCCTGCCTACGCCGACGTGATAAAGTCGCTCGCCCGCGTGCGCGGCGGGCTTGAGGCCATCGAGGAGGCAAGGCGGTTGGTGGCGCCCCTGGGGTGCGCCGACGGGCTGGACGACCTGGCCGTCGTGTACAGCGGCGTGTCGGGCGACCTTGACGCGTCGGTTCTGGAATCAATGCCAGCCGGCCCGCAGCAGAGGGAAGCATCCGAAGCCGCCCAGGCCGCAGCGGCCGACCGCGACGTGCGCCTTCTGGTCGACTTCTCGGTCGTCAGCTCGTTCGACTACTACACCGGCGTCGTATTCGCGGCCTTTTCGCCGCACCTGGGAACGTCGCTGGGGTCAGGCGGCCGATACGACCGCATGATAGAGGCGTTCGGGGCACCCAGGCCCGCTGCCGGCTTCGCCTTCTGTCTGGAACAGGTCATGGCCGCAACCGCGGCGGAAGAGCAGCAGGAGGTCGACGAAGCAGCGGCCGCCGCCGAGAACCCCACCAACGACGAGGAAGTGCAGGCCGCGCTCGGGCACAGGCGCTTCCCGGCCTCCCACAGGCGCAGGCTGCGCATCGCGGTGCCCAAGGGCGCGCTGCATGCACAGGCCGTGGAATGCCTTCAGGCGGCTGGGCTCGATGTGGAGGGCCTGCACGACATAGGCCGCCAGCTGGTCATCAGATCGCGCGACGCCGACTATATAATAGTGCGCCCGTCGGACGCGCCGGCCTTCGTGGCCTACGGCGCGGCTGACTGCGGTATCTGCGGCCGCGACTCGCTGCTGGAATCGGGCGCGCAGGTGGTGGAGCTGGTAGACCTCGGGTTCGGCGGATGCCGCTTCGTGGTGGCGCAGCCCAAGGGCGCCACGCCGCAGATCGACGAGCGCTACCGCAAGCTGGGGTCCATTCGCGTGGCCACGAAGTACCCCAACATAACACTGTCCCACTACGCCAAGACCGGCGTTCAGGTGGACATCGTGCGGCTGCACGGCAACATCGAGCTCGCGCCGCTCACGGGCATGGCCGAGCGCATCGTGGACATCACGGCCACGGGCACGACGCTTCGCGAGAACGACCTGGAGATAGTGGAGGACGTGCTGGGGTCCACGGCGCGCTTCTTCGCCAACCCTTGTTCGCTGCGCACCGACGACAGAGTAGTAGAATTAGCCCGCACGCTGGCGGAAGTTTCCGCCGGCGCGCACTTCGAACCGATTGCTGGAAAGGCGATGTAAATGCGACGCATAGAACTGCAACCAACCGAGCCGTTCCGCCCCTCGTTCATCAACCGCACGGGCGCGTTCAACGCCGACGCCCTCATGACGGCCACGCGCATCGTGCAGGACGTGCGCGAGCGCGGCGACGACGAGCTTCGCGCCCTCACCGAGAAGTTCGACGGCGTGAAGGTGGAATCCTTCCGCGTACCTGACGAGGCCTTCGACCGCGCGTTCGATGAAGTGAACCCCGAAACCCTGGAGGCGCTTCAGCACGCCGCCGCGCAGATACGCGAGTTCCACCAGCGCCAGGTGCAGCAGAGCTGGATGTTCGCACGCGAGGACGGCGCAATCGTGGGCGCGAAGGTGACGCCCATCGACTCGGTGGGCATATACGTTCCCGGAGGGCGCGCCCTTTACCCTTCCAGCGTGCTGATGAACTCGATTCCCGCAAGCGTCGCAGGCGTTGGCCGCATCGCGTGCGTCACGCCGCCCACCAAGGACGGAAGCGTCGACGCGGCTATACTGGTCGCGTGCAAGCTGGGCGGCGTCGACGAGGTGTACACCGTGGGAGGTGCGCAGGCGATCGCGGCGCT
>CBCTKQ010000158.1:0-3614 GCA_965147515.1 uncultured Eggerthellaceae bacterium | reverse complement strand
CGGTTCTAATGACTCACATTCTTTTGAACATGCATCTACAGGATACGGCGTAAGACGTAAGTCAACAGAACCGTCCCCTTGACTCCATTAGACGCGTGCCGGTGGCGCGCCTCGAAGCCTACTCTCCGTCGAGGGCGACCGCCGCGGCCTTCTCCACCTCGATCGACTGCGCCTGGGCCCTCGCCTCTATCTCGCTGTCTGTGTCCATGTAGTGGTCGAACTCGTTCTTGATCTCGTCGGAGGGCTCGGGCGTCAGAAGGCTGACGACCACGATGAACAGGTACGAGACTATGAACGACGGGAGCAGCTCGTAGATCCCGAACACTCCGCCCAGAGGAGCAAGAAGGTTGTGCCAGACGAGCACGCAGACGGTCCCTGCCAGCATTCCTGCCAGCGCTCCCTGCTTGGTGGTGCGCTTCCAGTAGAGGCAGCAAAGCGTGAGGGGGCCAAACGATGCGCCCAAGCCTGCCCATGCGTAGCTGACGACCCCGAAGATCGACGAGTTCTCGTCGGCTGCGACGAATATGCCGAACAGGAACACGACGATGAGGGTTATGCGCGCGACGATCATGACCTGGTTGTCGGTGGCGTCCTTCTTTATCACGCCGCGGAAGATGTTCTCTGCAACGCTGGAGCCCGCGATGAGGAGATATGACGAAGACGAGGACATCGACGCCGCGAGGATGCCCGACACCACCACACCGCACAGGAACGCGGGCAGCATCATCTGCGACAGCACGATGAAGATGTTCTCGGCAGCGGACCCGGTGGTGAACATGGTGGGCGCCACGGCTCGGCCGACGAGACCGATGCAGATCGCGCAGAACAGCGAGACGACCACCCAGACGACCGCGATGAGGCGGCTGCGCTTGATCTCGTCTGCAGAACGGATTCCCATGAAACGGACGAGCACCTGAGGCATTCCGAAGTACCCAAGGCCCCACGCCATCATGGACACGATGGAAAGAAGCCCGTATTCCGCAGGCATGTCGAACACGGGACGGTCGCCTTGGACCATCTGCGCCCCGTCGGGGCCAAGCGCTGGCACGGCTATCTGCACGCCTGACAGGAAGCCGGGGAAGTCGTTCAGCACGGCGGCGACG
This sequence comes from uncultured Eggerthellaceae bacterium, assembly GCA_965147515.1. GTDB lineage: Bacteria > Actinomycetota > Coriobacteriia > Coriobacteriales > Eggerthellaceae > MGBC163016. The sequence continues at coordinate 2,511 of CBCTKQ010000158.1, read as the reverse complement.
TTATCGACGCCTGCAGCCCACGTGATGGAGCCGATCAGCACTACCGCCAGCGCGAAGAACATCAGGCATCCCTGCACGAAGTCGGTCGCGACGACTGACAGGTATCCGCCGATGAGCGTGTAGAGGAACACGATGATGGCTCCGAGGCACATCATGGTGAGGTAGTCCAGCCCGAACAAGGTGTTGAAAAGCTTGCCGCATGTGACGAAGCAGCTTCCGACGTATACGCAGAAGAACACGAGGATGATGAGGGCGGCGACCGTGGACAGCACGTTCTTGTCGTCGTGGAAACGCTTGGAATAGAACCCTGGCAGCGTGATGGCGTCGCCGGCCTTCACCGAGTACATGCGCAGCCTGCGCGCGACGAGCTTCCAGTTGAGGTAGGTGCCTATGGCTAGGCCTATGGCCGTCCATCCGGCGTCGGATGCGCCCGTCCAGTAGGCAAGGCCGGGAAGGCCCATCAGCAGGTAGCCGGACATGTCTGACGCCTCTGCAGAAAGCGCCGTGAGCCAAGGCCCTACGCGACGGCCTCCGAGGAAGTACTCGGACGTCGACGAGTTAGACCTCTTCGCATAGACGAATCCTATCGTGAGAACCACGATAAAGTACAGAAGCATGGCGAACAATACCCAGAAATCGCCTTCTACCATGATGAATGTCCTCCCCTGTTTGTAACGACCTTGGGGATTATACTTTATCGTGCTGGAGTGGCACGGGAACGTGTCCGACCTTTAGGTGACAGGCGTCCAATCTGGCATTTTCGCGACCTAGGCAACGCTTTCCCGGTCAGGCCTTGCCAACAAGGCGGCGTTTTGCCATGCTTGCCTTGGAAGCGTGAACGGAAGGTATATATATGTACAGGAATATGGATTCTGCACAGTTGAAGGCAGAGCTCGACGCGCAGCTTGCCGCCTACGATGCATTCAAGGCCAAAGGACTGTCGCTGAACATGGCACGCGGCAAGCCCTCCGTGAAGCAGCTCGACCTGTCCACCCCGATGCTGGGCATGCTTAAGAGCGCAGAGGACTGCTTTTCCGAAGACGGCACGGACTGCCGCAACTACGGCGTCATCGACGGAATCCCCGAGGCAAAGCGGCTGATGGCAACGATGCTCGACGACGACCCGGAAAACGTCATAGTGCTTGGAAACTCGTCGCTGACGGCCATGCACGACGCCATCGCCCGCTGTCTCGACTTCGGATGCCTTGGGTCGAAGCCTTGGGCCGAGTACGAGTCGGTCAAGTTCGTCTGCCCCGTCCCGAGCTACGACAGACATTTCGCGATCCTCGAGCAGTTCGGGATAGACATGATCGCCGTCCCCATGCTGGACGACGGCCCCGACATGGACGAAGTGGAGCGTATCGTCGCATCCGACCCCGGCGTCAAGGGAATCTGGTGCGTTCCGAAGTACTCGAACCCTTCGGGCGTCACCTATTCCGACGACGTGGTAAGAAGGCTGGCGCGCATGAAGTGCGCAGCCGACGACTTCCGCATCTTCTGGGACAACGCCTACTGCGTCCACGACCTTTACGCCGGATACGAGAACCAGGACCACGTGCTTGACATCGGAATAGCCTGCGTGGAGGCCGGAACTCCCGACAGGTTCCTCAAGTTCGCCTCGACGTCGAAGGTCACGTTCCCCGGCGCGGGCATCTGCGCCCTCGCCTCGTCTGCAGCCAACGTGGCCGAGACGAAAAGGCTGCTTGGCGCCCAGATGATCGGAGGCGACAAGCTCAACCAGCTGCGACACGTCCGTTTCCTTCCCGACGAGGAGGCGGTCCGCAGCCACATGGACAGGCAGGCCGATGTCATCAGGCCGAAGTTCGAGCTGGTGTGGAAGAAGCTTGACGAAGGCCTCGCTGAGGCCGGGATCGCATCGTGGACGAAACCCCGCGGCGGCTACTTCGTGTCGTTCGACGGGTTGGAAGGCACCGCCAAGCGCACCGTGCAGCTTGCCAAGGAGGCCGGCGTCGTGCTTACCTCCGCAGGTGCCACATGGCCCTACGGCAACGACCCGACCGACAGCAACATCCGCATCGCGCCCACGATGCCCACGCTCGACGAGCTGTCCGAGGCGCTCGACGTGTTCGTCTGCTGCGCCAAGATCGCCGCACTGGAGGTACTGAGCAAGTAATCTTGCACTTTGTCCGGTAGGACAAAGTATAAAAAAACGGCGGCCGGGTTGGCCGCCGCTTGTTTGTCCGTTGCCTTGCGAGGACTAGTCGTCCTGGCCAGGGTTCGGGTCTGTGCCGCAGATGTTGTGGTTGCCGGGGTCGTAGACCAGGCCGCCGTGCTCCTTTCGGAGGAACATCAGCTTCGTGGGAGCGATGCCCTCCACGTTGGCGAGATAGATGTGGATGAACATGAAGATGATGAAGACGAACATGCCATAGTAGTGGATGATGCGCATTGACATCGCTCCGCCGACGAGGCCGGTCGCCCAGGCCATGAGAGGCCAGTTCATCGTGGGCGCCCACAGGCAAAGGCCCGTCCAGTACATGAGGATGATCA
>CBCTKQ010000157.1:0-3628 GCA_965147515.1 uncultured Eggerthellaceae bacterium | reverse complement strand
GCCCTCTGCGTGTGTTATTCGGGGCAATGCCTCATGTCTTCGATGATAGGGGGGCGTTCCGCGAACAGGGGGCTTTGCGCCCAGGCATGCCGCCTTCCCTACAGGCTGGTCGACATGCGCGACAGGCAGCGGCAGCTGAAGTCGCCAGGCGAGCACCTTCTTTCCCCGAAAGACCTCTGCCTGGTCGAAAACGTCGGCGACCTTGCGCATGCGGGCGTCGCGTCCCTGAAGATAGAAGGACGCATGAAGTCGCCGGAATACGCCGGAACGGTGGTTGCGGTATACCGCGAGGCCATAGATGCGTTGGCCTCGGGTCCGGGTGCCGACGCCGCGGCTCGCAAGGACCACGAATCGAGGCTCGGGTCGGTGTTCTCGCGCGGCTTCACTTCCGCATACTTCGAAGGAAGGCGCGGGAACGACGTCATGAGCTACCAGCGCCCCAACAACCGGGGACAGTTCGTGGGGCGCGTCAAGGAGGTAGGCGAAGACTTCGTCGAGCTGTCCTGCGAGGAGCCTCTGGCAGAGGGCGACCTGCTGGAAGCCTGGACTCGCCACGGTAACTTCACGTTCAAGGCGCAGGACGCCGTGAAGGTGTCGGGCAAGACGGTGCGCATTCCGCTCCCGGACGATTCCGCGGCTCGTCCGGGCAGGCGTCCTGGCAATGCGACGGCGATCCGCGCCAACGACCGCGTATTCCGCGTGCGCAGCGCCGAAGCCGCATACGCAGACGACGACCGCGAGCCTCGCATCCCTGTGTCGGGAAGCGTCACGCTTCGCATCGGGAAGCCCTTGAGGGCGGAATTCCATCTTGCGGACGATGGATCGGCCGTCGCGGCAAGGCTGTTTTCCAAGCTTTCCGGAGACGTGCCTGCGGCCGAGGTGCTAGGGGACGTGGTGGAAGAGGCGCGCACCCGCCCCGTCACTGCCGAGGACGTGGCATCCCACATAGACCGCCTTGGCCAGACGCCCTATCGCCTGGTCGACCTGCAAGTCGAACTCGACGAAGGCGTAGGCATCGGCTTCTCCGCCCTGCACCACATCCGCAACGACGCGCTAGAGGCGCTTACCGAGGCGATACTCGATTGCGTGCCGTCCTCCGTTCGGGAAGAGGGCGCCGTGCTCGGGCAGTCCTCGCTCGGTGAAAACGTTCACCGGACGTTTTCGTTCGATGCGGAATCTGCGCGCGGACCCTCTTCCCGAACGGATGTCGGGCATTTCGGAGAGCCTCCAGAGGCATGCTCCCCAGGCGATGCGGACTTCCATATCGCTGTCATCGCCGCCAATCCCGAATGCGCCCGGGCAGCCAAGCGTGCCGGTGCCGACGAGGTGATCGTCCCGGCCCTCAACTACAGGCGGGGCCAGGCGCAGCAGGAGGGAATGCTTGCCGGAGATCCGTCGCCCTCGCCATTCCCCAAGAAGTGCACCATATGGGTTCCTGCCATCGACCACGACCCCGTGGGCGAATCCCGCGAGGCGCTGCTCGATGCCGACGCTTGGGCTAACGTGTCGGAGGGGCACTCCGTGCTCGTCGAAAGCCTCGGAGCGCTTCACCGCGCCCTGCAGGAAGGTTGCGAGGTCGAGATAGGCCCGGGCCTTCCCATGGTCAACTGCGACTCGCTTCGCTTGGCGAAGGCCTTCGAAGCCACGCGCGTCTGGCTGTCTCCCGAGCTGAACCTGCGGCAGATAGCCGAACTCGCGTCCTGCCCGGACGCCCCAACGCTTGGAGTCAAGGTCGCGGGCGCCCAGGAGCTCATGGTCACCGAGCACTGCCTGCTGATGAGCCAGGGGGAATGCGCCCAGAACTGCGACGAGTGCAAGCGCCGCCGCGTCCCCTTCGCGCTGGAGGACCGCAAAGGCTACATGTTCCCAGTGGTGTCCGACGCATTGGGCCGTTCGCACCTGTACAACAGCGTGGCGCTGGACAACGTGGCGTCCGTCCCCGACCTCGTGCAGGCGGGAGTAACCGGCTTCATGGTCGATGCCACGCTCATGTCTCCCGAGCAATGCGCCCAGGCGACAGGGCGCCTTGCGAAGGCGCTGCAAGTGTGGGCCGACGACGGCAACGCCCTGTCCAAGCTTCCGGGGACCACGACCGGGCACCTGCATCGCGGGGTGAAGTGACCGGGATGCCATGTGCGTGCGGCCTAATGTAAACTGTCGTATCGTCGCAACTTGCGACGTTTCGCAACGAACCACGTCCCGGCCATAGGCGGGGCTGCAAAGTAGAAAGAGGCAGGAAAATGCTCAACGCCGAGGAACAGCTTCATATAATCTCGTCCGGTGCGTCCCAAATAGTGCCCGAACAGGCGCTTCTCGAGAAGCTTGAGCGTGGCGTGCCGCTGAACGTGAAGCTCGGCGTCGACCCAACCGCCCCCGACATCCACCTGGGCCATGCGGTGCCGCTTCGCAAGCTGCGCCAGTTCCAGGACCTCGGACACGAGGTCACCCTCATCATTGGCGACGGAACGGCCCTTATCGGCGACCCTTCCGGCCGCAACTCCACGCGCCCGCAGCTGTCGCGCGAGCAGATCGCCGAAAACGCGCAGACTTACGTCGACCAGGCCTTCAAAGTGCTCGACCCGACCAAGACCACGCTGCGTTACAACTCGGAATGGATACTCGACCTCGACATGGAGGGCCTGCTGAAGCTGCTGGCCAACTTCACCGTCGCGCGCATCCTCGAACGCGACGACTTCCACAACCGCTACACGTCGGGGCAGTCCATCAGCCTGCACGAGTTCCTATATCCGGTCATGCAGGCCTACGACTCGGTGGTCATCAAGGCCGACGTGGAACTTGGCGGCACCGACCAGCTGTTCAACCTGTTGGCCGGGCGCGAGCTCATGGAGAAGCTAGGGCTTGAACCGCAGGTCTGCCTGACGCTCCCTCTGCTGGAAGGCACCGACGGCGTCCGCAAGATGTCGAAGTCCTACGGCAACTACATCGGCCTCACCGACGCCCCCGAGGAAATCTTCGGGAAGGTGATGTCCATCCCCGACGAGCTGATGGTGAAGTACTTCCGCCTGGCGTCCACGGTGCCCGTGGACGAGATCGACGGCATAGAGAAGGGGCTGGCCGCCGACGAGCTGCATCCCAACAAGGTGAAGCGCTCGCTGGCCCGCAACATCGTGTCCGCCTATTACGACGACGACGCGGCGCTGGCGTCCGAGCAGCACTTCGACAAGGTGTTCAAGCAGCACGAGGCCCCCGACGACGTGCCTCTCTACGAAGGCGAGATCGAGACGAACGACGAGGGGCTGGTGTATCTCCCTGGCCTCATGGCCGCGGCATCGCTCGCCCAAAGCGCCGGCGAGGCGCGCCGCCTCATCGACGGTGGCGGGGTGAAGGTGAACGGCGTCGCGCTGCCGCCCAAGTCCTACAACGTCGACCCCGACAACCTTTCGGGCACCACGCTTCAGGTAGGCAAGCGCAAGTTCCTTCGTCTGCCGTAACAGCGTCTGTCGCGCTTGCAGGTAAACGCAGGGCACGGTTTATCTGCGTCCGCTTGCTTTGCGCCAAGACCCGCAGGGGGTTGCGCTCGACGCGTCGTCGCCACGAACTAACACGCGTGACGGGGGACGTTAAGATTTTTACCCCCCACGTACCTTGTTAGTTTCAAAAACGAACA
>CBCTKQ010000156.1:0-3637 GCA_965147515.1 uncultured Eggerthellaceae bacterium | reverse complement strand
CCGAGAAATCCACTCGGCAAAGCCGAGTTAGTTCGAGGCGACGACGCGTCGAGCGTAACCCCCTCCGGCCGGCGGCTGTCAAAAGCGGCTACAGTTCCGATTTGCGGGGCGTTCGCAGAAAAAAGAATGAAAGTACTCGAAAAAACGCAACCCATGCCTTAAAATCGCTTCTAGCGCTAAATCTAAGCGCGAAATCTGCTAAAATTAGAACAAATATTCGATATTTTGCGAACGTAGCGAACACAAACGCAGCCAAACAGCGGCATAAGCAAGGTAAAAGAGGAGCATAAATGGCAGAGAAACCCAGCAGTTACGGGGCCGAGAACATCCGTGTTCTCGAAGGCCTCGAAGCCGTGCGCATGCGTCCCGGCATGTACATCGGGTCCACCGGCCCGCGCGGCCTGCACCATCTGGTCTACGAGGTCGTCGACAATTCGGTCGACGAGGCCCTGGCGGGCTATTGCGACAACATCGACGTCGAAATCCACGAGGACAACTCGGTCACGGTCACAGACAACGGCCGCGGCATCCCGGTCGAAATCCACCCGAAGGAAAAGATCCCCACGGTGGAGGTCGTCCTCACCATCCTGCATGCCGGCGGCAAGTTCGGCGACGGCGGCTACAAGACGTCCGGCGGCCTGCACGGCGTCGGCGTGTCGGTGGTCAACGCCCTTTCCAAGATGACGCGCGTCGACGTCGCGCGCGACGGCTACGAATACGAGATGGAATTCGAGCGTGGCAAGACGAAGACCAAGCTGCGCAAGCTGGGGAAGACGAAGCGCACCGGCACCAAGGTCACGTTCTGGCCCGACCCCGACATCTTCACCGAAACCACCGAGTTCGACTACGACACGCTGGCCGACCGCTTCCGCGAGATGGCCTTCCTCAACAAGGGCCTGAAGATCACCCTCACCGACGAGCGCATCATCCTCGACGACGGCAAGCCGAAAAGCGACGTGTTCAAGGCGCAGGGCGGCATCGTCGACTTCGTCAAGTACCTCAACGACGGCAAGGAGACGCTGAACAAGCCCATCTACTTCGAGGCCGAGAACGCCGACGGCGAAGTGGAAGTGGCGCTGCAGTGGTCCAACGCCTACAGCGCGAACGTCATGTCGTTCGCCAACAACATCAACACCACCGAAGGCGGCACGCACCTCGACGGCTTCAAGCACGCCATCACCAAGACCATCAACGACTACGCCCGCGCGAAGGGCCTCCTGAAGGAAAAGGACTCCAACCTCTCCGGCGAGGACGCGCGCGAAGGCCTGGCCGCGGTCATCAGCGTCAAGCTGCGCAACCCGCAGTTCGAGGGCCAGACGAAGACGAAGCTGGGCAACACGGAAATCCGCGGCCTTGTCTCCAACGCCATAAACAAGGGCCTGGCCGAGTTCCTGGAAGAAAACCCGGCCCCCGCGAAGCGCATCATCAACAAGGCCACGCAGGCGCTGAAGGCCCGCGAGGCCGCCCGCAAGGCCCGCGAGGCCACGCGCCGCAAGAACGTGCTCGACTCGTTCGCGCTGCCGGGCAAGCTGGCCGACTGCTCGTCGAAGGACGCGTCGCTGTCCGAGATATTCATAGTCGAGGGCGACTCCGCAGGCGGGTCGGCCAAGCAGGCGCGCGACCGCAAGTTCCAGGCCATCCTGCCCCTGCGCGGCAAGATCCTCAACGTCGAACGCGCCGGCCTGCACCGCTCGCTTTCGTCCGAGACCATCAGCAGCCTGATCACGGCCATCGGCACCAACATCGGCGACGACTTCGACGCCGACAAGGCGCGCTACCACCGCATCATCATCATGACCGACGCCGACGTGGACGGCGCGCACATCCGCTGCCTGCTGCTCACGTTCTTCTACCGCTACATGCCCGAGCTCATCGCGCGCGGCTACATCTACATCGCGCAGCCGCCCATCTTCGGCGTCAAGAAGAAGAACTCGCGGTCCACGAAGATCCAGCGCTACATCTACGACGAGAAGGCCCTTTCCAGCACGCTCGCCGAAATGGGAGGCGCCGACAAGTACGACGTGCAGCGCTACAAGGGCCTGGGCGAGATGGACCCTGAACAGCTTTGGGAAACCACCATGGAGCCGCAGAACCGCCTCATGCTGCAGGTCGAGATATCCGACGCCGCCCGCGCCGAGCGTGTGGTGTCCGAACTCATGGGCGAACAGGTGGAACCGCGCAAGCGCTTCATCCAGGACCATGCCCGCGACGTACGATTCTTGGACATTTAAGGAAAACCAATGGACGACGAGAACAACATCAACGAAGGCGACATCAACTTCGACGACGGCATCTCGCTGAACGACGAGGACGACTTCGTCGAAGGCGACGTCATAGGGGAAGTCGACGTCGACGGCGCAGACGTGGACGCGGTCGAGGCCGACCCCGACGACGAAGAGGAAGAAGACGCCGAAGAGGCGCTGCAGATCGCCGAGGCTGGCGACGCCGATTCCATCCAGAAGGCCGAAATGGGCAAGGAGATGCAGCAGTCGTTCCTGGAATACTCCATGAGCGTCATCGTGGCGCGCGCCCTTCCCGACGTGCGCGACGGTCTGAAGCCCGTGCATCGCCGCATCCTCTACGCCATGAACGAGTCGGGCTACCTGCCCACTCGCCCGCACATGAAGTCGGCGCGAACCGTCGGCGACGTCATAGGCAAGTACCACCCGCACGGCGACATCGCGGTCTACGACACCATGGTGCGCCTGGCCCAGCCGTTCAGCATGCGCGTCCCGCTGGTCGACGGCCACGGCAACTTCGGCTCCATCGACGGCGACTCGGCGGCGGCCATGCGCTACACCGAAGCCCGCCTCGACAAGCCCGCCATGGAACTGCTTCGCGACCTCGACAAGGAAACGGTCGACTTCCGCCCCAACTACGACGAAAGCCTGCAGGAACCCGAGGTGCTGCCCAGCCGATTCCCCAACCTGCTGGTCAACGGATCCAACGGCATCGCCGTGGGCATGGCCACCAACATCCCGCCGCACAACCTGGGCGAGACCATCGACGCAACCTGCGCCATGATCGACAACCCCGACATAACCACCGAGGAACTCATGGAGTTCCTGCCCGGCCCCGACTTCCCCACGGGCGGCCTTATCATGGGCAAGCAGGGCATCAAGGACGCCTACGAGACTGGCCACGGCAACATCACCATCCGCGCGAAATGCGACATCGTCGAGAAGAAGAACGGCCGCTCCAGCATCGTGGTGAAGGAAATCCCCTACCAGGTGAACCGCAAGCGCCTGCTCGAGAAGCTGGGCGAGCTGGTTCGCGACAAGAAGCTGCCCGAAATCAGCAACATCCACGACGCAGCCGACCGCAAGAGCCCGGTCGACATCATCATCGACCTGAAGTCCAACGCCATCCCGCAGGTGGTGCTGAACAAGCTGTTCAAGCACACGCAGCTGCAGACGGGCTTCGGCATCAACATGCTGGCGCTGGTCAACGGCTCGCCGCGCGTGCTTTCACTCAAGGAAATCCTGCACCATTACATCCAGCACCAGATCGAAGTCATCACGCGCCGCACCCGCTACGAGCTGGCCAAGGCCGAGGAACGCGCGCACATCCTTGAAGGCTACGTCATCGCGCTGGACAACATCGACGAGGTCATCCAGATAATCCGCTCGTCGCAGAC
>CBCTKQ010000155.1:0-3672 GCA_965147515.1 uncultured Eggerthellaceae bacterium | reverse complement strand
GCCGCGCGAGCCATTGCTTGAGCCCGGGCCATTCGACATCCCCTTCGATGCATAAGCAACAAAAAAGCCTCCCTTGCGGGAGGCTTTTCGAACGTAAGGGTTCTCAAGCGGCCTATGCGCGCTCCACCTTGCCGGCCTTCATGCAGCTGGCGCAGACGTTGGCCTTGCGCACATGGCCCTTGGTGTCGCGGATGGTGACCTTCTGGATGTTGGGGCGGAAGATGCGGTTGGACACCTTGTGCGAGTGGCTGACGTTGCGGCCTGCCACCGGATGCTTGCCGCAGATTTCACATACTTTCGACATCGTTACTCCTATTATCCCGTGAGGCCCTTCGGGCCGTGTTTCTGCTGTTGGGCTTGCCCTTTCGGCAAAAAGCCTAACTACTATATCACAAGTGTGACGAGTTTCCCCAAAAGATTCCACCGCATGGGCGCGCATCGGCTCATGTTGTATACTTTCAGAACCAAAAGCCCTTAAGCGGGCGCCACTTTGAGGCGGAGTTTCACGAAAGGTGTGCCATGTCTGACAAGATCCCCGGTAGCCTGCACGTCGCCAACGAGGTGCTTTCCGACCTCGTAGGGTATGCGGCCATGGAATGCTACGGCGTGGTGGGAATGACGGCCCCCAACGCAGCGGACGGTATAGCGAAGATCCTCCCGGCGTCGCGCCTGCGCCGAGGCGTCGTGGTCAAGTCCACCGACGAAGGCCTCCACGTCGATCTCTACGTCGTCATAGAGTACGGCACGAACATATCCACCGTTTCCCAGAACCTGGTGGACCAGGTCACGTTCGCGCTGAAGGAGTACGCATGCGTGCCCATCGCGTCGGTCGAGGTGCACGTCGCCGACGTCAAGGTCCGCATGTAGAGCGCACCAACCGTTGCCGAACCCTCTTTAGGAGCCGAAACCCAACCATGCAAGAAAGCTACTCGTCAACAGACATAGTCAACGCGATCGCGCAGGCGTCGCAGCTTCTCTCCAGCCGCAAGGACGAAATCAACAGGCTCAACGTGTTCCCCGTGCCCGACGGCGACACAGGCACCAACATGTCCCTCACGCTTGAAAGCGTCGTGGGAAGCCTTAAGGCCTTGAGCCCGGACGCCAGCACGGCCGACATACGCAAGGCGATAGTGTCGGGGGCCCTCATGGGCGCACGCGGCAACTCCGGCGTCATAACCTCGCAGATCCTCCGCGGGCTGTGCGAAGGTGCCGAGGAAGGCCAGCGCTTCGACGCGGAATCGGTCGCGGCGGCGTTCAAGCGCGCCGTCGAGGTCGCGTTCCAGGCCGTGCGCAAGCCGGTGGAAGGCACCATACTCACTGTGCTGTTCGACGCGGCGCAGGCCGCCGAGAAGTGCGCCGCCGACGGCCTGAACACCAACGAGGCGCTTGACGCCATAGTCGCCGAGGCCTACGCGTCGGTGCAGCGTACCCCCGACTTCCTCGCCGTGCTGAAGGAGAACAACGTGGTGGACGCCGGCGGCTTCGGGCTCGCCATACTGCTCGACGGCTTCTCGTCGGCCATACAAGGCAAGGCCGGCAACCTTGGCGAGAAGATACTCATAGGCTCCGACGCCCCCAAGGTCGAGATAGAGCAGATCGACGACTGGGAGGGATCGGAGTATCGCTACTGCAACGAGTTCTTGGTCGACTCCGACACTCTGGACGCGGAAGAGGCGCTCGACTTTCTGCAGACGATGGGCGACTGCGAGCTGTGCGTGGGCGCCGCGCCCAAGTTCAAGGTCCACGTGCATTCCAACCATCCCGACCAGGTGCTGAAGTACTTCCTCGACCGAGGCCAGGTGTCCGAGGTCTTCATACACAACATGGACCTGCAGTCGCAGGACCGCGCCCGCAAGATAGCCAGCGAAGAGGCCATGCCTGCGCCTGACGCGCACCCCGAGCCCATCAAGCCCCTCGGCTTCGTCGCCGTGGCGCCGGGCGACGGGAACGCCGCCATCCTGAAGAGCCTCGGCGTGGACGTCGTCGTGTCAGGCGGCCAGACGATGAACCCGTCCACGAAGGATCTCTACGAGGCCACCGAGAAGGTGCCTGCCGAATCGGTGGTCATACTTCCGAACAACTCGAACATCATCATGGCGGCCAACTCCGCATGCGAGCTCAGCAAGAAGGAATGCGCCGTCGTCCCCACGAAGAGCGTCCCGCAGGCGTTCGCGGCTATGTTCGCCGTCAACCCCGACGCGCCCCTGGCCGAGAACGTCGAATCCATGGTCGAGGCAGCCTCGCAGGTGAAGACGGGCGAGGTCACGGTCGCCATCAAGAACTCGAAGGACGCGCACAAGAACAAGATCCGCAAGGGCGACGTCATCGGCATAGCCGACGGGTCGATAGAGGCAGTCGGCAAGGAAGTCGACGAGGTCGTGCTGAAGCTTCTCGCGGCCATGGACGCCGAAGACGCCGACACGCTCACCGTACTTGCCGGCAAGGACTTCTCCGACGAGCAGCTCGACGCGCTGGTCGAGCAGGTCGAGCAGGAATTCCCCGACCTGGAGGTCGACCCGCAAAGGGGCGGGCAGCCGCTCTACCCGGTCGTCTTCTCCGTGGAATGACGCCAAGGGCCAGCTCGCCAGACCGTCTTGCGGCCACGCTCGCCCTCGACGAGCCGGTGACGCGCATCCCCGGGGTCAGTTCGACGCGCGCCTCTGCGCTATCCAAGCTCGGGTTGCGCACCGTCCGCGACGTGCTTGCCCACTATCCTAGGCGCTACATGGACCTGACGCGCGTGCGCACGACCGCCACGGCCCAGATAGGCGAGCAGTGCACGGTGTCCGGCACCATACACGAGGTGAAGCTCAAGCGCCCGCGCTACAACCTCCCCATAGTCGAGATATCGATAGTCGACGACGACGGCGTGCTCGTGGTCAGCGTGTTCCACCAGCCATGGCTCAAGCAGAAGCTCAAGGAAGGGCAGACGGTCATGGCGTCGGGCAAGGTGGAGTTCAAGTTCGGCTTCATGCGCATGACGAACCCCTTCCTAGAGGTGGTGGAAGGCGCGGTCCCCGAAGGCCGCATCGTCCCCATCCACCCCGCCTCCGAGAAGCTTCCCGCGCCAACCATGCGGAAGATCGTCACGTCGGCGCTCGACGTGGTGTCCGGGATGCACGACCCTCTTCCGCTTGAACTTCGGCTGAAGCGCGGGGTCGTAAGCCGGGGGAGCGCCGTCGCATCGATCCACTTCCCCAAGGAGATGGACGAGGTCTCGCAAGCCCGCACGCGCCTGGTGTACGAGGAGCTCCTGCTGCTGCAGCTGTTCCTCATGAAGGAGGGCGACGCGCGCGCGGTGGGCGTCGACCCCGTCGTGCACGAAGTCGACGGGCCGCGCATGCGAAGGCTCGAATCCGCCGTCCCGTTCCAGCTGACGGACGAGCAGCTTGACGCGAAGCGCGACATCCTGGAATCGATGAGGTCGCCCAAGGTGGCGAACCACATGCTGTTGGGAGACGTGGGCACAGGCAAGACCATAGTGGCGGCCTTCGGCTTCGCGGCGGCGGCCGACACGGGCGGCCAGTCCATGCTGCTTGCCCCCACCGAGGTGCTGGCGCAGCAGCATGCGGGGACTCTCGGGCCGCTTCTGGCGGAAAGCGGCGTGTCGCTGGGCGTGCTCACCGGGTCTACCACGCCTGCCGACCGCGAAGGCATCCTCTCGCGGTTCTC
>CBCTKQ010000154.1:0-3693 GCA_965147515.1 uncultured Eggerthellaceae bacterium | reverse complement strand
GGTGGACTCGTCAAGCAGCAGCACCTCGGGCCTCACCGCCAGCGCACGCGCGATGCAAAGGCGCTGCTGCTGCCCGCCCGACAACCCCAGCGCGCTCTTCCCCAAGCGGTCCTTCACCTCGTCCCAGATGGCGGCGTCGCGAAGCGACTGCTCCACCACGGCGTCAAGCTCGTCGCGCCTCTTCACCCCGTGCGTGCGCGGCCCGAAGGCGACGTTGTCGTACACGCTCATGGGGAACGGGTTGGGCTGCTGGAACACCATGCCCACGCGCCTTCGCAGGTCGGTCACGGACATCTGCCCGTAGACGTCGCATCCGTCCAGGCTGATGGTGCCTTCTATCCTGCAGCCCTCCACCAGGTCGTTCATGCGGTTCAGCGTCTTCAGAAGCGTCGACTTGCCGCATCCGGAAGGCCCGATGAGAGCGGTCACCTCGTTCTCGGGGAATTCGAGGCTGACGTTCTTCAGGGCGTGGAACTCTCCATAGTGCAGGTCGAGGTCGCGCACCTCCATCTTGGCGACGCGCGGGCGTTCGCCCACTTGCCCGGACGATTGCTCGGCCACTTTCCCGGCCTTGCGATCGGCCGCTTGCCCGGACGTCGGCCTAATCGACTGTCTGACGCGCTCGGCCTGCTCTGCTTCAAGGCATTTCATTCGGTAGGTCCTTTCATGTCCGGCCGTGCCACGCCCTAGGCGTTCCGGCCGTTCAGCTTTCTTTCAACGAGGTTGGCGCCACCGTTCAGCAGCACGACCAGCACCAGCAGCACGACGGCGGTCGCGTACGCCTCGCTTATGTGCAACCCTTCGCTGGCGAGCACGTACATGTGCACGGCCAGCGTGCGGCACGAGTCGAACAGCGCGAACACTCCCTGCCCGGCGAAGTCGGGGATCTGCGCCACCGTGCCGGCGGTGAACAGCAGCGCCGCCACCTCGCCCACGCAGCGCCCGAAGGCCAGCAGCACTCCCCCGAAGATGCCCGGCAGCGCGCTGGGAAGAACGCAACGGAAGATGACGCGCACGGTGCCAGCCCCCAAGGCCAGGCCGCCCTGCTTGTAAGATTCGGGCACGGCACGCAAAGCTTCCTCGGTTGTGCGCATGACTATGGGCAGCACCATGATCGCCAAGGTGCATGCGCCCGACAGCAACGACAGCCCCCATCCCAGAAGCGTGGAGAAGAACAGCAGCCCGAAAAGGCCGTACACGATGGAGGGGATTCCCTGCAGCGTTTCGGTGGTAAGGCGCACCGCGCGTATGAAACGGCTGGACGGCTTCGCATATTCCACCAGGTAGATGGCCGACGCTATGCCCACCGGCACTGATATCAGCAGCGCAAGCGCAGCCATAAGCACAGTGTCCACCAGCGCCGGCATGAGCGACACGTTGGTGGAGTCGTACTCCCATTCGAACAGCGAGGGCCTAAGGCTGGGGACGCCGTTCACCACGACGAACCCGACGATCAGCAGAAGCACCGCGGTCGACACTGCGGCCCCGACGTATACCGCCGCGCGCAGAAGACGTGCCGTCATTTCAGCTCACCCCGCTTCTTCACGGCGCCGAACAGCAGGCTGATCAGCATGACGAACACGAACAGCACCACGCCCGTAGCGATCAGCGCGCCGCGGTGAAGGTCGGCCGCGTAGCCCATCTCCAGCACGATGTTGGCCGTCATGGTCCGCACCCCGTCGAAGATCGACCCAGGGATCACGGCCTGGTTTCCTGCCACCATCACCACTGCCATCGTCTCGCCTATCGCGCGGCCTATCCCCAGCACCACGGACGCCATTATTCCCGAGAACGCCGCCGGCACCACGATGCGGAACACCGACCGTTCGTGCGTGGCCCCCAAGGCCAGGGCGCCTTCGTAGTAGCTTTTCGGCACTGCGTCCAGCGCGTTCTTCGACACCGTGATCACCGTGGGTAGGATCATCGCCCCCAGAAGCAGCGACGCGGACAGCAGCGAAAGCCCGTTGCCTGGGCCGATTGCGCGCACGAACGGGACAACGACCATAAGCCCGAAGAAGCCGTACACCACCGACGGGATGCCCGCCAGAAGCTCGATGCCGGGCTTCAGCGCCGCCGCAACCTTCCTGTGCGCGAAACGCGAAAGGAAGATGGCGGTCAGCACCCCGGCGGGAACGCCCACGACCATGGCCCCGGCCGTCACGTAGATGCTGCCTACGATCATCGGGAATATCCCGTACAGGCCGCTCCCCGGCTTCCATGTGGTCCCGAACAGGAAATCGGGAAGGCCGATCTGCACCATGGCCGGGATTCCGTTGGCGAAGAGGAACACGCATATCAGGGCCACCGCGACGATGGAGAGGGCGGCAGCGGCCCCGAAGAGCCACTTGGCTGCCCCCTCCTTCAACGCCTGGCCGTTAGACCCTTGCTTCATGGCCGCATCAGCCTATCGCGTCGGCCCAGGTCTGAGCATCGCCCGAGAAGATCGCCTTCACCTGCTCGGCCGTGAGTTCGTCGACGTCGGACGCGGGGGCCACGATCACGGCGATCCCGTCGCGCGCTATCTCCTGCGCGCCCACGCCGGCCGAGGACTCGGAATCCTTCAGGTCGCGCGACGCCATCCCAATGTCGCAGGTGCCTTCGATGGCCATGGTCACGCCGGTGGTGGAGTCGGACTGCTGCACCTCTACCGTGACTCCCGGGTTGACTGCCTCGTAGGCCTCCGCCAGCTTCTCCATGACGGGCGTCACCGAAGACGACCCGGCCACGACCACCTTGCCTGACGCTTCGCCCTTCTGGTATGGCTTGGCGCCGTCCGCCACCGCGATGTAGTTGTTGTCCTCCACAACCTTCTGCCCGTCGGCGCTCATGATGAAGGAGATGAAGTCGTTGGCCGCAGGCGAAACGTCCTGTCCGATCACGATGTTGAACGGGCGGGATATCTCGTACGAGCCGTCCTTGACGTTCTCGGGCGTCGCCTCCACGCCGTCGATGCGCAGCGCCTTCACCTTGTCGTTGAGCGAGCCCAGCGATATGTAGCCGATTCCGGCAGGGTCGTTGGCCACGGACGTCATCATCACCGAGGTGGAGTTCGTGATCACGGCCTTGTCGGTGGTGGTGTCCACCTTGTTGCCTCCGGCGTCCTTCTCTTCCAGCCCGAACAGCTCCACGAACGCGGACCGCGTGCCCGACCCGTCCTCGCGCGAGTAGACCGATATCTGCTCGGACGCTGGGGAAGCCCCAGAGCCGCCCTCCTGCGGACTTGAGGCCTGCGACGCACAGCCTGCGAGGCCGACGGCCCCCAAAAGACAGGTCGCGGCCACCAGGCCCGCGACGGTTTTCGACATTGGTTTCTTCAGCATCTCCATTCCTTTCACAGCTGCCGTGCGCCTGCATCGGCAGGCTGGCATGACTTCCTTCGGCGTCCCGGCGCCCACGGCCGGAACGACCTTCGAAACCAAGGATGGGGCACGCAGGTCATGGACGCATAATCGGCGTGTAAAGCTTCTGCAAAATCGCAGCGAGTACGATGGATGCATGTGATTTTGTTAGCATGACTGCAATCTCGAACCTAGGCCAAACCCGTGTGAAGGGAGAAGACGCCATGGACGCAGACATACGACAGCTGCGCGGATGGATTGACGCGTGCCCGCCCGACGGCATGGTGTTCTTCGGGGGCGCGGGCGTTTCCACCGAAAGCGGCATCCCCGACTTCCGCAGCGCCGATGGGCTGTA
>CBCTKQ010000153.1:0-3720 GCA_965147515.1 uncultured Eggerthellaceae bacterium | reverse complement strand
GGCATCGTGCCTGACGCCACCATAGTGCTCAGCTGCCCCGACCGCGAGGAGAAGAAGAGCCGCGTCGACCGCCGCGAGGAGGCCGACAGGCTGGAACTGGCCGGCGACGACTTCCACTCGCGCGTGATAGACGCCTTCGCGAAGCTGGCAGCCGCGTCCGACGGGCGCATCTGCGTCATCGAGACCGGCGGCAAGCATTCCCAAACGGCCCAGGCCATATTCGCATCCCTCGGCGACATCATGCCCTGGCTGTCGGACGGAACGGTGGACCTCGGCGAGCAGCTGGCCGCATTCGACGCGGCGCATGACCATTCCAACCGGAACCAGTTGAAGGAAGGCGACGGAAGGTGAAGGTAGTCGAGCGATTCTGCAGGACAAGAAATCGATGGTATAACACACCATCGATTTCGCAGTCCGAAGCCAAGCGAGACACCTTTGTCTTCCGGCGCCTCTAAGGGGATGCGCATGTCCGACGCCTTCGCAAGCATACTGGGACAGCCGCAGGTGCGCGACTTCCTGCGGTCCAGCGTGAAGTCCGACCACGTCAACCACGCCTACCTGTTCGCGGGGCCGGCCGGTTCGAACAAGACGCAGGCGGCGTACGCGTTCGCGCAGGCAATCCTGTGCCCCAAGGGCGCAAGCGGGCCGCGCGGGGGAGCGTGCGGGTCGTGCGACAACTGCTCGCGCGTCCGCAAGAAGACGCACCCCGACATCCACTTCTACCAGCCGGAAGGCGCTGGCGGCTACCTGGTCGAGCAGGTGCGCGAGATAGTGTCGGACGTGGCGCTCGCACCCATCCAGGCAAGCCGCAAGGTGTACATCATCGACCGCGTCGACCTGCTGAACCGGGCGGCGGCCAACGCGTTCCTGAAGACGCTCGAAGAACCGCCCGACGACGTGGTGCTGATCCTTCTGGGCCGCACGCGCGACAGCGTGTTGCCCACCATCGCCTCGCGCTGCCAGGTCGTGCCGTTCAGGCATATCCCGCCGTCCGAGGCCGCGGGCATCATCAGCCAGAACACGGGCGCGTCCATCGAGCAGTCGCGCGAGGCCATGGAGGCGTGCTCGGGCTCGATATCGAACGCCATCGCCTTCCTCAAGGCGCGCGGCAACGAGCGCATGTTCTTCCGAAGCGAGCTTCTGGGCATGCTCTCGCGCATCGACTCCATGGACGACTGGCAGCTTCTGCTGGAGGCGCGGGGCATAGTGGAGAAGTCTAAGGCCCCGCTGGACACGCTTCGCGCGCAGCAGGAGGAAGAGCTCGCCCGAAACCAGGACTTCCTGGCCAAGTCGGCCATCCGCAAGATAGAGGAGCGCAACAAGCGGCGCCTGTCGTCGGAGACCTCCGGTTACCTGAAGCAGGCGCTCTCCATAATCTCGTCATGGCTGCGCGACGTCGCCATGATCTGCTCGGGAACGCCCGAACTGGTCATAAACGACGACGTCAGGGCCCAGATGGAGGCCCTTGCGCCGTACGCCGACATCGTCCGCATATCGGAGGCGCTGCGCCAGGTGGACGAGGCCAAGGAATCGCTTGACTATAATGTTTCCCCAGAGACGTGCTTCGACGTCGCATTGATGAAAGTAAGAGAGGTTTTCGATGGCGCTGGTAGCACCAGTTAATCTGCCCTACAACATAAAGACTCTATGGTTCGACCCCGACGGGCTAGAGCTTCACGCCGACGACAGCGTGGTCGTGCAGACCGCGCGCGGGCTCGAGCTTGGCGTGCTCGCGTCCGAGCCCTTCGAGGTGCCATACGAGGACGTAATGAAGCTGAAGAGCCCGCTGAAGCCCGTGAAGCGTGTGGCCACCGAGGAAGACCTGCAGCGCGCCGACGAGATGGAGCAGAAGGCCCGCGAGGCGATGCCCGTGTTCAAGCGCATGGCCCGCGAGTACAACGAGGACATGCACCCCGTAAGCGTGGAATACATGCTGGACGGCGACAAGGCGGTCTTCTACTTCGAGTCGGAGGAGCGCATCGACTTCCGCGAGCTGGTGCGCAAGCTGGCGTCCGAGTTCCACGTGCGCATAGACATGCGCCAGATCGGCGTGCGCGACGAGGCCCGAATCGTGGGCGGAATCGCGCACTGCGGGCAGCTGGTGTGCTGCAAGCGGCTCGGCGGCGAGTTCAAGCCCGTGTCCATACGCATGGCGAAGGACCAGGACCTTTCGCTGAACCCGCAGAAGATATCGGGGCTGTGCGGAAGGCTGATGTGCTGCCTGCGCTACGAGGACGAGGTGTACAAGGAGTTCAAGAAGACCGCGCCCAAGATCGGTGCGGTCGTGTCGACCCCGGCAGGCGAGGGCAAGGTCGTGGAATACGACGTGCCGCGCGACACCGTGGCAATACGCGTGGAGGACGAGAAGCCCGTCAAGGTGCCCGCCTCGGCGATCGAGGACCTGTCTGACGACCGCAAGCGCGCCACCGTGTCAGACGAGGCATGGGATGCGGCCGTCGAGGACGCCAAGGTGTCAATCTTTGGCGGCACCGACCTGTTCTCGATCCCCAGCTTCACCGGCGAGGACAAGCTGGGAAGCGCGACGGCCGTGCACCACGAGCAGTCGAAGAAGGACAAGCCATCCCGCTCGCAGAAGAGGGGCGGCTCGCGCCGTTCGGGCTCGGGCGGCGGCAAGGGGCAGGGCGCCAAGGACGAGCAGCAGGCGAAGCGGCAGCCGCGCAGGCGTTCGACCACCATCAAGGCCGAGGACGGCTCGAAGACGACCGTCGACGGCGAGGGCAAGAACAAGCAAGGCGGCCAGAGGCAGGGCGCCCAGAAGAAGCAGGGCGGCTCGCGCCGTTCGGGCTCGGGCGCAAGGAAGCCGGGCCAGACGTCCCAGAAGGGTTCCGGCCAGAAGCAGACGCAGGGCGTGCGCCCAGGGCAGAAGTCGTCGGGGCTTGCGCACGACGACGGCAACGCCCAGCGCTCTCAACAGGGCGACGGCAAGCAGGGGTCGAACGGCAACCGCAGGCGCAGACGCCGAAGGTCTTCGGGCAAAGGCGCATCTTCTAACGGAGCGCCGCAGGGCCAGCAAGGCAACGGCGCCCAAGGCGGCAGGCAGGACAAGGGCGGCGCAGGCGGCCATTCCGGCGCAAGCGGCGATTCCGCCCCGAAGGGGGAGTAGCCGATGCGCGAAGACTGGGCGCTTTTCACCGACCTGTACCAGCTGACCATGGCGCAGGGCTACTGGCTTTCCGGAAAGGAAGGCGAGCAGGCCACGTTCACCATGCATTTCCGCAACTACCCGTTCGAAGGCGGATATGCGGTCGCCTGCGGCATGGCGCAGCTGGCCCAGATGGTCGACGAGTACGACTTCGACGCGGGCGCCATCGAGTACCTGCGCTCCATACAGGCGCCGAAGGGCGGCCCCTTGTTCGACGAGGGGTTCCTGGACTACCTGGCGCACATGAAGCTCTCCATCGACGTCGACGCGGTGCTCGAAGGCACCGTCGTGTTCCCCAACGAGCCAATAGTGCGCGTGCAGGGGCCCATCATGCAGTGCCAGCTCATCGAGACGGCGCTGCTGAACGCGGTGAACTTCCAGACGCTCATCGCAACGAAGGCCGCCAGGGTGTGCCGCGCGGCCAAGGGGGCGCCGGTGGCCGAGTTCGGCTTGCGCCGGGCTCAGGGGCTGGGCGGCGTGTGGGCGTCGCGGGCCGCCGTGGTGGGCGGATGCGCGTCCACTTCCAACGTGCTGGCGGGGACGATGTTCGACATACC
>CBCTKQ010000152.1:0-3739 GCA_965147515.1 uncultured Eggerthellaceae bacterium | reverse complement strand
GATGATCGTCGTGGCGACCAGCACGTCCAACAGGCCGGCGGAAAAGTCCTCCATCACGCGTTCGAGCTCGTCCTTGGACATCTGCCCGTGCGCCACGCCTACGCGCGCCTCTGGAGCGGCCTCGGCCACGCGGCGCACCGCCTCGTCGATGGTGTTCACGCGGTTGCTGACGTAATACACCTGGCCGCCCCGCCCGAGCTCCAGCCTTATGGCCGCCGAAACCACGTCGGGGTCCCACTCCCCCACGTGCACCTTCACGGGAAGGCGCATTTCGGGCGGGGTGAGTATCAGCGACATGTCGCGCACTCCCGACACGGCCATCTGCATGGTGCGCGGGATGGGGGTCGCCGACAGCGTGAGGATGTCTATGTGCTCGCGAAGGTTCTTGAACTGCTCCTTGTGCCCCACGCCGAAGCGCTGCTCCTCGTCTATCACGATGAGCCCCAAATCGTGCGGGTTCACGTCGCGCGAAAGCAGACGGTGGGTGCCTATGAGCACGTTCACCTTGCCTGCCGCGAAGTCCTCCAGCGTCTTCTTCTGCTCGGCAGGGCTGCGGAAGCGCGACAGCGCCTCCACCCTCATGCCGAACGGCTCCAGACGTTCCTTGAAGCTTACGAAGTGCTGCTGCGTGAGGATGGTGGTGGGGCAGAGCACCATCACCTGCTTGTCGTTCTGCGCGGCTACGAAGGCGGCGCGGATGGCCACCTCGGTCTTGCCGAACCCCACGTCGCCGCACACCAGGCGGTCCATGGGGTGCGCCGAGCGCATGTCGGCCTTCACGTCGGCTATGGCGGCGGCCTGGTCGGGCGTCTCGTCGTAGGGGAAGCTTTCCTCCATCTCCTGCATCCATGGCGTGTCCACGACGAACTGGAAGCCTTTGGTCGCAGCGCGGCGCGAGTACACGTCGATCAGGTCGAAGGCCAGCTTGCGAGTGGCCTTGCGCGCCTTGGTCATCGCACGCGACCAGTCGGTGCTGTTAAGCCGCGTGATCTTGGGGGTGTGGCCCTCGGGCCCCACATAGCGCGTCACCTTGTCGAACTGCTCTACGGGCAAAAACAGCTTGTCGCCCTCGGCGTAGTCCAGTTCCAGGTAGTCGCGCTCCACCCCGCCTATGTCGCGCAGAACCAGCCCCTTGAAGTATGCGATGCCGTACGTCTCGTGCACGACGTAGTCGCCTGCGGTGTACGGGAAGGTTATGTCGGCTGCGTTCAGCTCGCGCTTCGGCTTCGACGACTGGCGCGCGCCCTTCAGGTCCTCGAGGGACAGCATCACCAGCTTCGCCTTGGGTATGACAACCCCCAGCGGTATGTCCACGTCCACTATGTTGACGACGCCCTTCGAAAGCGGCGCCGTGTCGGCGTCGATGGAGTCAAGCCTTTCCTGTATGGGAAGCGAGTGGTCGACGAGCTCCAGCTCCATGTCCTTCCTGGCCCGGAATCCGGGGATGCTGAACAGGCAGTAGTTGCCGCCGTCGACCCAGTTGCGCAGCTTTCCGAACAGCCTGTCTTCCGACCTGGACACGTCAACGCGCTTCACCGGGACCTCGTCGTCGAGGTCGACGCCGAGCTGCATTATCGACACGTACGTCGCCCTGACGCCGTGGCCCAGGTCCACCTGCGCCGGGGGCGTGTACAGGCTTTCGGCGTTGAGGTAGGTCCCCTTGAAGGTGTCCTGCACCTCCTCGAACGCGTGCGCCATGTCGTCGAAGGTGGCGCGCGGCTCGACAAGGCAGGTCATGGTGTTCGGCCCGGCGTAGGACCCGAGCTGCGCAGGCCCCTTGAAGAAGTAGGGCAGCAGGATGTCGGACCCGTCGAACCTAAGGCCACCCTCCATCTTCTCCAGCGCGTCGCGGAGCGTCTTGTTCGTGAGCGCCGCCTTCTCGAGCGACTTCCGCGCGGCACGCATGGCCGCTTCGGAGGACGGAAGCTCGCTGACCGGGTACACGTCTATCGATTCGAGGCTTGAGACCATCTGCCCGGTGGAGGGTATCACGCGCCTTATCTCGTCGAGGTCGTCGCCGAAGAAGTCCAGCCTTACGGGGAAGTCGGAGTTGCCTGGGAACACGTCCACGCTGCCGCCGCGCATGCAGAACGTGCCAGGCCCGTCGAGCTCGCCAGTGTTGGCATATCCCATCGTCTCCAACCTGCGGCGCAGCCCGTCGACGTCGTCTACGCCTTCGATGCCCATGTCTGCGACCGAAGCGAGCGCGCGCAGGCGCATGGGGGTGGCCGCATCGGATTCAGGAGGCGCCATGTCGCGCACAAGCGAGCGGGCGCTCGCCACGACGACGACGTCACGCCCCTGCCGCAGCGCGTCGGCCGCTTCGAGCCTTCTGGCCACGGTGCGCGGGTCGGGCCTTTCCTCCAAGTGCGGACGGTCGCGCCTCTCGGGGAAGCGCAGCACCGCGTCCTCCCCCACGTACGACGCGGTCGTGCGCGCGAAGGCGTCGGCTGCGTCCTCGCCCGGTATGACGACCAAGGTGGGCTGCGGATTCCTGGCGAAGCGTGCCGCGACGAACAGCGGACGCGCGGAAGATACAACGCCTAGCGCGGCGTCGTTTCCACCGTCGAGCTTCCCCCAGAAGTTCTCCACGCACCCCGACCTGTCCAGGATGCCGGCCAGCGCGTCTACAAGCATGCCGGGCGCCTCATTCCGTCATCTCGTGGCGCCATCCCGGCGCGATAGGGGCGCCGGTCCGCTTCGACACGATGCGCACGCCGCGACCGTGAAGGTCGGCCAGGACCGCCTCGACCAGCAGCGGCACGGCTTCGTACACGGGGCGCGTCAGCGCCACGGTGACCACCTCGGGGGACATGTTCGACACCTGCATGCCGAAGCACTTTCCTTCGCACTCGTAGCCAAGCAGCGCGGCGGAGTCGAACAGGTCGGCAAGCGTCAGCTCGTGCAGCGACGCGGATGCGCCGTGATGCCGCATCATGTCGTCGGGGTCGAACTCGAAGACGGTGCCGGCGGGGGCGTCCGTGCCTTCCACCGCGTCCACGGTGACCATGTAGTCGAAGTCGCGCACGAAGTCGAGCATGTCCAGCCCCATGCACCCGACGTCGTACACCTCGACGTTGGCCGGGAACTCGTAGCTTTGCGTCAGCTCCTCGAACACCACGGGGCCCAGCCCGTCGTCGAGCATCAGCCTGTTGCCGACGCAGAAGACGGCGATCCTCTCGCAGTTTTCGACGTTTTCTTTGGAAGGCGCCACGAGCGTGTCCTTGGGCGTTTCGCAGCCCTAGGCCGGGACGCGTAGAAGCAGGTTGTACGCAGTGGCCAGGACGAGCATGGCAAGGGCGCCGAATACGCACCCGACGGCCCATTTGCGCTGCGCGGAAAGGTACTGCGCCTTCGTCTTGCCCATCCCGTGCGCGCGGTGCCATGCGAACGGCTGGCTGATGAGCGCGAAGGCCACGGTGACCAGCGCCAGCAGAAGAAGAGCGCTGAGTCCCACCGCCACCGACATGACGGACGGCTGGCTGTACATGGCGTACAGCAGGTTGTCCACCAGAAGCCATGCGGGATAGAAGAGTATGGCGGCCCACATCCCGTGGGCCGGGCCCCATATGGGTGGAAGAAGGAAGGCGGCCAGGTTGAACCTGGGCACGCCTTCCATGAACGCCTTCTCGGCTGCTATTTGCTCGTCGGTCAGCTCGGCCACTCGGTGGAACCCGCTAGTCCAGCTGCTCGGCGATCTCGTCGGTGATGTCGGCGGTGTGGTACACGTTCTGAAGGT
>CBCTKQ010000151.1:0-3764 GCA_965147515.1 uncultured Eggerthellaceae bacterium | reverse complement strand
TCGCGTGAGGGGGGACGTTCACTTTTGGCCCATGGGTGACGGACCCCGTCACGCTTTGGCCAAAAGTGAACGTCCCCCGTCACACTCGGCTATTCGCGCGTATATCCCTTGCGCTCGACCAGCTCGGTGGCCGTGGCAAGGCAGCTTTTGGGGTTGCGCTGGAAGGCGCTGACCATCTCGCACAGCTCGTGCACGTCGGAGGGGAACAGGTAGCGGTCCAGGTCGACCTGGTCGAGGAACCCGTGGCGCACCATAGACTTCAGCAGATCGACCAGCGGGTCGTAGAACCCGTCGACGTTCAGCAGGTAGCATTCCGCAACGTCCAGACCCAGACGCACGCACGACATGATCTCGCTTATCTCCTCCAGCGTGCCGATGCCGCCGGGAAGCGCCACGAACACGTCGGCAAGCTCGATCATCTTCGCCTTGCGCTCAGCCATGGTGTCCACCACGATGAGCTCGGTCAGGTTCTCCTGCGCCACTCCCGCGTCGATGAAGAACTGCGGTTCCACCCCGTAGGCGCAACCTCCGGCGGCCATCACCTCTCGGGCGATGACGCCCATGATTCCCACGGCGCTGCCGCCATAGACGAGGTCGTTGCCGCTCTCCCCTATCCATCGCCCAAGCTGCACCGCGGCCTCGCGGAAGCAGGGGTCGTCGCCGGGAGTCGATGCGCAGTAGACCGCTATCTTCATGCCTTAGGCCTTCCCTTCCGCATAGGCGCGCCCAAGCGCCAGGTAGGTGTTCGGAGGATACACTTCGCCGCGTGCCTTGGGGTCCACCCCTGCCGCTTCGAACATCGCAGGCAGCCTGTCGGACGCTCCCCCCTCGCCTCGGCTTGCGAAGTACTGCTTGCACGAGTTCGCGATGGTCTTGCGGCGCGCGAAGAACGCAGCGTCGGCCATGCGGCAGGCGGCCTTCACGACCTGCGGAGACGCATGGCCTTCGACTCGGTCAAGCCGCAGCACGGTGCTTTCCACGTGAGGAGGCGGCATGAAGTTGCCCGGCCCCACCGGAAACGATGCCGCAGGCTTGGCGTACATGGCCAGCTTCACTGTGTAGGCGCCGTAGTTCTTGGTGCCCGGCGTGGCTGCCATGCGGTCGGCCACCTCGCGCTGAACCATCACCGTGGCGCTCCCCAGACTTGCCATGCCCTGGAAGTAATCGAGCACGACGGTGGCGGCCACAGCGTAGGGCAGGTTCGCCACGAACTTGCCGGGCGAAGACGCGCCAACGGATGCGGCAGCATCGGCGACGTCGGCCGCGGTCACGTCAAGGGCGTCCTTCTCTATCAGGGCGAACCTGCCGCGGAAGCCAGACAGGGTGTCATCCAGCACGGCCGGAAGCGAAGGGTCGCGCTCCACCGCCACCACGGCGCGCGCGTTCGAAAGCAGCGCATGCGTCAGAGTGCCGATGCCGGGCCCCACCTCCAGCACGACGTCGTCGAGCCCCACGTCGGCAAGCTGCAGGATCTTCCGCACCACCGCGTCGTTCACCAGGAAGTTCTGCCCCAGCGACTTCTTCAGGCCGAACCCGTGGCGTTCCAGCACCTCGCGCGTTGCGCCGGGCGTTGCAAGGGGCGACGCGCTAGTCAAGCTCGCACTCCTTGCCGTCGGCGACGATGTCGCCAGACTCGTCGAAGCAGCCCAGCCAGTCGACCACGCGTTCCAGCTTGAAGCCAGCCACGCCGAGCGCCGAGCGCACGACGCCGACCAGGGGCTCGAACCCATGCGGGTCGCCTCCCTCGCGCACGACGTGCAGGGTGCACGGGCGGCGCTCCTTGGTGCGCTCGCGAAGGTTCGACCAGAAGTAGGGCTGCATGCGGTCGAGCAATGCCTTCATCTGCGAAGGCGCGCCCGAGAAGTACACCGGCGACACCACGATCAGCTCGTCGGCGGCGTCCAGGTGCTTGCGCACCTCGGCCATGTCGTCGCCTATGACGCACTGATGCGCCGATGCGTCGCTTCGGAACACCACGTTGCACTGCGCCAGCGGGTCGCCCTTCTCGGGGACCTCGGGATAGGCGTCGTCGTCCTTTGACAGCGCCTTGCGGCAGGCGTCGCAACCTACGCATGGCGCGACGTCCACGCTTGAAACCGCAACGACCGACACCCCGTCCTCGGGGCATTCGTCTATGCAGGCCTCGAACATCTCGTTAGCCAGCGTCGCGCACCTTCCGTCGGCGCGGGGCGACCCGACCACTATCGTCCTATGCATCTTCCTGCCAATCGGTCGCAGGGCGGTCGAGAAGCCGCAAGGCGTTCTCGTAAGTCTGCGTGAAGAAGGCGCGACGCGCGTCGTCTTCGTCGCCGGTGTAGACCACGGCGGGCGCGGCGTCGCCTCGAAGCAGGTAGTCGTGCATGCGCTCGGCCGTGAAGATGACGTGGGCCGGTTCGCAGGTGGTGCCGCGGAACGGCTCGGGCGCCATGAAAGGCGAATCCGTCTCCGTCAGAAGCCGGTCGAACGGCACCAGCTTTGCGGCCTCGCGCACTTCGTCCAGCTTCTTGAAGGTGAACGCCCCGCCGAAGGCGACGTAGCACCCGGCGTCGACCCAGCGGCGCACCTCGTCAGCATCGGAAGTGTAGCAGTGCAGCAAGGTTCCGGCCTGGGGCCAGCCTTCCTCCTGCATTAT
This sequence comes from uncultured Eggerthellaceae bacterium, assembly GCA_965147515.1. GTDB lineage: Bacteria > Actinomycetota > Coriobacteriia > Coriobacteriales > Eggerthellaceae > MGBC163016. The sequence continues at coordinate 1,132 of CBCTKQ010000151.1, read as the reverse complement.
GGCGAACGCGTCATCGAACGCTTCGCGCACGTGCAGTATGACGGGAAGCCCCGCCTGCTTGGCAAGCCGCACCTGGCGGCGGAACGCGTCCTTCTGCACAGGGCGCGGCGAATGGTCGTAGTGGTAGTCCAGCCCTATCTCGCCGACGGCGCTCACGCGCGCGTCGTGCAGAAGGCGCGCCAGCTTGCGCTCCTCGGCGGCGTCGAAGCTCTTCGCCTCGTGCGGGTGCACGCCCACGGCGATGCGCGTCTTCGGGAGCGAGTTGTGGCCCTGTCCGCATATGCGCGTGGACATGTGACGCATCAGCACCTCGCCACGCAGCCGCCATTCGTCAAGCTTCTCGAAGGTGGACACGTCGTTCACCGGGTCGACCATGGTTTCCAGGAAGCCGACCTTGTGCACGCCTGCACGGGCCAGCGCAAGGCCGGGGTCGGGCAGCATGTCCAGATGCGCATGGGTGTCGGCCACGGGCACGAACATCTCGGGCGCGTCGACTATCGGCCATTCGCGGCCATGCTTCTTCGGCTTGCGCCTGAAGTACTCGTCCTGGAAGATCAGCTCTTCGTCGCTCACGGGCTATTCCATATCAAGGCTGATGGCGTCGACGTCAAGACGCGGGAACAGCGGGTCGCCGATTTCCACGTGGTTGCCCGCGGGCAGGCCTCCCCACTTCGTGGCCGCCTCGATGTCGTCCATGGCAAACACGTCGCCCAGACCCAGCCGCGAGAACACCTCGGCCGAGGTGTTGGGCATGAAGGGCGCCAGGTACGCCGCGATGATGCGGATGGCCTCCAGCGAGTTGTAGATGACCGCGGCCAGCTCGCCTGCCTTCGACTCGTCCTTCGCCAGGTTCCACGGAGCGCTGTCCTCGACGTACAGGTTCACCCGCGCGGCGAGCTTCTGCACGGCGTGTATCGCGGCCGTGAAGTCCACCAGCGCCATGGCCTCGTCGTATTCCACGTACAGCGCATCGGCCATGTCGCGCAACGGGTTAGCCTTGGTGGCTTCGGCGTCCGCAGGCGCTTCGGGCACCGCGGAGTCGAAGTACTTCTTGGTCATGTTGGTGACGCGCGACACCAGGTTGCCCCAGGTGTTCGCCAAGTCGGCGTTGTACACCTGCACCATGCGCTCG
>CBCTKQ010000150.1:0-3802 GCA_965147515.1 uncultured Eggerthellaceae bacterium | reverse complement strand
GCAAGCTGTTCGCGAATTCTTCTGGTGCGCAGCAACGCGTGCTGAAGTCGGGTGCCTTTTCTTCCAACACCGGCTCGCTTAGGTGCATGACCTGCGACGGCACTGGGCAGATTTCCTTGGACGTGCAGTTCCTTCCCGACGTGGACATTCCGTGCCCGTCGTGCCATGGGTCGCGCTACGGCGACGAGGCTTACGAGGTGCGCATGTGCACCGAGACGGGCGGCCTTTCGCTTCCCGACATGCTCGCAATGACGGTGGACGAGCTGCTTTCCGTGGAATGCGGGCTTGGGAAGGCGAAGACGAAGCTGGAAACCTTGCACGACCTGGGGCTTGGATACCTCACGCTTGGCGAGTCGACTCCGGCGCTTTCGGGCGGCGAGGCGCAGCGGTTGAAGCTGGCGAGCGAGATGCACCGCGACCAGAAGGGGTCGCTGTTCGTGTTCGACGAGCCGACCATAGGCCTGCATCCGCTTGACGTGGAGACGCTGCTCGGGGTTCTCGACGGCCTGATCGACCGTGGGGCAACCGTGTTGGTGATCGAGCACGACCTGGACGTGATCGCCAATTCCGACTACGTGATCGACCTGGGGCCCGGTGGCGGCGAGGTGGGCGGTCGTCTTGTGGCGGAAGGCACGCCGGCGCAGGTCGCCGCGAATCCGGAAAGCGTCACCGGATGCTATCTGCGCTAAGGGGATTTGCGAGCCCACGGGCCGAAGAGGGTTGCGCAATAGGACGCATGCCTCTCTCAATCCGACTCGGCGTCTCTTTGCGGCGTTTGGACAGGGCTAATCGCGAAGAGCGGTCAAAATGCTAAAAGCTGCGGCTACCTGGAACCATTCTGAGCTAAGTCGAATCTTCGCTTTTCACGCCCAGTCCAAACGCCGCAACGCCTCGCAAGGATTTCGAGTAGGCAAGCGTCCTGTCGCAGGAAACGCATGGCGGTGTAGGGGCGCAGTTTATCTGCACCCTCAATTTAGTTCGCGACGATGGCTTCGATCCAGGCTAGCACGTCGTCGAAGACGAGAGCGGCGTCTTTCTCGTTGAGTATCTCGTGGCGCATGCCGTCGTAGATGATGACGTCCACGTCTTGGGCCCCGGCCTTGCGCATGAGGTCGGCTGCGGCTTTCACGCCCTTGCCGTTGTCTCCCACAGGGTCTTTCGCGCCGGCGATGAACAGCAGCGGAAGGCCGTTCGGGATCTTCTTCGCAAGCTCGAGCGACGCGGCCAGGAGCGTCAGCCTGGTGAGCGACGCGTAGCCGCCCAAGGTGAACTGGAAGCCGTTCAGGTCGTCCTGCATGTAGGCGTCCACGTTGCTGCGGTTCGCCGAGATCCAGTCGAAGTTGGTGCGGGGGTTCTCGACCGCGTTGGAGAATGCGCCGTCGGCCATGGAGTGGATCAGGGGGCTCTTCGCCTTCTCGCCGCGCACCTTCGACCCGATCTGGGCCAGTGCGTTGCCTGCGAGCGAGGCGATGTGTGGCTTGTTCCCAGTTCCGCACAGGATGGCTCCCGAAAGCCCTTCGCCATGACGGGCGAGGTACACCCTTAGCACGAAGCTTCCCATGGAGTGGCCGAATATGAAATAGGGGAGGTCGGGGAATGCGGACGAAGCGATGTAGCGCAGCGTGTCGACGTCTTCCACCAGCACGTCGGCGCCGGTCTTCGTGGGCATGTGCCCCAGCTGGTCGTTGCTGGAAACGCTGTGCCCATGGCCGATGTGGTCGTGTCCGACCACGATGAACCCGTTTTCTGCCAGGAAGTCGGCGAACGAGGCATAGCGCTCGATGTGCTCGGCCATGCCGTGGATGAGTTGCACGACGCCGCGCGCGTTTCCTTCAGGCTTCCACATCATGGCGTGTATGTTGCTTTCGCCGTCCCACGAAGGGAACTCGAACTCCATCGGCTTGATGCTGTCTGTCATGTCGTCTCCTTCGTCGAAAGGGGCGCGGTGTCGAATTCGTGCTGACAATTATATGGGCGCACGCCTGTGGTTGCGAGGCCTTGAGGCGATAATGTTGCGCCGATGTCATGTGCGACCGGATCGTGTCAGCGTGCCGTTAGAGCATGCCATTAGAACGCATCTAATGGCATGCTCTAATGGCACGCTGACACGACCTAGCAGGGTTCCTCCAGGTCGGAGAAGTCGTGGGGTTCGTCGGCTTTCTTCATCGCCTTGTCGACAAGTTCCTCGTAGCCGCGCAGCGCCGCGAAGGGCTTGAACTGCTTGGCGCGGTCGGCATGAGGCTTTCCCAGCACGTAGCGTTCGGGATGCTTGACGCCCGGTTGATGCGCCAGCATTCCGTACACGTCGGTGTCATGCATTGTGCCCACCAACCTGATGCGCGCGTTCGAGCCCGCGGGCCTTGTCCTTGTAGGACGTTCCACGCATGACGGCGTCTTTTCCGAACTTGTGCTTGATGGCTATCAGGGCGTCCTGGCGTGCGCGTTCTTCTTCCAGCGAGTCGGCGGAAGCGAACAGGTCATAAGCGACGCAATCCTCGGGCTCGAGGTTCCCGAAGGCGATGTTCATGCGCCGTATGGGAAGGTCGCGGCACACGTTTTCGCAGTACATGTCGTCCATGAACGCCATGAGCCTGTCGAACGAGTTGGTGCTTATGGGAAGCTTCTGGCTGACGCTGGTGTGGGAGGGCCCTTCGACGTCTTTGCCGTAGCCCACATGAAGGCTTGCATGGCTGGTAACCACGCGCTTGTCAACCAGGTCGAGCACGGTCTCGTCGACCATCTCGCGCAGGATCATTCGGCCTTCGTCGAACGTGTAGTCGCAAGGAAGCACCTGCCCGTTGCCGAACGACGTGGCCTCGGGTTCGTAGGCCTTGATTTCGGCGATGGTGCAGGGCTCGATTCCCCAGGCGTGGTCGATCAGGTATTCGGCGTTCACGCCGAACTCGCGGTAGAGAAGGTCGACGTCGGCGTGCGCAACCCCGCCAAGGTCGTAGATTCCGTACTTCTGAAGCCGTGCCGCTATGCCTTTGCCTATCTGCCAGATGTCGGTTATGGGGCGATGCGGCCAGATGACTTCCTTGAAGCTTTGCTCGTCCAGCACGCCGATGTTGTCGGGCACGTGCTTGGCCGTGACATCGAGCGCCACCTTGGCCAGGAACAGGTTGGTGCCTATGCCGGCCGTGGCGGTTATTCCCGTGTCCTTGAAGACGGCGTCGCGCAGAAGGTTGACGATTTCCTTGGCGCTTTTCCCATACAGGGAGATGTAGGGCGTGAGGTCGATGAAGCATTCGTCGATGGAGTAGACATGCAAATCGGCTGCGCTGACGTGCTTCAGGTAGATGGCGACGATTTTCGCGGAGACCTCCATGTATTTCCGCATGCGGGGCTTCGCCGTTATGAAGTCGATGCCATCGGGTATTTCGAACAGGCGGCACCGGCCGGGGACGCCCATGGCCTTCAGGGCGGGGGACACTGCCAGGCAGATGGTTTTCTCGGTGCGGCTGGGGTCGGCCACCACCAGCCGCGATTCGTAGGGGTCAAGCCCTCGTTCGACGCATTCGACGCTTGCGTAGAAGCTTTTCAGGTCGATGCAGCAGTATGTCTTCCGGTCGTCTTCCATGACGGCCATGCTATCATAAAACGAACAAATGTTCTAGCAGTCTTACCTGCTTGGGTGGAACAGAGGGTGGAACAGGGGACGGATCAGTCGTTCATTGAAGCCTTGCTTGCTTGGATGAAACGGGGGAAGGAATCTGCAGAAGCCGGATAGGGACGGAAGCATCCGTAGCGAATCCGCTTGCGAGGCTGCGGTGCGGGTTTTGGCGGAGACGGGGTTCGAGGA
>CBCTKQ010000149.1:0-3805 GCA_965147515.1 uncultured Eggerthellaceae bacterium | reverse complement strand
TTCTACGGCCCGAAGATCGACATCAAGGTGAAGGACGCCATCGGCCGCACCTGGCAGTGCTCCACCGTGCAGGTCGACTTCAACATGCCCGAGCGCTTCGACCTGACGTACCGCACGGAAGACAACACCGAGGAACGCCCCTGGATGCTGCACCGCGCCATATTCGGGTCCATCGAGCGCTTCCTTGGAATCCTCATCGAGCATTACGCGGGCGCGCTCCCGCTGTGGCTGGCGCCGGTTCAGGCCGTCGTCATACCCATCGCCGACCGCCACAAGGAAGCGGCTGCAGAGTTCGCAGGCGAGCTTACGGGCGTAGGCGGGCGCGTCGAGGTGTACGACCAGAACGAGCCCATGAAGGTGAAGATCGCCAAGGCGCAGGCGCAGAAGATTCCCTACATGGTGGTCATGGGCGACAAGGAGGTCGAGGAGCGCTCGATCAGCGTCCGCGACCGCGCCGAGGGCGACCTTGGAAGCTGGGAGCGCCAGAGGTTCATCGACGTCATCCGCGACGCCGCCATCTAGCGCTTCTCAGGCCCGCCTTCCTTCTGCCGAGGCCTCAACACCTGGGGCTTGATGGCGTTCCTTTCGCGCCCGAGCCTCACGTGCTCCTTCAGGACCCCCAGCGTGTTGCGGGGGTTCTTCGCTATCTTGCGGGCGGCCTTCGCGAGCTCTGCGTCCATGGTGTGCAGCACGATGGACGCGAACAACGGCATAAGAAGCACGGTGATGCCGCCGGCGGCGATGAGCGTGGACCCCACTTCCTGGGTGAACGCCCCCGACGACACGGCAACCGACGTCACGGCCACGACCAGGGGGAGCGCCGTCGTGCAGTAGAAGGCTATGCTCGCCTTCACCCTGGGGTCGGTTTCCTTCATGTCCTTGCGCATGGACAGCGACACGAATATGGGAACGGCCCTCACGAGCAGCAAAGCGGCTATGAAGACGACCAGCAGCGCAGGTTCGGCCACCACCCCTTCCGGGTCGATCTTCATCCCGCTCACTATGAAGAACAGCGGCACGAAGAATCCGTATGCGATTCCGTTCAGCTTGTGTTCCAGGCTCGAGTCGCCTTCGGGGAGGATGGCCCTCAAGGCGAACCCTGCCGCGAACGCGCCCAGGACGATGTCGAGGTCGAACACGGCAGACAGCGCCACGAGCCCCACGAGCAGCACCATCACGAAGCGCACGCCGGTCTGCGCGTTGGTCTCGCGGTTCTTCCTCATGAAGGCGTACAGCTTCGACCCCTTGCGGCTCAGGGCCTTCGACACGAACACCGAGCCCACAGCTATTGCGGCGAAGGCGAGAAGCACGAGCACCGTGAGCCACGTCGCTCGCGTTCCCATGAGGGCCGCCATCGCGATTATCGGGCAGAGCTCTCCCCACACCCCGTATTCGACGACGCCCTTTCCGACGGTGGTGTCGGTCTGGCCCCTGTCCTTCAGTATGGGCACCAACGTCCCGAAGGCCGTCGTGGTCAAGACGATGGCCGTGGCGATCCCGGAGTGGAAGTTGCCGCGCCAGATGCCGATGGGGACGAAAACCGCCAACGCCACGGCGAACGACACGATCCAGGTGCGAAGGCCGTGCTTCCCGCCCTTCTGGGACAGTTCCTGGACGTCTATCTCGTAGCCGGCCAGAAGGAACAGGAACCCCAGGCCGAGGTCGGAAAGTAGGCCTACGGCGGTGTCGGACTGGACGAGCCCGAAGACGTTCGGCCCGACCAGCATCCCCGCGACGAGAAGGAAGACCGTTTCGGGGATTATCCGGTTGGGCGTGGCAGCCGACAGAAGGGGGCAGACGAAGGCGCATGCGACCACCACGAACAGCGAAACCAGCTCGCTTTCCATCTTGGCTGCGCACCTCCTTCGGTCGCAACGATTCTATCAGCTAGGGCACCTTGTCCCGCATGTCAAGCAGCCCAACGTAACGATACGGCGAACTTTGGGCAACGTATGAAATCGCGGCCTCTTTTCCCTTCTTTCTGGAATAGTATGCAATAAGCGACACCTATGCACCGAGAACGTCAAATCAAGGCTATACGGAGAAGAAGGAGAGCGCAATGAGCGAGGTAGTCACATCGGGGGAGTTCCAAAAGAAGGTGCTTGAAGCCGACAAGCCGGTACTGGTTGACTTCTTCGCGACGTGGTGCGGCCCATGCAAGCGCCTCGCGCCCACCCTTGACGAGGTAGCGAAGGACGTCGAGGGCAAGGCGTACGTCTACAAGCTGGACATCGACCAGAGCCAAGACATCGCGGCGAAGTACCGCGTCAGCTCGGTTCCCACCCTGATCCTGTTCAAGGACGGCCAGCCGGCCAAGAAGACCATCGGAGCGCAGCCCAAGCAGGCATTGATGCAGATGTTCGACTGATGGCAACGGAAGGCACCAAGGCATACGACACCGTCGTCGTGGGGGCAGGCCCTGCCGGCCTGACCGCCGCGATGTACTGCGCCCGCGCGGGGCTGAACTGCGTCGTGATAGAGATGCTCAGCCCCGGCGGCCAGATGGCCCAGACCGAGCACCTCGAGAACTACCCAGGCTTCTTCCATTCCACAAGCGGCTACGAGCTGTCCGAGATCATGAGCGAGCAGGCGACCAATTTCGGTGCGCAGCTCGTTTACGACCAGGTGTCGTCGGTCGACTTCCAGGCATGCCCCAAGGTGCTGAACATGTCCGATGGCAAGCTTCTCGCCAAGACCGTGATAATCGCCACCGGAGCGCGCCCGGCGAAGCTCGACGTTCCGGGCGAAGCTGAGTACATGGGCTCGGGCGTGTCGTACTGCGCCACCTGCGACGGCAACTTCTTCAAGGGCAAGGATGTCTGCGTGATAGGAGGCGGCGACACCGCCGTCGCCGATGCCATCTACCTTTCCAGGATATGCAACAAGGTCTACATACTCGTCAGGCGCGACGTGCTGCGCGCCACGGCGATCTACAACACCAAGCTGAAGGAGTTCGACAACGTCGAGATAATCTGGAACACGGTCGTCGACTCGATCGACGGCGAGGACGGCGCAGTGACCGGGGTCAGCGTCAGGAACGTCGTAAGGGGCGACAACAAGGTCATCCCCGTCTCGGCATGCTTCGTCGCCATCGGGACCGTTCCCAACACGGAGTTCCTGGACGGTTCGCTGGAACTGGGTCAGACCGGGCGCATCGTGACGAACGACGTGTGCGAGACCAGCGTGCCGGGCGTCTATGCGATAGGCGACGTGCGCATGAAGAGCCTATACCAGGTGACCACGGCCGTCGCCGACGGGGCGGTCGCGGCCGAGGCCGCAGCGGAGTACCTCATACAGCACGAATAGCGTTCATTTGATAGAATATGCCGAAAGACGGATACGCGCCGCATGGCGCGTATTTTTTCGCTTCCCGGCATCGAGATTGGAACGCAATGCAAGACGTGAACATGAAGGAGAAGCTCTCCGACTTCCTCGAGGCCTACGAAGACCTCCAAAGGAAGATGGGCGACCCCGACATCCTGGCGGACCAGAAGGAATACAACCGCCTGGCGAAGGAGTACGCCGACCAGGGCGCGCTGGCGAAGAAGGCCCAGGAATACGTCTCGGCCATGGAAGACCTCGAGGCCGCCAAGGAGATGCTCGGCGACGCCGACATGAAGGACTTCGCCCAGGAAGAGATGGCGCAGATCGAAGCCAAGCTTCCCCAGCTGGAGGAAGATATCAAGTTCATGCTGATACCGGCCGACCCCGCCGACGAGAAGGACATCATCGTCGAGATACGCGCGGCCGCAGGCGGCGACGAGGCCGCGATCTTCGCAGGCGACCTGTACAAGATGTACGAAAG
>CBCTKQ010000148.1:0-3837 GCA_965147515.1 uncultured Eggerthellaceae bacterium | reverse complement strand
CCCGCACCCCCGTCGATCCGCGCCCGGCAGGAGAGGTCGTCGCAAAGGGCTACGAGAAGGACCCTTCCAAGTGGGTGATGATGCCCCTTTACGCCAAAGTCCGCAGAATCGACCAGATAGACCGCGTCGGAAGGCTTAAGGAATGGGCCGACTCGTGCGGCCTCAACAAGGTGGAGATGCGTTCGGCCGAGATAGGCGTGGTGTGCTCGGGCGCGGCCTACCAGCACGTGTCCGATGCGTTACCCGACGCCTCTGTCCTGAAGCTCGGCGTCACGTACCCGCTTCCCGGACGCACGATTTCCGACTTCGCGTCGAAGGTTGACAGACTCTATGTCGTCGAAGAGGCGTCCGAATACCTGTCCGACGCCGTCAAGGCGCTGGGCGTGCACGTCGACGACCCGCCGAATCCTCTTCCTGCGGCCGGCGAGCTGTCACCCCAGGCGGTCAAGGAGGCGTTCGGCATGCCCGAGCCTCCCCACAAGCCGTCGCCCGAAGGGCTTCCTCCCCGGCCTCCCGCCCTTTGCCCGGGCTGCCCCCACAGGACGGTGTTCAAGGAGCTCTCGCGCATCAAGGCCATCGTCACCGGCGACATAGGCTGTTACACGCTCGGCGCCCTTCCGCCGCTTTCGTGCATGGACACATGCGTCGACATGGGGGCTTCCGTGTCCATGGCGCATGGCATCGAGCTCGCCCTTTCCGGACAGGAACACCGGCCGGTGGTCGCCGTCATAGGCGATTCGACCTTCGGCCATTCTGGGCTGTCCTCGCTCGTCTCCACCGCATACAACAACGGCACCGGGACGGTCTGCATCCTGGACAACAGGACCACCGCTATGACGGGGCGCCAAGGCAACCCCTTCAACGGCGTCAACCTGCAGGACCGCGAGAACCACGAGCTTGACCTGGAGTCCGTCGTTCGCTCGATAGGCATCGACGACGTGCGCGTGGTCGACCCCGACGACGTCGCGGCCACGCGCGCCGCCATCAAGGAGGCCACTTCCGCCGACGACAGGCTTTCCGTCATCGTGTTCGAAAGGCCCTGCGTGCTGCTGGACCGCAGGAGGGACGAACCCTACTTCGTCGCCAACTGCACCGGGTGCGGGGTTTGCCTGACGCTCGGATGCCCGGCCATAGGCAAGGAGGAAGGCACCGGCCTTTCATACATCGATGCAAGCCTGTGCATCGGATGCGGGCAATGCGCCCAGTACTGCCGCTTCGACGCCATCGTAAGGTAGGTGTGCTCATGACTTGCAGGGTTTTGCTTTGCGGGGTAGGGGGGCAGGGAACGATCCTCGCCGCCCATGTCGCCGCCGACGTCGCCTTGGCCAGCGGCCTTGACGTGAAGGTGTCCGAGATCCACGGAATGGCCCAGCGCGGAGGGTCTGTCACCACCGTCGTCACCTTTGGAAGGGAAGTCAAGTCGATGGTGTCGGGCGTGGGGGAGTCGGATTTGCTCGTTTCCTTCGACAAGCTGGAAGCGCTTCGCAACCTCGACCAGCTGAAGTCGGGAGGCCACCTGGTGGTCAACGACGAGGTGGTGAAGCCCGCGTCGGTGTTGACGGGGCGCGCGAACCTTCCCAGCGATTCCGACGGAATCCTGCAGGACGCGGGCGCGCTGATGGTCCCAGCCGACGCCATAGCGCGCGAGGCCGGGAACGCCAAGTGCGCGAACGTCGTCATGCTGGGCGCTCTTTCCGCGCTTCTGGACTTCGACGAGGCGCTGTGGGTCGATTCCGTCTCGGCCAGCGTGCCACCGAAGACGGTCGACGTCAACGTCGCCGCATTCCGCGCCGGAAGGTCCTTCGCCGAAGAGCACATGGCCAGCTAGGAGGTTCCATATGACCGTCTCCCAGATAAGCGTCTTCACCGAAAGCAAGCCCGGCCACCTGGTCCGCGTGCTGAAGGTGTTCGAATCCGCCGGGGTCAACGTACGCGGCTACGCCGTCTCCGACACCGGCGAGTACGGGATTGCCCGCTTCGTGGTCGACAAGCCCGTCGATGCGACCGAGGCGCTCAAGAAGGCGGGATCGGCCTTCACGACGTCGCAGGTGCTGTGCATCAAGCTTGCCGACAGGCCCGGCGAACTTGCGCGGATAATGGGCGTTCTGGCAGCATGCGGCGTCAACGTCTCGTACAGCTATTCGCTGATATCCACGTATATAGTGCTGAACACGGCCGACGTCGACGGCGCCGAAAAGATCCTCGAAGGCGAGCCTGTCGAGCTCGTGGGGCAGCACGAGATCTCCTCCGTAAGCTTCGTCTAGCGTCACGATTGGAAAGCACGATGAACGAACCTATGCAAAGGGCAGGCTACGACATCCGCGCGAAGGGTCAGGCGATCCAGGCCGCCAAGGCAGGCGCCTTCGACCAGCTTCCCGTCTTCATGCCGGAAGTCGAATGCATGGACAGGGAACGCATCCGCGAGCTGCAGCTCGAGAAGCTGAAGAAACAGGTCAGGTACGCCTACGACAAGGTGCCTTACTACGCCAAGAGGATGGACGTATCAGGGGTGTCTCCCGACGACATCAAGACGCTCGAAGACGTAAGGAAGCTTCCATTCACGGACAAGTCCGCGCTGCGCGAGACGTTCCCGTTCGGTATGTTCGCAGTCCCCATGGACGAGGTCGTCGAGCTGCACGCCTCTTCCGGAACCACCGGGAAGCCTATCGTGGTCGGCTACACGCACGACGACATGGATGTTTGGAGCGACTGCATAGCCCGCCTCGTTCAGATGGCCGGGGTCGTTCCCGGAGACGTCGCGCAGATGGCCTTCGGGTACGGCATGTTCACCGGAGGCTTCGGCCTGCATTACGGGCTGCAGAAGCTTGGCTGCGCCATGATCCCCGCCGGAAGCGGCAACACCGAGCGCCATATAAGCATGATCGAGGACTACGGCACCACGGTGCTGGTGGCCACGCCGTCGTATGCGATGCGCATATGCGAAGTAGGGGAGCAGCTCGGCTACGACTGGGAGTCCTCGACGCTTCGCGTGGGCCTGTTCGGCGGCGAGCCGTGCCCTCCTGCCCTGAAGGCCGAGATCGAGAGCCGCATGCACATAGTGTGCACCGACAACTACGGCCTCACCGAGGTGATGGGCCCGGGCGTGTCCGGCGAGTGCCTGGCGCAGCGCTTCCAGCAGCATATCGCCGAGGACCACTTCCTTTGGGAGGTGGTCGACCCCGAGACTGGCGAGACGCTGCCAGAAGGCGAGTTCGGCGAACTGGTCCTCACTCCGCTGGACAAGCAGGGCATCCCCGTGCTTCGCTACCGCACGCACGACCTGACGCGCGTGCACACCGGCCCCTGCGAATGCGGCAGGACCATGGCGCGCATGGACAAGGTGCGCTCGCGCAGCGACGACATGCTGATCATCCGCGGCACCAACGTCTTCCCGAGCCAGGTCGAAGACGTGCTGAAGGACGTCGAGGAGGTCACGCCGCACTACCACATCGTCGTGGATACGGTGAACGGCATGGACTCGCTCACCGTCGAGACCGAGATCCGCCCCGAGGCGTTCAGCGACTCCTTCGAGAGGATGAACGAGATCAGGGACAAGGTGAAGTCAAAGCTGGACGGCACGCTGCTGGTGGGCGTTAACGTCAAGCTGGTGGAACCAGGCGGGATCGAGCGCACGGCTGGCAAGGCCAAGCACGTGGACGACCGCAGAAGCTGACGGTGGGCGTCAACGCCGTCGTTGGAAGGTTCGCGCCCTCTCCGACGGGAGTCATGCATGCAGGGAACGTGTTCGCGGCCCTGAACTCGTGGCTTCTTGCGAAGTCGCAGGGCGGCAAGGTGGTGCTGCGCATAGAGGACCTGGACGAGGGCCGTTCGCGCAAG
>CBCTKQ010000147.1:0-3864 GCA_965147515.1 uncultured Eggerthellaceae bacterium | reverse complement strand
TCGCTGCCCTGCTTACCATCCTGGGCTACTCGCTGTACGACACGGTGGTCGTGTTCCACCGCATCAGCGACAACATGTCCGGCGAGGGCATCCGCTGCACCTTCATGACGATGGCCAACCATTCCATGAACCAGGTGTTCATCAGAACCATCAACACCACGCTCACATCGTTCATCCCCGTCTTCGCCATGCTTCTGTTCGGCGGCGAGACGCTGAAGGACTTCGCGTTCGCGATGGCCATCGGCCTGATCGCCGGCTCCTATTCGTCGATCGCCGTGGCGGTGCCGCTGTTCAGCATATGGAAGTCGCGGGAGAAGCGCTACGCGAAGCTGGCCAAGAAGTACGGGAACCAGATCGGGCTGTTCTCGTTCGAGTCCGCTGATTCGGGGGACATCGAGCAGGTGCCCGTGGCCCGCATCGAGGCTGCCCGCAAGGAGCAGGAGAGGGCCGTCAAGAAGGCTGCACGCGAGGCCGAGAAGGCCGAACGTTCGCAGGCACGCAACCCCCATCCCGAGCTTGACGAAGACAACGTCTACCCGCATGACGACGCCACGCTTGCAGACGAGTCGCTAGGCGGCAAGGAAGGGCAGATGGCGTCGGCCATTTCCGGCCAGGCAGCCAAGGCCAGCAACGCCGGCAAGGGCGCCGGCAAGGCCAAGTCGCACAGCAAGTCGGGCAAGCCCGCGCGCACCGTGAAGCGTCCGATCAAGAAGAACAAGTAGGTTGCAGCTATGGGCAACGATGTGAGGGAAGGCAGCGCGCCCAATTTCTGCCCACCCACCGAAGAGGGCGTGACCATAGGCGTCCAGGACGAGAACGGCGACGAGCTTCAGCTCGAATTCCTGGGCCTGGTGCTGATAGACGGCAGGTCGTACGGCTTCTTCTTCCCGGTCGACGAGGAAAACGCCGCGCTTTCTTCCGGCGAGGTCGTGCTGCTTGAGGTGCTGGACGTCGACGAGGACGGACAGCCGCTCGAGTTCGAGCTGGTGGAGGACGAAGCCATCGCGCAAGCCGCCTACGAGGAGTTCAAGCGCGCCACCCGCGACCTATACAGGTTCGAATAGCGCCGCCTAGAGGTGCCAGACGCGGTCGGCCAAGGCCTCCACGTCGCGCATGTCGTGGGTGACCATCACTATGGTCTGCCCGGATGCCTTCATGGAGGCAAGGGTCTTCATCACCATCGCGTGGCTTGGCCCGTCCAGGCTCGAGCAAGGCTCGTCAAGCGCGCGCACCTTGGGCCCGAGAGCCACGACCCCCGCCAAGGCAACCTTGCGCTGCTCGCCGCCTGACAGGTCGAACGGCGTGCGTTCGGCGTATTCGTCGTAAGGCAGGCCAAGGGCCTCCATTGTGTCGCGAACCCGCGCGTGAAGTCGCTCGCCTTCCATGCCGATGTTCCTTGGCCCGAAGGCCACCTCGTCGCGAACGGTCTGGCAGAACAGGCTGCGTTCGGGGTACTGCAGGCAAAGGCCCACCTTGCGGCGCGCAGCGTTGGCCCCGGCCTTCGTTGCGGTAGGGGTTCCGCAGACGAGCACTTCCCCGGACGTGGGCCTCAGAAGCCCGTTCATGTGCTGAAGCAGCGTGCTTTTGCCGCAGCCGTTCGGCCCGACTATGGCCAGCGTTTCGCCTTCGAACACCTCCAGGTCCACGTGATGGAACACCGGGCGTGCGTCCTTCGGCTGCGCGAACACGTCGACGCCCAGCTCGTTTTCCCCGGAGTAGGCGAACGAGGCGTCCTTGAATTCGATGACCTTCATGCGGCGGCCGTCAGGTTCCGCCTTCGAGGGCCGTGTCGTGACGAACGGGGCGCAAGGGTCATCATGCGTGCCGTCGGCTGGGGTGAGGGCGAGGCTTTCAAGCGCCGCCTCTGGCACGGCCTCGGCCACCTTCCCGTCCTCCATCCTCAGCACCAGGTCTGCCAGCGCCGCCTCTTCGGGGAAGTGGGTTATCCAAAGCACCGCCATCCCCTGGTCGCGCAGGCCGCAGACGATCTCGCGCACGTCGCGCCTGCCCGCCTCGTCGAGCATCGACGTCGGCTCGTCCAGTATCAGCAGGGACGGCCGCATGGCCAGTGCGTCGGCCATGGCGACGCGCTGGCGCTGGCCCCCCGAAAGCGTGTTCACGTCGCAGCCCATGCAGCGCGTCATCCCCACCGAGTCGAGGGCGTGCTGCACGCGGGCGACCACCTCTTCCTTGGGAAGCCCCAGGTTCGAGGGCCCGAAGGCCACCTCGTCCACCACGATGGACGCGACCATCTGGTCGTCGGGGTTCTGCATGACGAGACCCATGTGGCTGCGCAAAGTCATCACCCCGTCGGCGCCTTCGGACAAGGCGACTTCGTCGGTCGGACGCCCTAACGCCGACACGCTTCCCGAAGAGGGAAACAGGAAAGCCTCCGCCAGCTTCGCCACCGTCGACTTGCCCGACCCGTTGTTTCCCACCAGCGCGACTATCTGTCCGGGCAGGACCGAGAACGATACCCCTTCAAGCACGTTCGCGGCCCCGTCGTAGGAGAACGACACGTCGTCGAAGGCGAGCACGGGGGCCGTATGCCGGGTTGTTTCGTCCATGTGCGTTTCCGGGGTCCCTTCCTTTAGGAATGCGGGGCGCGCGATCGCGTGCAGTCGGTTGCGCCACCTGCAGCGTCGGGCTTCCAGGGTGCGCCATGCCTTTCCAGATACGCCGAAGCGGCATGCGAGGAGCGCCGTTCGCGTGAGTTTCGACAATAGTAACATTCGCTGCAATCCGCTGAATATATACTTTAGCGTGCTGTAGCGAGGCTTCGGCACCATGCGGAAACGGCCGCGGGGGTGCGGCCCGCAGAGGGGAAACCAATGGATACGGTAGTTGATGTCATCAATCAGATCGACGCGCTCGTATGGGGCGTGCCGATGCTCGTGATACTTCTCGGAGCCCACGTCTTCCTTACGTTCCGCACGGGGTTCATACAAAGGAAGCTCCCGACGGCCATAAAGCTGTCGGTCACCAAGGACCCGAACGCCCCGGGCGACATCAGCCAGTTCGGCGCGCTTTGCACCGCGCTTTCCGCGACCATCGGCACTGGCAACATCGTGGGCGTCGGCACCGCGATTTTGGCCGGCGGCCCTGGCGCGGTGTTCTGGATGTGGATGACGGGCATCTTCGGCATAGCCACGAAGTACGCCGAGACGTTCGTTTCTGTGAAGTACCGCGTGAAGGACCACAACGGCAACATGCTGGGCGGCGCGATGTACGCATGGGAGCGCGGCTTCAAGCGCAAGGACGGAAGCACGCCCTGGTGGGCGAAGCTGGGTGCCGTGCTGTTCGCCTTGTTCGCGGCCGTCGCGTCCTTCGGCATAGGCGCGGCGGTGCAGTCCGAGGCCATGAGCGAGGTGATAACCACCAACATCGAGGGATGCCCTGCGTGGGTGGTCGGAATCGCCATCGCCGTGCTGCTTTCGCTGGTCGTGTTCGGCGGCGTGAAGGTGATCTCGCGCGTCTGCGAGAAGCTGGTGCCGTTCATGACCGTGTGCTACGCGGTGGGAAGCCTTGTCATCCTGTGCATCAACTGGCAGTGGATCCTCCCCGCGTTCGAGGCCATCATCGTGGGCGCGTTCAACCCGCAGGCCGTGTTCGGAGGGGCGCTCGGGTCCACGCTCATGGTGGCGCTGCAGTTCGGATGCGCGCGAGGCCTCTTCTCGAACGAGTCGGGCCTGGGGTCGGCGCCGATCGTGGCCGCCGCCGCGTCCACCCGCAACCCGGCGCGCCAGGCGCTCGTGTCCATGACGGGAACGTTCTGGGACACGGTGGTCATATGCCTGCTCACGGGGCTGGTGCTGGTGTCCACGATGCTTGCCAACGGCGACATCGTGTCGGGCATCTCCGCCG
>CBCTKQ010000146.1:0-3897 GCA_965147515.1 uncultured Eggerthellaceae bacterium | reverse complement strand
GTGACGGAAGGCCGCTACTACACCTGCATCATCGGCGAGGACGGCATGGACGTCACCAATTCCGCGCACCCCAGCTACACGAGGTTCGAGTTCGCCGACTTCGCACGGCTCGTGCCCTCGTCCGAGGTGACCATCCAGCACGAGGCCACGGGCATGGCATGGCTGGGCGAGTTTCTGGCCAACATCGACTACAGCCCGCTTTGGGTCACGCTGAAGACCACGGGCGTCGCCATCGTGTTCATCTTCGTGCTGGGGCTTGCGGCCGCGTACTTCACCATGCGCATATCCCCCAAGGCGCAGGGCATCTTCGACGCCGTGTTCACCATACCCATGGTGCTGCCGCCCACCGTGTGCGGCTTCCTGCTGCTGCTCGCGTTCGGACGCAACACGGCGCTTGGCCAGTGGTTCATCGACATCGGGTTCCCGCTGGTGTTCAGCTGGCCGGCCACCGTGATAGCGGCCGTTGTGGTGGCGTTCCCGCTGATGTACCGCAACTCGCGGGGGGCCTTCGAAGGGCTGGACGCCAACATGCTGGACGCGGCCCGCACGCTGGGCTGGTCGAACGCGCGCATCTTCTTCAAGCTGATGCTCCCGCTGTCGTGGAGCTCCATCGCGGCCGCCACAGTGCTTGCGTTCGCGCGGGCGCTGGGCGAGTTCGGAGCCACGCTGTTCCTTGCGGGCAACTATGCGGGCATCACGCGCACCATACCCATCGCCATCTACTTCGAGTGGATGAACGGCAACCTGGACGTCGCCATATTCTGGACCATCGTCATAATAATCTTCAGCTTCCTGGTGATACTCTTCATCAACATATGGGGCAAGCGCACCACCAGGTACCGCAGCCGCTCCATAGAGGAATAGGAACGGATGAGCCTGCAAGTCGACATAAGGAAGCACTTCAAGGCCTTCGAGCTGGACGTGGCGTTCGAGGCTGGAACCGAGACGCTGGGCTTCCTGGGCGCGTCGGGCTGCGGAAAGAGCCTGACCCTGCGGTGCATCGCGGGCATCGAGACGCCCGATTCGGGACGCATCGTGGTGAACGGCAAGGTGTTCTACGACTCGGAGGCGCGCATCGATTTGACGCCGCAGGAACGCAAGACCGCGCTGCTGTTCCAGAACTACATGCTGTTCCCCAACCTGACGGTCGAGCAGAACGTGGCCGCCGGCATCGGCAAGGACGTGCCGAAGGGGGACGTGGACGCCATAGTGGCGCGCGAGCTGAAGCGGTTCGGGCTGTCAGGGTTCGAGAAGCGCTACCCCGCGCAGCTTTCGGGCGGCCAGCAGCAGCGCGTGGCGCTTGCCAGGATGCTTGCGGCGCGGCCAGGCATACTCATGCTCGACGAGCCCTTCAGCGCCCTGGACGCGCACCTGAAGAGCGTGCTGGAGCAGAACCTGGTGGACCTGTTCGACGCCTTCGACGGCACGGTGCTCTACGTCAGCCACGACATCGACGAGGCCATGCGCTTCTGCGACCGCATCGCGGTGGTGGACGCGGGGCGCATCCTGGAGGTGGACACGCCCGACGCGCTCGTGAACTCGCCGGCCTCCGAGGCGGCGCTGAAGCTGTCGGGGTGCAAGAACGCCGTACTCGCCGAGAAGGTGGGCCCGCGCGAGGTGTTCGTGGAGAAGTGGGGAGTGCGGGTCCATGCGGCCCAGGAGGTGCCCGACGACGTCAGGTTCCTGGGAGTGCGCGCCTTCTGCCTGTCGCGCGCCGACGGTCCCGGCGAGAACAACTACCGCGTGCGCGTCGACCGCGTCAGCGACTCTCGCTTCGAGAGGTCTGCGCTGCTCGGCTTCCTAGACCGCGACGAGGAAGCGCCGCCCAGCGTGCTGCGCACCGACGACGAGATGCGCTACCTGCACCAGCATCTCTTCTGGCGCGTCGACAAGCTGATGGTCCCCGAGCGCGACCTGCCGCGCGTGGGCGACGAGCTTTGGATACACATCCCCACCGACAGGCTCTACCTGGTCTGCAAGTGACCGGCTTCCGGATGACCAATTCGCCGCGGTCGTGTATTATCATCGAACGAAGATAACACGGGTGCAAGGAAGCTTCTCTTGAAAGACTCGCATGGAAGAACGATAGACTACCTGCGCATCTCGCTGACCGACAGGTGCAACTTCCGCTGCATATACTGCATGCCTGCGGACGGCGTGTGCGCGCTCGCGCACGAGGACATACTCCGCATCGAGGAGATAGAGCAGATCGTGCGCGTGGCCGCGGAGCACGGCATACGCAGCGTGCGGCTCACCGGGGGCGAGCCCCTTGTGCGCAAGGGCGTCGTGGAGCTCGTCGACTCGATAACCTCGATGCCCGGCATCGAGAACGTGTCGCTGACCACCAACGGCGTGCTTCTGCCCGCCATGGCCGACGACCTGGCCCGCGCCGGGCTGCACCGTGTGAACATCTCGCTGGACACGCTCGACCCGCAGCAGTTCCGCGACATAACGCGCACGGGAAGGCTTGAAGACACGCTCGCCGGCATAGACGCGGCGCTAGAGGCCGGGTTCAACCCCGTGAAGGTCAACGCCGTCACGGTGCGCAGGCTCGACCAGGACTTCCTGAAGTTCGCCAGGCTGTCGCGCGACCGCCCGCTGCACGTCCGCTTCATCGAGTACATGCCGCTCGGCGACAGCTCGGAGGGTGGCATCGGCTGGGGCAAGGAGGACGTCATCCCCAGCGAGGAGCTGCTTCGGACGATAAACGCGCGCGCTGTCGAAAGCGGCCTGGAGCCGCTGCGGCCTGCAGACAACAAGCCCGTGGGCTGGGGGCCTGCGAGGTACTACGAGTTCCCCGGGGCGATGGGAACAGTTGGCTTCATATCCCCGCTGTCGCGCCATTTCTGCAGCGAGTGCAACAGGTTGAGGCTCACGGCCGACGGGAAGGTGCGCCCGTGCCTGTTCAGCGACGACGAGTTCGACATGAGAGCCGCCGTAAGGGAAGAGGGCGCCGAAGGCATAGAACGCGTGCTGTTCGAGGCGCTCGGCGCAAAGCCCGACGACCACCACGACAAGGTGGGGACGGAGCGTTCCATGAACAAGATCGGAGGCTAGAAGGAGTCGATTCCGACCACAGGCCTTCTATGAAGAAAGGATCGTCATGACAGAACAGCAGCTCACCCACGTCGACGAGCACGGCGACGTGCGCATGGTGGACGTGTCCGCGAAGCCCGACACCGAGAGGATCGCCGTGGCGGAAGGGTTCATCGCCATGCATCCCGAAACGCTGGAGCTTATAACCACGGGGCAGGCCGCCAAAGGCGACGTGCTCGCCTGCGCCCGCGTGGCCGGCATCATGGCCTGCAAGAGGACGAGCGACCTGATCCCCATGTGCCATCCGCTGAACATAACGAAGTCGAAGGTGGAATGCACCCCGGTTGCGGACGGCGAACGCGCCGACGGCAAGGTGGGAATACACGTGACGGTGACCACGGGGGTGACGGGCAAGACGGGGATCGAGATGGAGGCCCTGACGGGCGCATCTGTCGCTTGCCTTACAGTTTACGACATGTGCAAGGCGGTCGACCGCGGCATGGAGATAATGGACGTGAGGCTCCTTCGCAAAGAGGGGGGCAAGTCAGGTCTCTGGGTCAGGGAGTAGGCTTCCTGCCCAGGCGCATCCAGGAGGCCACATGGGCAAGAAGACCAAGGTCATCGCCACGCTGGGCCCGGCGGTGGACGACGAAGGCGCGCTGCGCGAGCTGTTCTCGCTGGGCGTCGACATAGTGCGGCTCAACTTCAGCCACGGATCGCACGAGGAGCACGCGGAACGCATCGAGCGCGTGCGGCGCGTGCGGCGCGAGATGGGCCTTCCCATAGCGATAATGCTGGACACCAAGGGCCCCGAGATAAGGACCGGGACCAACGAGGGCGGCGTGCCGCTGCACCTGGAGG
>CBCTKQ010000145.1:0-3924 GCA_965147515.1 uncultured Eggerthellaceae bacterium | reverse complement strand
GAACCCGTATTTCAGCCTTGAAAGGGCCGCGTCCTAACCGTTAGACTATGGGGACTGTTGACCAAGCTAGCCCACACATTATGCCAAAGGTATAATTAGGTTGCAAGGGCTGAAAAGCCCTTCGTCCAATGCAGCATCGCCGTCGCAAGCCGCACGAAAGCCGCGCCAGGGCCGGCATGCCGCAGTCGATGCGCCCTCGTAGCTCAGGGGATAGAGCACCTGCCTCCGGAGCAGGGTGTCGCAGGTTCGAATCCTGTCGAGGGCGCCAGAATTCGCAACCGAAGCGGGGCGCCATCCTCCATGACCGAAACCATCTCCATCGACAGAATGAGCTACGGGCCCGAGGCCGTCGGGCGCCTGGCGTCGGGCAAGGCCGTCTTCGTGCGCGGCGCCGTGTCCGGCGACGTGGCCGAGGTGCGCGTGACCGAGGAGAAGCCGACGTTCGCCCGGGGCGCCGTCGAAAGGCTCGTGCAGCCTTCCGCGCTGCGCGCCAAGGGCTGGGAAGCGATGGCCGCCGACGCGTCGCTCATGTCCGTGGCTCCATGGGCCCAGCTTTCCTACGACGCCCAGCTTGCCGCCAAGCAGGACAACGTTTCCAGCGCCCTCGCGCGAACGGCTCGCCTCGACGCTGCCCGCATAGACGGAATCCTTCGTTCCATCGCCCCGTGCGAGCGGCAGTGGGGCTACCGCAACAAGCTGGAACTTGCCGCCGTCCCCGACGCGCAGGGGCGCCTTTCCCTGGGCTTCCACGAGCCAGGCGCCGAAGACGTCGTGGCGGCCAAGGAATGCCGGCTTGGCAACCGCCTTCTGGGCAAGGCGCCCAAGTCGCTCACGGGCGCCCTGCGCTACCTTGCAGGCGCGGACGACCTGGGAATCTACCGCGTGGGAATCAGGGCGAGCGAACGTACGGGGAGCGTGGAGGTCGCGCTTTGGACCCCGCCCAGCCCGTTTCCGCGCAACTTCGCCGCCAAGGTGCTGCGCGACGCCGTGGGCGCCACGTCCGTCGTCCGAGTCGTCGCCGATGCGGGCGCCGCAAGGAAGGTGAAGCGGCTCGAGGTGCTGGACGGCGACGGCATCTGGCGCGAGCGTGCGTGCGGGCTGGACTTCGCGGTCAGCGCCCCTTCCTTCTTCCAGGTGAACACCTCTCAGGCCGAACTTCTCGTCGACTGCGCCCTGCATGCCGTGTCCCCGAAGCCTGGGATGCAGGTCGCCGACCTCTTCTCGGGGGTGGGCATGTTCTCGCTTGCCTTGGCCGAGAAGGGGGCCGACGTCGTTGCGGTCGAGCTGGAAGGGTCGTCCTCGCGCGACTTCCGCGCGAACGCCCAGACGAACGGCGCAGACGCAGAGATAGTGTGCGACGACGTGCGCCGCGTGCTTCCCGACCTGGGCGCCCTCGACGCCGTCGTTGTGGACCCGCCGCGCGCGGGGCTGCATGCCGACGTGGTCGCGCAGGTGGCTGCCGCAGCCCCAGAAACCCTCGCGTACGTCAGCTGCGACCCGCAGACGCTCGCGCGCGACGTCGCCAGGTTCGGCCAGGTAGGCTACGTCCCGGTGCTGGTGCAACCGGTGGACATGTTCCCCCAGACCTACCACGTAGAAACCGTCTGCGTTTTGGCACGCGTGTGATGTTCTGATAGAATCCCAAGTGTATATGCGCATTCGCGCCTGAAAGGCGAGGAAGGAAACCAAATGGCCCTCTACACTCCCGAGTACCAGCCCACTGGCGACGAAATCGCCGTGATCGAGACCTTGAAGGGCACCATCCGCGTGCAGCTCGCCGGCAACGACGCCCCCATCCACGTGGGCAACTTCGTCGAGCTGGCGAACAAGGGCTTCTACGACGGCCTGAAGTTCCACCGCTACGTACCCGGCTTCGTCATCCAGGGCGGATGCCCCAACACGCGCAACTACTCCTCCGAGGAGGTCGCGAAGGGGATGCCCGGGGCAGGGTTCGGAACCGGCAACCCCGGCTACTCCATCCACGAGGAGTACACCACCAACCCCAACAACAAGCACAAGGACGGCTCGCTGGCCATGGCGCGTTCGCAGAACCCCAACTCCGCGGGGTCGCAGTTCTACTTCTGCCTGGGCGCCCAGCCCATGCTCGACGACGGCTACACCGTGTTCGGCGACACCATCGAGGGCATGGACGTCATAGGGCAGCTGCGCCAGGGCGACGTCATCGAGTCCGTCACCATCGAGAACCAGGCCTAGGGCCCGCGTGCTTCCATACCGCATGACGTCGACTTCGATAAATTCCGCTGCCGGAAGCGGGGAGCAAAAGTGAACACCACACTGTTCGACCAGGCCACCGTCCGCTACAAGAACAAGGACTACCGTGGGGCCCTGCGCACGTACACCGCATGCCTGCAGGACAACACGGTGCCTTTCTCCATGGGAGAGGTCGGGCTGATCTACCACCGCATCGGCAACTGCCTGGTGAAGCTCAAGAACCACAACGAGGCAATACAGGCATACACGCAGGCGCTTTCCGACCAGGCGTACGACGCACGGGGGTCGCTGCAGAACAACATAGGCATGGCCTACGCGTCGCTGCGCGACTATGCCAACGCGGCCGACCACTTCCAGGCCGCCATCGACGACGAGTCCTACGACGCGCCCTACAAGGCCTACATGGGCCTCGGGAACGCCGAGCTGAAGATGGGGAAGTCCGCCGAGGCCGGCGTCGCGTTCCGCGAGGCCGCGCTCGACGAGTCGAACCCCGACCCTTCCAAGGCATTGCTCAACCTGGGCATCTGCTTCATGTCGCTCGACAGGCCGCAGGACGCCATCCTGTCCTACGAAAGCGCCCTGCAGTTCGACATGACGCCCGACACGCGCAACCGCGTGAACGCCAGCATGGGGCAGGCCTACGTCGCGAACGGGCAGATGCAGGAGGCCGTCGACGCCTTCGGCCGCGCCACGGCCGACGCCACCTACGTGCTTTCCGACTCGGCCAGCGTCGACTACCAGCATGCGCTTTCCGAGGTGCAGAAGATGGCCTCGGCCGCCGAGGCGCTTCAGGCCGCCGCGGACATGTCGGGGCTCGACGTCCCGGTCGACGGCGCCTATGGCGCGACCGGCGCCGACGCAACCCAGCCGTTCTTCTACGACGAGGAACTGCAGGACCGCACCGACTTCCCCGGCTACGCCGACGCCTACGACGGCACGGGAACGTCGTTCTTCGAGACCACCGACGCGCAGCTCGAGCAGCTGTCGCGCAACATGGCCAAGAAGGACCGCCGCAACCGCAACGTCGGGCTGAAGGTGCTCGTGGTCATCATCGTGCTGGTCATCCTGGCCATGGCCGCGGCCGTGTTCGGGTACATGCAGGGCCTCGGCTTCCCTTCGCAGGAAACCGTCGTGCAGCAGCTGTTCAACGACCCGAAGAACGCAGGCGACGACGTGTTCGCCAGCGGGCTTTCCGAAGAGAGCAAGGCATCCATGGTCGCGCCGCTGGTGCAAGACTCCGCGATCGAGGTCAACGGCATGAACACCACCCCCACCGACTCTGTCGCCTACGTCACCGCAGACACGGGCAAGGGCGGCCAGGTTATGTACAAGGCCACGCTGGTGCGTGACTTCATCGGATGGAAGATATCGGGGGTCGACTTGTACTTCCCGAGCCAGAACCAATAGCGAAAGGAACAGCGAATGGCAATCCAGCAGACCTACACCATGATCAAGCCCGACGGCGTGCGCAACAAGCACATCGGCGAGATAGTCAACCGCTTCGAGCGCGCCGGCCTCGCGATCGAGCGCATGGAGCTCGGCATGGTCACCCCCGAGCAGGCCAAGGCCAACTACGCCGAGCACGAGGGCAAGCCGTTCTACGACGGGCTGATCGCCTACATAACCTCGGGCCCCGTCGTCAAGATGGTCGTGTCCGGCGAGGACGCGGTCAAGAAGTGCCGCTCTCTTATG
>CBCTKQ010000144.1:0-4036 GCA_965147515.1 uncultured Eggerthellaceae bacterium | reverse complement strand
ACCTCGCGCGGGAACACCTTCAGCAACACGTCCTCCGTCTTCTGCGGGGTGTCGGCGGAAGGGCCGGCCAGCTTCAGCCGGTGTGCGATGCGGTAGACGTGCGTGTCCACGGCGATGCCCTGCGGCTGCTTGAACGCCTCGCACATAACGCAGTTCGCCGTCTTGCGGCCCACGCCGGGAAGCTTCTGCAGCAGGTCGATGTCCGCGGGCACCTCGCCGCCGAAGTCGGCCATGCAGGTCTGCGCCAGGGCCACCAGGTTCTTGGCCTTGGCGTGGTAGAACCCAAGCGAGTGGATGATCTCCTCGATGTCGGAAACCGAAGCCTGCGCCATAAGCTGGGGTGTACCGAAGCTTTCGAACAGCACGGGCGTCACCTTGTTCACGGCGGCGTCGGTGCATTGGGCCGACAGCACCACCGCCACGGTCAGCTGGAAGGGGCTTCCGTAGTCGAGCGAAGCCTTGCCTGGGCCGTAGTAGGCGTACATCCGGTCCTCTATGAGTTCGGCGCGCTCCCTTTTCGATGCCAACGATTCGCGTGCCATGGGTCCTCCTTCGATGTTGCATGGCAGTTGCCGTGCCACGTTCGGCACGCAATGCCTGCACATGTTTATGGTTGGTAAACAATTCTACTTTCAAGGGTGGCGGCGCGTGGTCCCGCAAATAGAATCGTTACGATTCGGGGCCCTTCCGTGGCTTCGGTCCTGCCTTGCAAGCGGCGCCTCGAAGGCTTTCCGTTGCGCGCGGCGGGGCCAAGGGAGTAACATGTCAAGCTTGCATGTAAAACGATGAAGGAAGTGCATAAGTGAGAATCGGAATCCCCAAGGAGGCGGCCGCGGACCAGACACGCGTCGCAGCCACTCCCGATACTGCGAAGAAGCTTATGAAGCTCGGGTACGAGGTTTGCATCGAGTCGGGCGCCGGCGACAAAGCCACCTACTTCGACGAGCAGTACGCCGATGCGGGCATCCCGATAGTTGACGCCAGGGAGGCCTGGGGCTGCGACATAGTCATCGCGCTTGACCCCCCCGAGCCGTGGCAGCTCGACCTGATGCGCAAGGACGCCGTGCTGGTGTCGCGCCTCAACCCGGGCATACATCCCGACCTCGTGCAAGACCTGTCGAACCGCGGGCTCACCGCCATATCCATGGACGCCGTGCCGCGCATATCGCGCGCGCAGTCCATCGACGCGCGCTCGTCCATGACCAACCTTTCGGGCTACCGCGCCGTCATCGAGGCGGCCGAGGCGCTGGGGCGCTCGTTCGGCGGCCAGATGACCGCCGCCGGCAAGATCCCGCCGTCGCGCGTGTACGTCATCGGCGTGGGCGTGGCGGGCCTTTCCGCCATAGGCACCGCAAGCTCCATGGGCGCCGACGTGTACGCCACCGACGTGCGCCCCGAGGTGTACGACCAGGTGGAGTCGCTGGGCGGCACCTTCGTCGAAATCCCCGTGAAGCAGCAGTCCGAAGACGGCTACGCGCGGGCCATGACCGACGAGGAAGCGAAGCTCGCGAACGCCGTCTACGCCGAGGAGGCCGCCAAGGCCGACGTCGTGATCACCACCGCCATGGTCGCCGGCCGCACGCCTCCGCTGCTTCTCGACGAGAACGCCATCGCGCACATGAAGCCGGGCTCGGTCATCGTGGATTTGGGCGCCTCGCCCGAGGGCGGCAACACGTCGCTCACGGAATACAACAACGTCTACACCACCGCCAACGGCGTCACCATCATCGGCTACACCAACCTGCCTTCGCGTCTGGCCGGCCAGGCATCGCAGCTTTACGGGCAGAACATAGTGAACTTCTTCAAGCTGGCCACGCCCGGCAAGGACGGCAAGCTGGTGCTGAACGAGGACGACGAAATCATCCGCGGGATGACCGTCACGCTGGACGGCGCAATAATGTGGCCGCCGCCCCCGGTGAAGGTGTCGGCCCAGCAGGTGCCGGCGAAGCCCCAGGCCGCCCAGGCCGACGAGATCACGGCGCAGGACATCGCCGCCGACGAGACGCCGGGCTGGCGCAAGTGGTGGTGGAAGGTGGCAGCCGTGGTGCTGGCCGCGCTGCTCGTGCTGTTCGCCCCGGCCGGTATGCAGCCGCACTTCATCGTGTTCGCGCTGGCCGTGGTGGTGGGCTTCTACGTGATCACCGGCGTGTCGCATTCGCTTCACACGCCGCTCATGTCGGTGACCAACGCCATATCGGGGATCATCATCGTGGGAGCCATGCTGCTGGTCAGTTCCAGCAACCCCGTGGTCGTGGTCCTGTCCTTCGTGGCCATGGTCATCGCGTCCATAAACATCTTCGGCGGCTTCCTGGTAACGCACAGGATGCTCAGCATGTTCCAGAGGAGCTCTGAGGACTAGTGGAACTTCTAATCGACACAGCGGCCGTGGCCCAATACGAGCAGCACATGGCCATCCTGCAGGGGGCGGCAAGCTTCCAGTCGCTGGCCTACATCGCCGCAGCCCTTCTGTTCATACTGGCCCTTGCGGGGCTTTCCAAGCAGAAGAGCGCCCGCAACGGCAATTTCGCCGGCATCGCCGGCATGGCCATCGCGCTGATAGCCACCATCGTGATCGTCATGGTGACGTCCATGGAGCCGGAGCTCGTCGGAACCGAGGCGGCATCGGGCGGCAGCGTGTCCGGTTTCGCAATCACCGACACGGGCCTGTGGGTCGCGTTCCTTCTGATCGTGGTGGCACTGGCCATCGGCGCCGCCATCGGCGTCTTCAAGGCCAAGCACGTCAAGATGACCGAGATGCCCGAACTGGTGGCCATGCTGCACTCGTTCGTCGGCGCGGCCGCCGTGCTCGTGGGCTTCTGCTCGTTCCTGACCGACCCAGGCGCGGAAGGCGTGGAGAACGCCTGGCACATCGGCGAGGTGGGGCTTGCCGTGTTCATCGGTGCCGTCACGCTGACGGGCTCGGTCGTGGCCTATCTGAAGCTGTCGGCCAAGATATCGGGGCGCCCCCTCACGCTTCCGGGCCGCAACGCCATAAACGCCGCCATGATCGTGGTGTCCATAGCGCTCATCGCATGGCTCATCAACACGCGCGGCGTCGATGCGGGGTTGCTGCCCTTGTGCCTGCTGACCGTGGTGTCGCTGGTTTTGGGCGCGCACCTGGTGCTGGCCATCGGCGGCGGCGACATGCCCGTCGTCGTGTCCATGCTGAACTCGTACTCCGGCTGGGCGGCCGCCATGGCCGGCTTCACGCTGGGCAACGACCTGCTGATCATCACTGGCGCGCTGGTGGGATCCTCCGGCGCGTACCTGTCCTACATCATGTGCCAGGGCATGAACCGCTCGTTCATATCCGTCATACTGGGCGGCTTCGGCGGCGAGGGCGCGGCGCCTTCTGCGGGCGCCGAGGAGCGCGACTACGGCGACTACACCGAGGCCACCGCCGAAGATGTCGCCCAGATGCTCAAGGACGCCAAGAGAGTGGTCATCGCGCCCGGCTACGGCATGGCCGTGGCGCAGGCGCAGTTCCCGGTGGCCGACCTGACGCGCCGCCTGATGGACGCGGGCGTCGACGTGAAGTTCGGCATCCACCCGGTGGCGGGCCGCATGCCGGGCCACATGAACGTGCTTCTGGCCGAGGCGAAGGTGCCCTACGACAACGTCTTCGAGATGGACGAGATCAACGACGACTTCGGCGACGTGGACGTGGTGCTGGTCATAGGCGCCAACGACACCGTGAACCCCGCCGCCGAGACCGAGCCCGACTCGCCCATCGCCGGCATGCCGGTCATGCACGTGTGGGAGGCGGGCAAGGTCATCGTGTTCAAGCGCGGCATGGGCAACGCGGGCTACGCCGGCGTGCAGAACCCACTGTTCTTCAACGAGAACACCGACATGCTGCTGGGCGACGCGAAGGCCTCCGTTGATTCCATTCTTTCTGCCCTTTAAGGAAGGAGCGGAAGGCTCTGCGGCG
Source organism: uncultured Eggerthellaceae bacterium (assembly GCA_965147515.1). Lineage (GTDB taxonomy): Bacteria > Actinomycetota > Coriobacteriia > Coriobacteriales > Eggerthellaceae > MGBC163016. The sequence goes on along the minus strand of CBCTKQ010000144.1, from coordinate 105 downwards.
AATCCGCTTGCGAGGCTGCGGTGCGGGTTTTGGGGGAGTAGGGGGTCGAGGACTGTCTGAGGCGTCGCGACGCGGCGCCCAGTTCCGCAGAAACACCGCCCAAAA
>CBCTKQ010000143.1:0-4077 GCA_965147515.1 uncultured Eggerthellaceae bacterium | reverse complement strand
AATCGAACCCGCAACCCACTGATTACAAATCAGTTGCTCTACCGTTGAGCCACACTGGCGCATAACAAGCCAATATTCTACGAGAAACAACAATGCATGTCGAATCAACATGCAAACCTCCAGATGGGATGCGGGATGCCCAGAGAATCCGTCTGAGACAAAAACGAGGCCCGAAGGGCCGCATATGAATGCGAGGGAGCGAAGCGCACGAGCCGAAGGCGAGCAGCGGAGCGCGGATTCGGTTGGGCATTCCGCAACCCATCTGACCTTTTCTCCAGTTACTCGAAGTCGGGGATGAAGCTCTCCTCGCAGGTTCCGCCGTCCTGCCAGAAGTAGTCCTCCAGGCCTATGGCGTCGGCGTAGTCCAAAAGCTCTTCGTAGTCGGCGTCCGACACGGCGTTTGCAAGCTGAGGGTGCCTTTCCAGCGTTGCCTTCGCCACGGCATCGCCACCTTCGGCGGCGGAAGCAAGCACGGGGGTGTACTGGTTCATTATGGACACCCTGACGCTGCTTCCGAAGCGATGCCGCAGAAGCCGCAGCACGGCCTTCGAATCGTCCAGGCCTCCGGGCAGCAGAAGATGGCGCACCACGACTCCCCGCGTCATGCGCTCCACGCCGCCGAAGTCGTCGTATTCCGGCATGCCTGCGCACTCGACCATGGCCTCCAAGGCGCTCGTCGCCACCTCCACATAGTCTGAGACCCCGGAATACGCCCTCGACATCCTGTCGTCGAAGTACTTGAAGTCGGTGAGGTAGACGTCCACGGTGCCCTTGTTTGCGCGCACGTTCTCGACGGTCTCGTAGCCGCTCGTGTTCCAGACGACAGGCAGTCCCAGCCCTTCTTCGCGCGCAACAGCCACGGCGGCACGCACGGCGTCGGAATAATGCGTGGGCGTGACCAGGTTGACGTTCATGGCGCCCTGACGCTGCAGGTCGAGCATCATGCCGGCCACCTCGCGCACGCTTGCGGCCCTTCCGGCCCCGCCGCGCGATATCGCAGCGTTCTGGCAGTAACAGCATCGAAGGTTGCAGTTCGCGAAGAATATAGTCCCGCTTCCGGCATCGCCGCTGATGGGCGGCTCCTCCCAGAAATGCAGGGCCGCACGCGACACCGCCATGTCAGGCCCGGCGCCGCACACGCCAAGGTCGCCCGCGCCGCGGTCGACGCCGCAGGCGTGCGGGCACAGCATGCACCCGGAAGGGTTCGGGCTAGTTGATGGAGTATCCAAATCCGCTGACGAAGTCATCGTCGTCGTATGGGTCGCCGTCGCCGTCCGCGTCGAAGGCGTCGCTTCCGTACTCCTCGACGGCGTCGTCGGCTCCGTCGTGCCCGTAAAGCTGTTCGACGCGCCCCCAGTCAAGCCCATGCGCATCGACGCGGCTTCCGCCCTCGCCGCCCTCGCCGCCCTCGCCATCGCCGTCCGCATGTGCAGGCTCGCCCTCGTACACAAGCGAAAGCGCCGCTGGCGACATGTCAGACCCGCCTATCATGGCGAGCAGCTCGAACAGATGGAAGGCGGCCTCGGTCTGCGGAAGGATGGTCTCGTAGTCGTCGCCCGTCATTATGGCCGCCGAAAGCTCGCTCATCAGCATCTCGACGGTGTAATCGCCCTTGAAGCGCTCGTCGCGCACGGCCTTGATGATGAACGAAGCCTCTGGCGAAGTCGCGTCGGGCACGAGGGCCTTCACGTTGATTCCGGACGACACCGAGTCCGAGCAGGCCTTGAACAGGGAAAGCGCCTCTATGGCGGACACCATCTCGGCCGTGTTCTGAATGGTGCTCGCAGCCCTGGCCAGCTGGGCCGCGCCGGCGTCTGCGGCCACTTGCACGTCGCCGAACAGCACCTCCAAAAGCGGAAGCGCGCCTTCCACCCCGCCGTCCTCGGAACCCGCGAAGCACATAAGGTTCGAATGGGCGAACGCGTCGGCAGCCACCTTGTTCTTGACCACCATGGGCGCCGAAACCATCGAAAGGTTGCTCACGGCCGCCACGGCGGCGATCTCGGCCGCAAGGTTGGGCGTGCAGGCCGACGCGTCCACGACCACGGTGCCTTCCGCGGCGGTCTGCACGAGCGCGTCGTCCCCGAAGTACAGCTCTTCGAGTGCCGTCATAGACGTGCAGAAGGTCACGACGAAGTCGGCTTCGTCAAGGCCTTCGACACGCACGTACCCTGCGTCCGAAAGCCGGTCCTCCATGGCCGAGGCGAACGCCTCGTTGCCCCTGAAAGCATAGCTTGGCATCATTTGTCCCCTTTTATGCGCTTGGCGATCCTGTCGGCCACGGAAAGGTTCTCGCGCTTGTCATCTCCCCAGAACACCACGGCCAGCATGCCGGGGCCCGTGTGCGACCCGATGACCGGGCCGATGGACGACTCCACGAAAAGGGTGTCGGGGTCGGCCTTCTGGATCATGCCCTTCAGCTTCTCCATGTCCTTCGGGCAGTCCGCGTTGCCCAGGAACACGCAGCGCGTGGGCCCGTCGGTGTTCACGTTCTTCTCGTAGAAGTCGGCCATGTGCCTCATGGCCTTCTTGCGGCCGCGGGCCACGCCGGTCAGCTGCAGCTTTCCGTCCAGGTCGATGGTGAGCAAGGGCTTGACGTCCAGCGCGGCGCCGGCCACCGCCACGGACGAAGGAATGCGCCCTCCGCGCTTCAAGGCTTCGAGGTCCTCCACCATGAACTCGCACGCCACGTAGTTGTGGGCCTCCTCTGTCCATTCCGCCAGCTCCTTGGCCGTGGCGCCCTTCTCCCACAGCGATATGGCCTCGAACACTATGAAGCCCTCCGCGACGGAGGCGAGCTTCGTGTCGACGACGTACAGCTCGAAGTCGGGGAACTCCTCGAGGATCTGGTCGCGCACCAGCATGGCCACGTCGAAGCTTCCGGAAAGGCCGCTGGTGAACGACATGTACACGGTGGGCACACCGGCCTCGGCAGCCGCGCGGAACGTGTCCTGCAGGAGCGGCACGGAAAGCTGCGCGGTGGAAGGCTCGGCACCCTTGCGCATCCCGTCGTAGAATTCCTTGGCGGAGATGCTGCGGAACAGGTCGTCGTCGAACGTCTCGCCGCCTTCGATGTAGGGGAACTTCAGAAGCGTTATGCCCTCGCGGTCGACCAGCTCGTAAGGCAGGTCGCTGCACGAGTCGACTATCAGATGGCAGTTCGGCATGTCTTTCCTTTCATGGTCGTGCGCCCTGCAGGCGCATGGCGCGCTATTCGGAAATGTTCCTCATCCTGGCGACCAGCGAGCTGCGCCGGTCGTGCAGGGTGCGTTCGAAACCAACCGGATACGTGTGCGGGTTCAACATCCTCAGCTGGGTCTCGTCCAGCGTCTCCAGCTGGGCGGCGGCACGGGCGCGGGCGTCCATTGCCGAGCACTGCGCGTCAGGCACGGACCTTCCGTCGCGGGCCAGCGGCACCAACAGCTGCACCCAGTCCATTCCCTCCAGCCGCTTCTGGCGAAGCGCATCCAGCGGGTCGACTATCACTTCGCCTTCGCTGACCCCTCGCGTCACGTCGAACACCATGTCGCCGGCTATCTTGCCATCCTCGTCGAAGTAGCGCCTTATGTTCAGCACGCCGGGGATGGTGGTCTTCGCGGCCGATTCCGACACCTTCAGGCGGTCGCTCCATTCCTCGTCGTCGCCGTTGCGCACGGCGGACAGCTTGTACACGCCTCCGAGCGACGGCTGGTCGTAGGCCGTGGCCAGCTTCGTGCCCACCCCCCATGCCGCAACCGGGGCGCCCTCGTCCAAGATGGACTTGATCGTGCGCTCGTCCAGGTCGTTCGACAGCACTATGCCGACGTCGGGAAGCCCCGCTTCGTCGAGCATGCGCCGTGCCATCTTCGAAAGCCATGCCAGGTCGCCGGAGTCTATGCGGATTCCCGCCAGCTCTTCCCCACGCTCGCGCATCTCGAGTCCCACGGTTATGGCGTTGCGCACGCCCTGCTCGACGTCGAACGTGTCGACCAGCAGGGTGCAGTTGTTGGGGAACAGCCTCGCGTACTCCCTGAACGATTCCAGCTCGTCGTCGAAGGACATGACCCACGAATGGGCATGCGTGCCCGACACGGGTAT
>CBCTKQ010000142.1:0-4101 GCA_965147515.1 uncultured Eggerthellaceae bacterium | reverse complement strand
CAGCACCACCTTGACGTCGGCGTCGCCTTCCGATTCCACCAGCGCGTCCACGGCCTCGGCCGCGAACGGTTTGCCGTACAGGCCGCCGACGACGTAGAGCACGTCGCATCCGACTTCGGGCTCGCCGGCGAAGGCGTCGGGCGCTATGCGGTAGTCGGCAGGGCACGCACGGCCGGCGTCCTTGAACAGCCGGCGCTTCTGTCCTATGGGGGCGCAAGACGACATGGTTTTCCTTCCTATCGGAGACGTGAAGCCCCGGAAGCCGGGGCAAGGGTTTCATCTCGATATTTAATCAACCCGTGCACAGTTATGCAAGACTTAATCGACTATTTGACATAGTCGCATAGCATTCATGACATGGAAGTGACGAACACCGCGCAGGCTGCATGCCTGCTCGAAATCCTTATGAGACGTTGCGGGGATTCGACGGGGCGTATAAGGCGAAGATTCGACTTAAGGCTCATGCGCTCACAGGTAGCCGCAGCAAACGCCGCTGCATCTCCTCTTCGCTATAAGCCCCGTCGAATCCTCGCAATGGGACGTCGAATCGGATGAGAGAGGCATGCAGCCTGCATGACGCGCTACATACGGTATTCCGCGTTGAACTTCTGCCATATGCCCGAGTACAGCACGCTTCGCATGAGGTGCGCGTCCTGCACCAAGGGCAGCCGCTCGAACACGTCGCAGGCGCGGCCGGCAAGCGTCGCCAGCACTTCGCGCATGGCTGCGGGATCGGGTTCCGGGCCAAGCCGGACGAAGGGGTTGTACGAGCCGGTCTTGGCATCCTGCGCGAAGTCGACGGCGGCGTCCATCAGGTACACGAAGCGCCCCAGCCAGAAGCCGAGCTCGCGAAGCTTTCCCGACCAGACGTCGGGAAAATGCCCGGGGACGCACTCGAACAGGAAGCCCAGCATGTCTCCGAAGGCGACCGACGCCGCGTCGGGGCCGGCGCCCGAATCGCGTTCGATGGACCCTATGGCACGCATGGCCTCCTCGATGACGAGGCATTGCTCGGGCAAGGACAGCACGGCTTTCCCGTATGCGCCCTGCAGCGCCTTCCGGGCGACCTTGGCCCTGCGCGACGCGTCGTCAGCGATGTCGTCAAGGCACTTGTGGTACGCCAGCGCGACCGAAAGCCCCGCACAGTAACGGCTGAACTCGCTGACGGCGTAGGAAACCTTCTTGCGGGGATGCGTGATGCAGTGGGTCTCCCCCACTTGCTCGACGGGTTCGTAGAGCGAGTCGTACAACATGGCGAGAAAGGCAAGGTCGTAACTAAGCGCGGCGCGGCTGACCTGGCCGTATTCCTCTTTAAGGGCGAGGCACAGCCCGCAGTAGAGCGACTGGTAGCGCCTTCGCTCGTCTTCTCCTACCTGCTGCAGGCTTGCGACCGCGACACCGAACACGCAAGACCCCTACGACTTCACCTTCTGCTGGTGGTTGCATTTCGGGCACGTGACCTTCAAGGTTCCGCGGCCCTTGGGGACCGAGAGCGACTGGCCGCACTTCTCGCAGGCGAAGGTGAGCTTCTGCTTGTCGGCTGCCGACGACGCGGCGCCGGATGCGCCCGCGTTGCCGGAACCGGTCGTTTTGCGGGACGACCCTGCCGCACCCGATGCACCCGACGACCCCGAACGTCCACGCGAGAACCTTCCCAGTAACTGCTCGAACTTCTCGTTTTCCTGCCTGCGCGCAGCCACGTTGCTGGAGAACATGCGGTAGACGCAATAGAACAGCAGGGCGTAGCTGAGCATGGACAGCACGACGTTCGGAACGAGCATGTTGACCAGCAGCACGACCACGGACGCGCCGAGCGTCCATCTGGCCAGCTTGTCCGCACCGTTGCGGCCGGCCATGAAGTTCTGCATCTTTTCGTTCAGGTTGGCGAAGAAGTTGCCCATGCGCGCTCCTTTTTTGGGCAACATTATAGGAGACAACAAGGCCCGGCACAGGATTTCCTGGAACCGGGCCTCGTTGCATGCTTTAGACCATGTACACTATATGACAGTGTCTAATATGTTGTCAAGCATAAAAAAGGCTCCCGGAGGAGCCTTGGAAGTTCGCGTTCGCGAATCTTACGCACCAGGAGCCTTCGGGGCAGCCGGAGCGCCAGGAGCAGCAGGGGCACCAGGGGCAGCCGGAGCGCCAGGAGCGCCTGCGCCGCCCTGAGCGGCAGCGATGGCCTCGGCGTTGGGGGTGCCGTCAGGGTTCATGTACTTGGTCCAGTCGGCCTTGCAGAAGGGGCACTTCTTCATGACGAGGCCGCCCATGGGCTGAACTTCCTTGCCGCACTCGGGGCAGGTCATGTTGCCGGCGCCACCGGCATCTGCGGGTCTAAAACACATAATGCACTCTCCTATCGATTGCTAGTGATTCGATGTGGCTAAAGGATAATGCATCTTTACCATTCTGTCTTTGTTTCCGCCAGACTTTTTCGGCGAAATATCATATTCCCGAATTATTGCGGTTTGGAACTATTGGCAAACTGCCAATATCCAATGAAGCACGGCACGCCCGTCGGCTTCTTTTGGTTTACCATGTTCCCAACGATTCCGCGAACCCAGCAAGCCCGAGGAGTTCACATGATCCGCCTTTACGACACCAAGCAGCACAAGAAGGTCGACTTCGTCCCCCTGCGCGAGGGCGAGGTGAGCATGTACGTGTGCGGCCCCACCGTGTACAACCGCATACATATAGGAAACGCGCGCACGTTCATATCGTTCGACACCATCCGCCGCTACCTGGAATGGCGCGGGTTCGACGTGAAGTTCGTGCAGAACGTGACCGACGTCGACGACAAGATCATCGCACGGGCGGCCGAGGAAGGACGCACCGCCGCCGAGGTGGCGGCCGAGTACACCGAGGCGTTCATCGGTGACATGCACCGCGCGGGGGTGGCCGACCCCACCATCCGTCCGAAAGCCACCGAGGAGATGGACGCGATGCTCGCGCTGGTGGAGACCTTGATCGAGAAGGGGCACGCCTACGTGGAGGACGGCGACGTCTACTTCTCGGTGCGAAGCGACCCGCACTACGGATCGCTTTCGGGGCGCAACATAGACGAGATGGAGCAGGGGCATCGCGAGCTTCGCGCAGAGGCGCAGGGCAACGCCGACGTGGCCGACCGCAAGCACGACCCGCTGGACTTCGCTCTTTGGAAGGCGGCGAAGCCTGGCGAGCCTTCGTGGGACTCGCCTTGGGGGCCGGGACGCCCGGGGTGGCACATCGAATGCTCGGCCATGTCCGAAAAGTACCTGGGGCTGCCGTTCGACATCCACGGCGGTGGCGCCGACCTGGTGTTCCCCCACCATGAGAACGAGTGCGCGCAGTCGGAATGCGCATGCGGAGGCACGTTCGCCCGGTACTGGATGCATTCGGGGATGCTGCAGGTCAATTCCGAGAAGATGTCGAAGTCGCTGGGCAACTTCCTGCTGCTACACGAAGTGCTCGACGAGGTGCGGCCGGCGGCGCTTCGAATGCTGATGCTGCAGACGCACTACCGCTCGCCGCTTGACTTCTCGGTGGAGCGCCTGAGCGAGGCCGACGCGGCGCTGGCGCGCATCGAGAACGCCGTGAAGAACGTGGACTGGCTGTGCGCGAACGCAAGCGCCGAAACCCCCGACGCCCTGGACGCGGCGACGCTGAAGGCGAAGGTCGACGAGACGGCGGCCGCCTTCGCCGACGCCATGGACGACGACTTCAACGCCCCGGCCGCGCTAGGCGCCCTGTTCACTCTGGTGGGCGATTTGAACACGATGGTGTCGGGGAAGTCGCTTTCGATTGCCGACGCCGAGGCCGCCGTCGTGGCGCGCGACAAGATCGTCGAGCTTCTGGACGTGCTGGGCATCAAGCTGGTGGACGAGCAGGGCGACGGAGTTGCGAGCGAGTACCCCGCCGAGGTTATCGACCTGGCCGCTGAGCTTGCAGGCTACGGCGGAAGCGACGCCATGGAGGCGGTGGAGGCGCTGCTTGAGGCCCGCGCCCTGGCGCGCTCGAACAAGGACTGGGGACTGGCCGACGGAGTGCGCAACGGACTGGTCGGCCTAGGCTTCGTGATAGAGGACACCCCCCAAGGCGCGCGCGTCACCTACGAAGGATAGG
>CBCTKQ010000141.1:0-4138 GCA_965147515.1 uncultured Eggerthellaceae bacterium | reverse complement strand
GCGTACACCATGAACTCGCCCCACACCTTCACGTCGGTGGGAGGGCGCTCGTCAAGCGCCGAGAAGTCGGTCAGCCACCGCTTCAGCGCCTCGGCCTTGGCGCGCACCTCGGCGCCGTGGCGCGTCATGCGGCTCATGAAGCGCGATATCACGAACAGGACGATTCCGGCCACGACTCCCGCAACGGCAGGCACGAAGTTCTCGACCCAGACGCCCAGCACGACGCTGCCAACGGCCACGAACATGGCGATCGTCGCCATAGCCATCTTCAGCATGGAGCCCTTCGCCTCGAAGTAGTCGAGGTTGTCAACCTTGCGGCTAAGCGTTGCCTGGAAGAGGCTCATCGCCCGGTTGAATTCCTCGGGGTGCTTCTCGCCGTACTTGTTTATGGTGCCGAACCAGACGTGCTGCTGTGACGATTCCGTCGCTGCCGAGCCGCCTGCAGGGAACTTGTCGAACAGCATGTCGAGGACGGCCCTTCCCACGGGGTCAGAACCCGCGTTGACCGCGTCGGCGACCTCGGGCACCTTCACCATGCAGTAGTCCTCAACCAGACGTCCGCGCTCGTCGGCGTACGACCCTTTCTCCATGCGGATGGCGCCCTTGTGCGCCAGCTGCATGATCTCGGCCGTGAAGTCGTCTGGGCTTTCCTTCTCCCAGCGCCAAAGGCGGCCTATCTCGGGCGGCTGCGCCTTCGGGTCGGGCACGTCGCGCCAGTATTCCTCCTGGAACTTGGGCTTGTATTCCCTGCCGTGCCTGAAGAACATGACCAGCGCCCACGCGATCAGGGCAAGCGCCACGAGGATGCATCCGACCAACAGCGCGACTGCCGCACCTCGGCGCGCGTTGGCCTGGTCGGCCCATTGCTGCTCCTCGGAAAGGATGCCCGGAAGCGCGTCGCCGGCAATCACGTCGGAGGCGTCGATGCCGACAAGCCAGTCGGTCGGGAACGCGATGCGCGCCTCGGCGAACTCGCCCGGCGCGACGCTGGGCACGACGTAGGTCACCGTGCCGTCGTCGTTGACGGACACGTCGCCGTCGAGCGGGCCATGGCCCCAGGCGCGCACGTTCTCCCCTGCCTGGACGGCTGCGCCTTCGGGCACGGGCAGCGTGATGGTGCAGGCGACGTCGTCGGAGGCTTCGGCCCACTGGCTTCCGACGTATTGCCAGTACAGCTCGGCGACGTCGGAATGCGCCTGCGCGGCGCCTTCCATGCGGTATGAAAGGCCGACCGTGAGCTGCTCGTCGTCAGCTTCGAAGAACACGTACACGGAGGCCTGCGCGACGTCTACGGAATAGCTCGCATAGCCGGGGCCTCCGGAGCTTCGCCACTGCGTCTGGAAGGGCACCTCGGAAAGCTCGGACGCACGCCCGGAGCCATCGGTCAGGCTGACGCCCGTGACCTCCAGCGACGAGCCGGCGGGCAGGCTGTCGAAGGTCCACCATACGCAAGTGAAGCTGCCGTCGAAGTCGAAGGTGCGCTGCTCCTGCACCTGCAGCGCCCCGTCTGGCTGCACCTCGGCGGCGATGTCCACCCGGGGCATGCTGTAGCTTTTCGCAAGCGCCGTCTGCGGGCACGCCAGCAGCAGGAGGACCGCTGCTGCGATCACGAAGGCGATCGCAAGCGAGCGAGCCGCGACCGCAGGGGCATGAGCCCCCTCCGAGGCAGGAACGGCATTCCGGAAGCGATGCAGGAACATGCGCTACTCCTGCGAGAAGGAGACCTGCGGGGCCACGTCGGCCACCGCCTCGGCGTCGAAGCTGTCGCGGCGCTCGAAGTGGAACATGCCCGCGAACACCACGCCGGGGAACGTCTCGATGGCCGTGTTGTACTTCATGACCGTGTCGTTGTAGCTCTGGCGCATGTAGCTGATCTTGTCCTCGGTCTGGGAAAGCTCGGACTGCAGCTGCTGGAAGTTGGCGTTGGCCTTCAGGTCGGGGTAGGCCTCGGCCACCGCGAACAGGCTCTTCAGGGTTCCCGTGAGCGCGTTGTCGGCCTCCATCTTCCCCTCGGGGGTCTTGGCGCCCATGACGGCCGTGCGCGCTTCGGTGACCTTCTGCAGCGTGCCGCTCTCGTGGCCGGCATAGCCCTTCACCGTCTCGACCAGGTTCGGCACCAGGTCGAGCCTGCGCTGCAGTTGCACGTCGATCTGCGCCCATGCGTTGTCGACGCGGTTGCGCAGCTTCACGAGGTTGTTGTACATGCCTATGACCGCCGCCACCAGAACGACCACTATGGCGACGACCACTACAAGGACGATTCCCAAGGCTGACATGTCTGCTCCAATCTAGATGCTTTTAAGAACGGAATGGCATGCGTTTCGCACGCATGTTAGAAGTATATACGTGTTGTGCCGCTCGCGGCCGCAAATAGACCGTTCGCCCTGCAGGAGTTAGTATGGCTGCTCAAAACTGAGTCGAATCTAAGGGGTTCTATATGGATCTGGTCAAGCAGGCAGGCATCGTCGATTCCATCCATGACACGCTGAACGACTTCGTCGGAAGCCGCATCAAGGTGCGCGCCAACATGGGCCGCTCGAAGATAGTCGAAAACGAAGGCATCCTGACACAGGTGCATCCTCGCCTGTTCATCATGGAGGTCGAGCGCAAGCGCGGCGCCAAGGCGCGCCACTCGTTCCAGTTCGCCGACGTGCTCACGGGCATGGTCGAGCTGTCGCAGAACGGCGAGCCCATCTTCGGCGAGTTCATCGAGGCAGACGACCCCGACCCCGAGCCCCTTCCCGAGAACGTCAAGCTGTTCCACGACGACGAGGAGCGCGTGCTTTCCTAGACGGCGAGGTTCGCGCAAGCCGCGGCGCCTGCGCCGCAATTCGCCCGTTCACACTCCGTCGGCTTTGTTGTAGAATGGGCAGGTTCGCTTCGGCGGCACATCTGGGGGCGTAGCTCAGTTGGGAGAGCGCCACGTTCGCAACGTGGATGTCGTGGGTTCAAGTCCCATCGTCTCCACCAGGATCACAGGAGGGAGCCATATGGCTCCCTCTTTTCATTCCCTCGAACAGTTTCGTCGCCGCACCCTCCTATGCAAAGACGCCAGCAATTTGGCATAGTCGGACAAAGGCAAGATAATGTCTTGCAACGCTCAAATGCGTTTTACTGAAGCTCATTTGAGCAAACGCCATGAGCGCAACCAAAGGAAGGATGCAGACATGGAGAAGCCGATACTGTACTACTGGGCGCCCTGCGCCACGTGCTCAGCGGCGGTCAACTACGCGAACGAGCACGGCATCGAGTTGGACCTGCGCGACGTCGAGCAGGAGCAGCCCTACGCCGAGCTCACCGCGCTGGGCGGAAACGCCGACAACATCCCGTTCCTGTACATCGACGGCGAGCTGATCGAGGGCAACGACGCCGTCATAGCGAAGCTAGCGGAGATTGCCTCTTAGGAAGACTGTTCGCAAAGCAGGATGTAGGGCGCCAACACGCTCATTCCATCATGCCGTACTTGGTGCGCAGGCGGGCGAGCCTGTCCAAGATGGCGTTGCCCACAAGCGCGATGGTGGCGAACGTCGCCAGGCCATGCACCGCGTTGAACGGCGCGCCTGCCACGTACACGGCAAGCGCCGAATCGGGAGCGAGCGAGCCCACCATCCACACCAGCGAGCTGGTGTCCAGAATGGGGCCGCCCACCAGCATTATGTAGAGGCCGCCGCCTAGGCTCACCAGGATGCGCGTCTTCATGTCCCACGACCCGCGCGGCACCACCCCGCGGTCCGCCAGGAATCCGAACAGGCAGCCTCCCAGCCCGAACGCGAGCATCTGCCACGGCGTCCATGGCCCCTGCCCGAATATGAAGTTGCTGACGAAGGCCGCAAGCGACCCCGCAAGGAACCCCGACGAGGCCCCTAACGCGATGCCCGTGACCATGACGATTCCCGCCATGGGCTTGAAGCTGGGAACGAATGCGAAGGCCGCACGCGATGCCACCGCCAGCGCGATCATGACCGCCAGCGTGACCAGCTCTCGCGCCTGCGGGCGGCGCCGCTCGAACGACGCGAAGAAGGGCACCATGGACAGCACCACCACGACAATGCTGCCGAGCACGTAGGCCGAACGGTCCAGGAAGGCCCCGAGCACCACTGCAAGCGGCACCGCCACGAGCGCCACGACCAGCATGAGC
>CBCTKQ010000140.1:0-4226 GCA_965147515.1 uncultured Eggerthellaceae bacterium | reverse complement strand
GACTCCCTTTGGCCAACATCCGAGATGTGATTTTTTTTGCGTCGTTTACGCCTGGTAGCTCTCGTACAGCGCCTGCAGGGCGTGCTCGCTGTCGCGAATCGTCTTCTCGGCGATGCAGTAGGAAAGCCGCACCCACCCTGAGCATCCGAAGCTGTTCGAGGGAACCAGCAGCAGCTCGAACTGCTTGGCGCGCTCGGAAAACGCCTCGGCATCCGGTTCCAGCGAGCGCATCCACAGGTAGAACGCGCCGTCGGGCTCGACGAACTCGTACCCGATCCCGCGCAGCATGCTTGTCAGGACCTCGCGGTTCTTGGCGTATTCCGAAACGTCGGCCGGAACGTCCAGGCAGCGCGCCACCACGCGCTGCAGCAGCACGGGGGCGCATATGTATCCAAGCGCGCGGCCTGCCCCCGACACGGCCGTGAACACGGCGCCGTCGCCTTCGATCGCTTCGTTCACATATATGTAACCGATGCGCTCTCCTGGCAGCGACAGCGACTTCGACCACGTGTAGCACACGATGGTGTCGTCGTACAGCGAGGGGATGTAGGCCACTTCGGCGCCGTAGACCAGCTCGCGGTAGGGCTCGTCGCTGATCAGGAAGATCTTGCGCCCGAGCTCGGATTCCTTGTGGCGAAGCATGTCGGCCAGCGCCTCGAGCGCCTTGCGGGGGTACACCGCTCCGGTGGGGTTGTTGGGCGTGTTGAGGATTATCGCGCTGGTGCGGCCATTGATGGCCGCCTCGATGGCGTCCAGGTCCATCTGGAAGCTCGGCTCGGAGGCAGGCACTTCCACCAGCTTGCACTGCGCCGTCTCGGTCCACGTCTTGTACTCGGGGAAGTAGGGCGACACGGTGACCACCTCGTCGCCGGGGTTCGTTATGGCGCAGAGCGATATGGCGATGGCCGAGCTGGCGCCTGATGTTATGTATACGTTCGACGCCTTGGCCGCGACGCCGTTGGTCTTCGATATGTGCTCGGCGATGGCCGCGCGCACCGCGGGGTCGCCGGGCGAAGGCGTGTACTCGTGCGTCTTCACCGGGTCGTCGTCCAACAGGTCAAGGAACGCCTTCTTCACCTGCGGGGGAGCGGGGACGCTGGGGTTGCCTATGCTGTAGTCGTACACCTTGTCGGCCCCTATCTGCGCCTTCCGTTCGAGGCCGTACATGAACAGCTCGCGGATCTTGTTGGGCGCGGCGCCCAGGTCGTACATGTGCTGGTCGATCATGCTGCTTCCTTCTGCCGGTTTGTGTTGGATTACAATTCATATTAGTACAAAGAAGAAACGCGCAATAGGACGCTCGGGCGCGTTGGGGGACGTTCTCTTTTGGTGCATCGAGCCCGACATGCCTAAGGCGAACGTCCCCGACGTGCCCTGACGCATGCAATGTCATGCTCGGAAAGGACGGCAAGTATGAAAGTGATGCTGGTGAACGGCTCTCCACACAAGAACGGCACGACGAACCGGGCGCTCGACGAGGTGCAGCGTGCTCTGGAGGACGACGGCATCGAGGTGGGAAGGTTCTGGGTGGGCAACAAGCCCATCGCCGGCTGCATCGGTTGCGGCCACTGCGCCACGCACGACGGCGAATGCGTCTTCGGCGACGTGGTTAACGAGTTCAACCATCTGGCAGCCGACTACGACGGCTTCGTGTTCGGCACGCCCGTCCACTACGCGGCCGCAAGCGGCGCCATCACGTCGTTCATGGACCGCTCGTTCTATTCGCAGGCGATGGGCGGCGTCAACTTCTACCCCTTCAAGCCTGCGGCGTCGGTGGTCGTTGCGCGCCGCGGCGGATGCGCCAGCACCTTCGACCAGCTGAACAAGTACTACACCATCGTGCAGATGCCGATAATATCGTCCAGCTATTGGAACATGGTGTACGGCGTTACCGCCGAGGACGCCGACCAGGATGCGGAAGGTCTGCGCACCATGCGTGTGCTGGGACACAACATGGCATACTTCCTGAAGTGCCAGGAGGCCGCCGACGCGGCCGGCGTCAAGCGCCCCAAGCCCGAGCCGCCCGAGAGGACGAACTTCGTGCGGTAGGCGCCGGTAATGCCCCCTTGTCGCACCCTATGGAACGTTCTTGCGGAACTGTACAACCCCCGTTCCGCACTGTAGAATCCTTGCCTTGAAAAAAGACATTCTAAGGAAAACGCAATGGCAGTATTCGGCAAAAAAGGAAAGACCGAAGGCGGAAGCGCAAGAAGCAAGTACGTCAAGATAGAGGACGCCACCGAGAACGAGGCCGTGATGCGCGTCACGCGCGTGTCGGAAGGCGCGGCGGACGATGCGCCCGACGCGGCCTGCTCGACGGCAACCGACACCGGCGCGGCCTGCGAAGGCGCGAAGGCATCGCTGCACATCGGCATAGACGTGGGGTCCACCACGGTGAAGCTCGCCATCCTGGACGACTCGAACAAGGTGCTGTGGTCGGTGTACCAACGCCATCACGCCGACGTGCGCGCCACCATCATCGACGTGCTGCGCCAGGCGGCCGAGGCGTACCCCAACGAGCCCATGACCATCGCGATCACCGGGTCGGGCGGGCTGCTTCTGTCCCAGTGGCTGGGCATCCGGTTCGTGCAGGAGGTCATCGCCAGCAAGACGGCGGTGGAGACGTTCATCCCCGCCACCGACGTCGCCATCGAGCTAGGCGGCGAGGACGCGAAGATCATCTACTTCGACAACGGCATCGAGCAGCGCATGAACGGCACCTGCGCCGGCGGCACGGGCGCCTTCATCGACCAGATGGCCTCGCTTCTGAACACCGACGCCGGCGGCCTGAACGAGCTGGCGAAGAGCCACACCACCATATACCCCATCGCCAGCCGCTGCGGCGTGTTCGCGAAGACCGACGTGCAGCCGCTGCTGAACGAGGGCGCGCGCAAGGAAGACATCGCCGCGTCCATATTCCAGTCGGTGGTCACGCAGACCATATCGGGCCTGGCGTGCGGCCGGCCCATCCGCGGCAACGTCGCCTTCCTGGGCGGCCCGCTGCAGTACCTTCCCGAGCTTCGCAACCGCTTCTACGAGACGCTGGGGCTGGAAGGCGACGCCATAATCGTGCCCGACGACGCCCACCTGTTCGTGGCAAGCGGGTGCGCCATAGCTGGCGCCGCCGACGCGTGCGCGGCCGAGACGGTGCCCGAGGTGCTGAAGCGCCTCGAGGGCCTGGGCGACATGCAGGGGTCCGAGGTCGTGCGCCTTGACCCGCTGTTCGCGAGCGACGCGGAGCTGGCCGAGTTCCGCGAGAGACACGACCGCGAGAAGGTGAAACGCGCGAGCCTGGCCGACTACCGCGGGGTGGCGTTCCTTGGCATCGACGCCGGGTCGACCACCTTCAAGGCGGCGCTGATCGGCGAGGACGGAAGCCTGCTGTGGTCCACCTACGCGTCCAACAAAGGCGACGTGCTGGGGTGCGCGAAGGCCGCCATGGCCGAGCTGTACTCGCAGCTTCCCCGCGACCCCGAAACCGGCGAACAGCTTGTCGCCATCGGGCATTCCACCGTCACGGGCTACGGCGAGGGGCTGCTGCTCGAGGCCCTGCAGGTGGACTCCGGCGAGATAGAGACGGTTGCGCACCTCCGCGGCGCCCAGGAGATGCTGCCCGGGGTGGAATTCATCCTTGACATCGGCGGCCAGGACATGAAGTGCCTGCGCGTGAAGGACGGCGTGATCGACCACATCATGCTGAACGAGGCGTGCAGCTCGGGCTGCGGAAGCTTCATCGAGAGCTTCGCCAGCGGGCTCGACCTAGACGTGGCCGACTTCGCCAAAACGGCCATCGGCGCCAAGAGCCCGGTGGACCTGGGAAGCCGCTGCACCGTGTTCATGAACTCGCGCGTGAAGCAGGCGCAGAAGGAAGGCGCAACCGTCGGCGACATCGCGGCGGGCCTGGCCATATCCGTCATCAAGAACGCGCTTTTCAAGGTCATCAAGATCCGCGACCCGCACGACGTGGGCGACAAGGTCATCGTGCAGGGCGGAACGTTCCTGAACGACGCGGTGCTGCGCGCCTTCGAGCAGCTTTCCGAAGTGAACGCAGTGCGGCCCGACATCGCGGGCAACATGGGAGCCTTCGGCGCGGCGCTGCTTGCGCGCGACCGGTACGAGGAGACGAAGCGGCTCACGGAAAACGCGCCGCTGTCCCCCGACGTGGGGCCCAAGGTGCCCATGAGCAAGCTGCTCACCCTGAAGGAGATAGAGGAGCTGGCCCCAAC
>CBCTKQ010000139.1:0-4345 GCA_965147515.1 uncultured Eggerthellaceae bacterium | reverse complement strand
GTAATATTTCGTCCTACCGGACGAAGTATTGCCAGACGCTGCGTGGACGCCCCGGGGTGCGCTTTTGGCACGGTGCAGATAGGCACGCGGGAGCAGTTTGCTTGCGCCAAAGCTGCCGTGCTTGTGTTTCCGGCAAGCTCCGTCCTTGCTTCCGAAAAGGCTTGATTTCTTTCCATAGCAGCATAACGTAAGAACAATCCGCTCCGCCGCGTTAGGCTCCTGACGGCAAAACGCACAGCATTCTGTAATCGACGTTTAGAATGGCGCCGCTATGCTCTTCCCAAAGGGCGACAAGGCATACAAGGGGAGGGCAAATGGCAAGAGATCTTACGTTTTCCGATTGGCCGATGTTCGACAGGGTCATGCGCAACCCAGACGTATGCAGGCGCTTCCTGCAGGTCGTTTTGGACATCGAGGTCGGTAGGCTTGACTACGTAGACGTCGAGAAGTCGCTGCTTCCAGACATTGAAGCGAAGTCGGTGCGGCTGGACGTCTTCGCGAAGGATTCGGACCACGTTTTCGACGTCGAGATGCAGGCTTATCCCAAGTCGGCCCTGGGCAAGCGCCTTAGGTATTATCAAGCAGCCATGGACGTCACGTCGACGCCCACAGGCGCCCGATACGAAGATCTTCCGGAGAGCTACATCATCTTCCTCTGTAGCCATGACCCGTTTGGGAAGGGAATCCCGCGTTACACGTTTAGCATGCATTGCTCGGAAGACACATCGGCTGACCCAAAGTGCGGGTTTATATGGATTGTGCTCAACGCAAAAGCTTGGAAGCATTGCACAAACCCAACCTTGAAATCCTTGTTAAAATACGTCATGGAAGGAACCGTGGAGGACAATGCTCTCGTGAAGTCCATAGACGGGCTGGTGAAGCAGGCCAACAGAAGCCGTGCGTGGAAGGAAAACGCCATGGGGGTTATGACGCTCGAGCACGATATGGCCGTTCGGATCAAAGTGGCTCGTAAAGAAGGCCTTGCGGAAGGTCATGCAGAAGGCCTTGCGGAAGGCAAGGAACAAGAAGACAGGCGCTTTGGCCGGCTGATTGACGCGCTTTTCGAGGCCGACCGCCCCGACGACCTGAGGCGCGCCGCGCACGACGATGCCTACCGCGACCAGCTCTTCAAGGAGTTCGGTATAGCCTAGCAGCGGCAGGCGGCTAAAGGTTAACCTTCCAGTATCCGGCCTTATCAGACCCCACACGTTCGATCATGCCGTATTCCTTAAGCCGGCGGAACGACCTTCGCACAGTGCTTTCGCTTATCCCCAACAGTGACGCGATCTTTGGCGCGGTGGCTCGACCGTCAGCGACCAGCACCTTCAACACGTATTCGTCGGTGTTCGTCAGGTAGATGTCCCTGGATGCCGCCACAGACCGGTTCTTGAAGGTAGGCACGGTCTTCGCTTTAACGCCTTTGGCGTTCTTGGAAGAAGGGGCTTGCTGCGCCTCGGGCTTTGGCGAGCCTTTCTCGTTTGCGTGGTCGCCCGAGTCGGCTTCGGCGCCCCTTTCGGTCTCCGATCCGGAAGAAGGCCCGTCTGCGCCTGCGCCATCGCCGCTTTCGGGAGTCCCTTCGTCTGCAGCTTGCCTTTCTGAAAGAAACTCCGCAAGCTCTTTCCCTTCGAGGCGCCTGTTGCCATGCGACGTGTACAGATAGTACTCCCCTTCGAAGCTGATGGGCTCTGTGGCCGCGGGGACTTCGATCTCAAGGCATAAGTGGGGGCCGTCCATGATGGGTTCGGCCGGACAGGCGAAACCGAACGTCTGCTGGGTAAGCTGGGGGATGGCTTCGAACGTCTTGTACATGCGGCGCACGTTCCGGGCACGCGTGCTTTCGGCGCCTCCGACGATCAGTTGGCCGCCGCCGGCATTCGCGATGCCGCACAAAAGGGCCAAGTCTTCGTTGCGCCATTGCGGCCTATGGATTTCAAGCACCTCATCTGCCATAAAATCACCTGCCTTTACCCTGTCATTAGTATATCTTTTCTCTGTCATTTCACGAAATACCAATGGGAAAGTAACGAAACAGTGTATTATCGTTGCATCTGCGGCATCTATGCCGTGTCTATACCCGTGTATAACGTGAAGCAGCAGGAAAGGGAAGCCAAGCATGATCAAGACGCAGGCACATATTTCATATGATGCGTATGCGTCGGCTTCTGCTGCGTCGGCGGGTTGCTCCCCGATTCTGAATGCCGGGGGGGGGGCTTCTGATTTAGCCCAATCCGTCCGGAAGCTTCTCTTCAGGCTTCCGAACGCTGCCGCAAAGCTTTCGGCAATCATTCAAGACCAGCCATGCTCTAAGAATCACAATCACAACTCAATATGCTTTTCGAAGACGGCCGCGCTGGTTCTCGGCCGTCTTTCCGCATTTGCGCCCATCCGTCGCCTCGGCGGACTTGGGCGCTTTTTCGTTTCGGATTTCGCCGGCGGCGCCCGCGCTGCGCAGCCGGTTGGTTCTTTGAGGTAAGGAGAGAATCATGGGGATGTTGGAACGTCTGAGCGACGCCCGCGGAACGCTGGAAGGGAAGATCGTCGCGGTCATACTGGCTATCTTGCTGGTGCTGCCCGTGGCAACCGTCACGGCGTTTGCCAACGGCGATGCCGACAAAGAGACGGCAACAGAAACAGAGCAGCCGCAAACCGTCGAACCGGAGGCAGTCGAAGAGGTTGCAGATCAGGGTTCTACGCCGGTGGCGGAGCCTGAACCGACCCAGCCCGCTGTGTCTCCAGAGCCGGCACAGCCTTCGGACGAGCCCGTTCAACAGCAGCCCGAAGGGGACTCCTCTGCTCAGCAGCCCGTTGAGGGCGAAGAAGGCCAGGATGTCGTTCTCGCGTTGGACATCGACGAGGGAGCCACAGTTTCGGTCAAGAACGAGAGCGGCGTGTACGAGCCTTACACCAAGCTCGATACAGAGCTTGAAGCGAGAAAAGGCGAAGACGTCGAATTTACCGTAAATGCCGACGAGGACTATGCGGTAGGCAGCACCTGCTATATCGACGAGAACGGCATCAAAAGCGAACTCGATCCTAATGCAGACGGCGTTTTTATGGTTGAAGGCAGCGAAGTTGCAAACGGCGCAGCTATAAAAGTCACTTGCGGAGAAGCCGCGGTACTTTCGGAAGAGGAATCCGAAGCGGCGAATGTAGTAGAAGACGAGTGGGTTTACCCTGCATCACCTCAGACCATCATGGGGAAATCTTGGTGCACCACCACGTCCTTGGAGCAAAACAGTTTCGAAGCAAGCGCTTCCACTGCTCTCGGAAGCGAGGAAGGCGCAGCCCCGAAAGATTTTGTCAAGAGTGCGGTAGATAAAGCCGGCAAGACCTATCTCTTCCACCATGCACGTCTGCAGTTGATTAACGACCAGCAGCTTGACCAGCATGCAATAGATGAGTACTTCAGGCCGCAAAATTTGTCGGATGACGAAAAAAAGAAGCAGACGGATGCCATGCTCAACCGTTGGTACGATGCGAGCGCAGCTATAACCGCTCTCCGCTTCAACCAGAGCGCCAACACATGGGAATACAGGCAAGCAACAGATTGGACAGCATTCAGCCCAAATGAAATGCAGCTTGTCCTGTACTACAACCAGGAGCTTCATATTGGCGACAACGTCATTATGAACGCAAAAGACTGGCCTTACACAGAAGCAGAATGGGTACAGGGTCAGGGCGCATCAACCCCAAGTTGCGTCATCTATCAGATCTATTCCGCTGACAACCAGAAAATCGGCGACCAGTACAGAACGTATTATTACAGCCCCACTGCTGACAAGCCCGGCATGGCTCTCAGCATCGCCCAATATTGGGAGATCCAAGAGGTATGCGTAAAAGCGCAGCCGAGTGCGCCATCAGTAGAGAAGAAAAAAGCCTACAAAAAAGTTTCGTCGCCTAACACCTATACCGAGCTGGCTAACCAGTCTGGCGTTGGGTACACAACAAAGGACACGGATAACTTCGACATCCCGTTCGTCCGTCTAGGCGGAGGCAAATACCCCGTCTGGCTAGTTGGCCTCAAGGTCAATGCCCTTCCTTCTGAGCAAACGCTGACGGTCGAGTATCTCGATTCGGTTACCGAGCAGCCCGTAAAGGACGCAATAAGCGTTGCTGCAAAGAAGCCCAACGGGACTGCCCTTCCTACATGGGGCGACTACAACGTCAGGGTAGAGGGCGGAAAGCTTGCTGGCAATTTGGAATCGGCCGAAATAACAACCAACATCGGCAGCGAACCCACGGTGGTGAACTTCACGATCGACTCGGAGAACTATGCGAGCACTTCCGTACGCGCCGTTCTCGATGGCAACACATTGAAGCTTTACTTCAACCCCCGTCACACGGT
>CBCTKQ010000138.1:0-4413 GCA_965147515.1 uncultured Eggerthellaceae bacterium | reverse complement strand
GCCCACGAACGCGACCACGTGCCGCTTCTTCGGGTCGCTGGCGACTTCGTTCGCCGCATTGCCGTCCTTCCGGCCGCCTTCGCCCATGATCTCTTCCAGCAGCCTTACCTTGTCCTGCGGTAGAAGTTCGGCGTAGAAGCCATCGATCCCCAGGCGCTCGGCCACGGCCTCGGCGACGGGCTTCGCGTCGCCGGTCAGCATGACGGCTCGTCCGATGCCTTCGCCGTGCAGGTCGCCTACGGCCTTCTGCGAGTCTTCCTTCACGGTGTCGCCGATGACCATGGTGCCCGCGTGCCTGCCGTTGACGGCCACGTGCACCTGCGTGCCTATGAACTCGTGCGTCTCGTAGTCGACGTCGTGCAGGTACATCAGGCGCTCGTTGCCCACCAGCACGATGTCGCCGTCGATGATGGCCTCGACGCCATGGCCGCCTTTCTCCTCGTTGGATGAGACGCGCTTCAGGTCGACCGTGCCGTCGTAGGCTTTCAGGATAGACACGGCGATGGGGTGGTTCGACAGCGCTTCCGCGTGGGCGGCGTATTCCAGCAGCTGCTCCTTCGTGAAGCCGTCGTCGACCAGCACCTCCGTCACGGCAAACGTCCCCGAGGTCAACGTCCCCGTCTTGTCGAACACCACCGTGTCCACCTTGGAAAGCATCTCGAGGTAGTTGGAGCCCTTCACAAGTATGCCTGCGCGGGAGGCGCCGCCGATTCCGCCGAAGAACGACAGCGGAACCGATATGACAAGCGCGCACGGGCACGACACCACCAGGAACGTCAGGCCGCGCAGGATCCAGTCCGCCCAGACGTTTCCACCCTCGGCTGCTGCTGCCGTGCCGGAAAGGTCGCCTGTGGCGATGCCGATGAACAGGGGAGGAAGCACCGCGATCGCAGCCGCAAGGCCCACCACGATGGGGGTGTAGACGCGCGCGAAGCGGGTGATGAAGTTCTCGGTGCGCGCCTTCTTTTCGGCCGCGTTCTCGACCAGTTCGAGGATGCGGCTGACGGTGGAATTCTCGTAGGCGCTGGTGGCCTTCACGCTTATGGTGCCGGTGAGGTTGACGCACCCGGATATGACCTCGTCGCCGACGTGTGCGGTGCGGGGCACCGACTCGCCGGTGAGCGCGGAAGTGTCCACCTGCGACTCGCCTTCCTGCACCAAGCCGTCGAGCGGGATGCGCTCGCCGGGCTTCACCACGAACACGTCGCCGACCGACACTTCGTAGGGGTCGACCTGCTTCAGCTGGCCGTCCACCATGACGTTCGCGAACTCGGGCGCTATGTCCATCATGTCGGATATGGACTTGCGCGACTTGCCCACGGCGTAACTCTGGAACAGCTCGCCTACCTGGTAGAACAGCATGACCGCCGCGCCCTCGGCCATGTGAGGCTCGGTGTGGGGGAACAGCACCAGCGCAAAGGCGCCCAGCGTGGCCACCGACATGAGGAAGCTTTCGTCGAGCCCGTGCCCGCGTGCCAGCTTCTTGGCGGCCTCGGCCAGCACGTCGTAGCCCGATATAAGGAAGGGGACGAGGAACAGCACGAATTCCGCGTAAAGCGCGTATTCGCCGAAAGCGCGGTCGATCAGCCCCGTGCCTTCGCATACGAGCACGGCGAAGAATATGACGAGCGCGACGATTATGCGGTTGCGCCAGCGCTTCTGCTTGGGATTCATGTGGTTCTCCTGGGCGGTTGGGGATGCTCTAGCGGACGATGAGGCAGTCGGGCTCGTACTTCGAGCATATGGCCTGGGCCTCGTCCAGCACGGAGTCGATGGAGCCGGGGTCGGCGTCGAGCACGAGCTTGCTGGTCATGAAGCTTATGTTGGCGCTGTTCACGCCGTTCAGTTTTGCTATGTCGCATTCCATCTTCGCGGCGCAGTTGGCACAGTCGAGGTCCTGAAGTTTGTAGGAGCGTTTCATTTCTGGTTCCTTTCCTTAGAAGGTGGGTGTATTGTCGGTCGGTTATTCGCAGACGTGGGTGATGCCCTGGGCCAGCACCGTGTACACGTGGTCGTCGGCCAGGGAGTAGTTGACGTTCTTGCCGTCGCGCTGGAACTTCACCAGGTGCGCCTGCTTGAGGATGCGCAGCTGGTGCGACACGGCGCTCTGGGTGGCGTTCACCATCTCGGCGATGTGCGCCACGCACAGCTCGCGCCCCATCAGCGCGAACAGTATCTTTATGCGCGTGGTGTCGGCGAACACCTTGAACAGGTCGGCCAGGTCGTAGAGCACTTCCTCGTTGGGCATCTGGTCGAACATGCAGTCATCGCCTTCGGCGTCGCAGCACTTGCAGCCGGGTATGTGCGCGCATTCCAGCACCGATTCGGCCTGTTCCACTACGCCGGATGCGCCTTTCGTGCCCTCGTTCATCATATTGCTCCGTTTCTATGACTAAACATATGAACAACTGTTCATAAGTATACAGCTTGACGTTACGGTGTCAACAGGGGATTGGGTATGGAAGTTGCGGCTGGTCGAATGTAGATTCGGGATAGGAAGTTTCAACGCGTGCATGGGTTTCGACACACGCAATGACCTTAGCGAGCATGTGTTTCGTTCGGCGAGCGTGGGCTCGGATGTGTGCGAACCCATTGGGGAAGGCGGCGGAAGGAGAGGCATGAAGGACGATTCGCCAAAAGCCAGGGAGGCTGCGGCCTGCACTCCGGCAAACCCCGCCCCGATAGAAGGATTCCCCAAGTTCGGGCATATTCCGCTGCAGGGAGTCATCAACTGCCGCGACCTGGGCGGGATGCCCACGGCCGACGGGAGGCGCATACGCAAGAGGCGCCTGATGCGCTCGGCCGACCTGCACGACGCCACCGCCGAGGACATGAAGCAGCTGGTGCGCATGCACGACCTTGAATACGTCGTCGACCTGCGCGCCGACTACGAGGTGGAAAGCACGCCGGACCCCATTCCGCTGATGACTGGCATCGAATACGTGCATCTGCCGGCGCTTTCCGACGATGCGATCGGGTTCTCGGGGCTGAAGAACATCGTGAACGACGTGAAGATGCTTTCGCGCTTCTCGAAGGACCCGGTGGAGACCATCGAGGAGCTGTACTACAAGTGCGTGCTGGGGGAGTACGGGATGCGCGCGTACCGCACGTTCCTGAACGACCTGCTGAAGTCGGGCGACGGCGGGTCGCTTTGGCACTGCACGCAGGGAAAGGACCGCACCGGCATCGCCGCCATGCTGGTGGAGTACTCGCTCGGCGTGTCTCCGGACCATATCAGGCGTGACTATCTGGCCACGAACCTGTTCATCAAGCCGTGGGTGGACAAGATGAACTCGCTGATGCGCAACAAGGTGCTGGTGGGCGGCCTGGGAATAGACCTGGAGGCTTACACGTACGCGAACATGTGCTATTTCGACAAGGCGGTCGAGACGATCGTGGACAACTACGGGACGATGGACAACTACCTCACGAAGGCGCTGGACTTCGATCCCGACAAACGCGCCAAGCTGCGGGAGCTGTACCTGGAGTAGGGCGACCGCAGGAGTAGTTTCTGGCGCACGGTGGCAGGTCTTCATGCGGAATCCCCGACTGCCTACGTCGCGCGCTTGAGCGGTCGCACCCCAAAGGGCCTCCATTGAGTCGATGCTATAATTCTGCGCATGAATCCGCAGGGGCTTCCGGGCCGATGCCCGGCCGACCAGCATCGCTTCCGAGAGGAGACCGTCATGGACCAGAACACCCGTCCCGAGACCATGGAGCGCATCGACACGCCCGAGCTTGCGCAGGCTTTCATCGACGAACAGGTCCAGGCGGTTCGCGACCAGGTGGGCGACGGCAAGGTGCTGCTGGCGCTTTCGGGCGGCGTCGATTCCTCGGTGGTTGCGGCGCTGCTGATCAAGGCCATCGGGAAGAACCTCGTCTGCGTCCATGTGAACCACGGGCTCATGCGCAAGGGCGAAAGCGAGCAGGTGGTGGACGTCTTCCGCAACCAGATGGACGCCAACCTGGTGTACGTGGATGCGACGGACCGCTTCCTCGAGCTGCTGGACGGAGTGGACGAGCCCGAGACGAAGCGCAAGGTGATCGGCGCGGAGTTCATCCGCGTCTTCGAGGAGGAGGCCCGCAAGGTCGGCGACGAGGTGGACTTCCTGGCTCAGGGCACGATTTATCCCGACATCCTGGAGTCGAAGGACGGCGTGAAGGCGCACCACAACGTGGGCGGGCTGCCCGAGGACCTGCAGTTTGACCTGGTAGAGCCAGTTAAGCTGCTGTACAAGGACGAGGTGCGCGAGGTGGGCCGCGCGCTAGGGCTTCCCGAAAGCATGGTGGAGCGCCAGCCGTTCCCCGGCCCCGGCCTGGGCGTGCGCTGCCTGGGCGCCATCACGCGCGACCGCCTGGAGGCCTTGCGTGAAGCCGATGCCATCGTGCGCGAGGAGATGGAGGCGGCGAACG
>CBCTKQ010000137.1:0-4480 GCA_965147515.1 uncultured Eggerthellaceae bacterium | reverse complement strand
GCCGAGTGGATTTCTCGGCTCCTTTGGCTTACCTCGCTCCACCCCTCCGGCCGGCGGCATCGATCAGACGGTTAGCCTCCAAGTTCGACGATGCGGGCGCGGCCGAGCATCGACTTGTCGAAGTAGTCGATGTTCGCCGTGGTTATGAACGTCTGCTTGCCGGTGAGCAGGTCCTTCACGAGCGCCTCTCTGCGCATGGCGTCCAGCTCGGACATAACGTCGTCGAGCAGCAGCACCGGCAGCTGTCCAAGCATCTCCTCCACCACCTCGGCTTCGGCCAGCTTCAGCGCCAGCACGATTGAACGCTGCTGGCCTTGGCTTGCGAAGGAATGCGCGTCCAGCCCGTCGACGTCGAAGGCCACCTTGTCAAGATGCGGCCCTGCCAGCGTACGCCCGCGCGACGCCTCGATCCGCAAGTCGATGGAATCGGCCAGCGATTCTCCTTCCCAGCTGCGCATGTATTCGGCGCCGAGCTTCTCGCGGGACCCCGAGATGTCGGCGTAATGCGCGGCCACGTGCGGAACAAGGCGCCCGAACAGCGCCTCTCGATAGCTCGTCAGCTGCTCGCCCACCTTGGCGAACACCTCGTTCGCGGCCTCCAGCAGAGGCATGGGCGCCTCTTCCTTGAGAAGCCGGTTCTTCTGGCGCAGCACCTTGTCGTAGTCGCGCACCAGCTGGAAGTAGTTCGCGTTCAGCTGCGCCCCAAGCACGTCAAGCTCGCGGCGGCGGTGCCGGTCGGAACCCTTCACCAGGTTGAGGTCGTCGGGCGTGAAGGTGACCGACGGCAGCGTCCCGCGCAGCTCTTTCGCGGCGCGGCGCTTGCCGTTCAAGGCATAGTGCCGGCTGGCCGGGTCTGCTTGAAGGTGGAGTCCCACTTCCAGCAGGCGGTTCCCGTCGGTGACCGTGGCCTGTGCGCGGGCCTGCTGCTCGCCTTGCTTCACCAGCTCGACGGCGGTGGCGTTGCGGAACGAGACGAGCGCGGTCAGCAGCTGCACCGCTTCCACTGCGTTGGTCTTGCCCGAGGCGTTCGGGCCCAGGAATATGGTGAGCTCGCCAAGGCCTTCCAAGGAGAATTCCCCGTACGAGCGGAAGTTCCTAAGCGTTATGTCGGTTATCCGCAACATGGGCAGATGGGAACCGGGCGGGAAGGGGTTTCGCTCGACGTGTGACAGGGGGACGGTTCTGTTGACTCACGATTTAGCAAAGAACTACTCCCTGTTCGCTTTCAGCGTGAGTCAACAGAACCGTCCCCCTGTCACACAACGCGGAGCCGACGGCGTTAGATGCGGACGGGCATTATGAGGTACAGGTCGTTGTCCTCTGTGGTGGAGCGGAAGATGCCCGGCTTCAGCGACGACTGCACGTCGAAGTAGACCTCTTCGTCCTTCATGGTGGAAAGCCCGTCGCTGACGTAGGAGGAATTGAAGGCTATCTCGACCTCTTCCCCTTCGATGGGGCAGTCGATGCTTTCCTGCACCGACCCGACGTCGGCCGACGTCACCGTGATCTGCGCGAGGTTGACCGCGGGGGTAAGCGCGAACTTGATCGGCGCGGTGGAAGAGCTCATCAGGGCCGCGCGGCGCACGGCTGCGGTCAGCTGGTCGACGGGGAACGTGGCGCGCGTGGCGTGGCTGTCGGGAAGCAGCTGGCGGTAGTTCGGGTACTGGCCCTCGATGCGGCGGTTGATGAACACCATGTCTTCGCAGCGCACGATTATCTGGTTCTCGGCCACGCCGATGCTGACGGTCTGCTCGGAAAGCGGCAGCCCGGCCACGTCGTTCAGGAAGTTGCCGCTGATGACGGCGCTGAAGTCCTCGACGCCGTCGTAGGCCTCGGAGTCGATTTCCGTCTCGGTCAGGGCGAGCCAGTACGAGTCGGTGGCCACCATGCGCAGCTTCGCGCCTTCGGTTTCCACCAGCACGCCGGTGAGTATGGCCCGGCTCTCGTCGCGGGACACCACGCGGGACACGCGCTTGACCATCTTCGAGAACACGGCGAACGGGATCTTGATCGTCTTCTGGGGCTGCACGGTTGGGAAGCCTGGGAAGTCTTCCGGGTTCAACGTCTTCACCGAGAAGGCGGTGCTGTCGCAGGTGAGCCTGGCTTCCGCTCCTTCCGAAGCCACGTTGACGGCGGCGTCGGGAAGGCTTTTCACTATGTCCGAGAACAGCTTGCCTGGAACCACGAGCTTTCCGGGCTCCTCGATGAGGGCCGGCACCTCCATCTGGATGGAAAGTTCGAGGTCGGTCGACTGGAAGACCAGCTTGTCCCCGACCGCGTCGATCAGGATGCCCGAAAGCACCGGAAGGGTGGACCGGGTGGATATGCCCTTCTGCACTACGGCGAGGGTGTTCTGCAGCTCCGACTTGTTTATGCTGAACTTCATGGGTCCTCCCTGAAAGAGTGCTGTTTCGAACCAGAATTATAGCGCACGCGCCTATATATAAGGCTGTGACGGAAGATGGCGGCATATGGGTGCTGGTATCTGAATGGGATTGCGCTCGACGCGTCGTCGCCTCGAACTAACTCGGCTATGCCGAGTGGATTTCTCGGCTCCTTTGGCTTACCTCGCTCCACCCATACAGATACCAGCACCTGTTTTATGACAAAAGATCCAAGCATCCATGAGGTCTTAAACATTCTTGAACAGGGGACGTGTTTTTCGTTCAAGACCCCTTTACCGCGTCCGGATTCCTTGAATTTCATAACTTTTCGACGCGGCAGAAAATTGACTCCGAATTACCTGAAAAATCATGAATCCAAAGGTTGTAGGCAATGGTTCGGGCCTTCGTGTGGTGGAAAATGTTGAAAACTTGCGCAAACTGGTGAACAAATGACGTCAAATCGGCGGTTTACGCTGGTTTTGTTTGGTTTTCGAGCACTTTTTCCGAATGTGTATTTCTTGTGCCCCGCATAATTAGGGATTTCATAAAACATGCTTTGAACTGGCCTTTCTTTCATTGTGTGCGAAAAATAGAACATCTTTTCGTGGTGGCTCGCGGCACCGTCAGGCCATTCGTTGAAATGTGTTGATACCATGAACCGTCGAACTGGGAATTCCTTGAAACGGCGAATAGTCAAGAAGTTTTTTGGGAAGTTTTTAACAGCCTGGGAACGTTCGAAAACCTCTTTTGTTGATGATGGAACTGGTTTTCAACATTTTCTGAATAAATTGTTGAAAACTCGCTCACCCACCCGCATTTTCCTGAATTTTCACGAAATTCCATCAGGTGTTGCTTCATACTGTAATCTCCCGAATCAGGCCCTTTAGGAAAACATGGACGACCTTTCCGGAAACATAGCCGAGAAGCCTTCGCACGGGTACGACTTCGTCGAGTCCCCCGCCCGCGTTGCGGTGTACGACGACCTGCTCAGCTCGCCGAGGATCTTGGACATCGAGCCCGCCGGCACGAAGGAGTTCATAAACGCCCTGGCCACGTCCGTGTACGGAGCGGCCAAGGAAGCCGGAGGCACCATCCCGTTCTCGATAATCCTGCAGGTGGCCGAGAACTTCATACATGCCCGGTTCCAGGAGATGGTGGTGTCGGTGCTCGACGGCGGGAACACCATAAGGTTCGCAGACCAAGGGCCGGGAATCGCCGACAAGGACAAGGCTCAGCAGCCCGGCTATTCCTCTGCGACGGCGCCGATGAAGCGCTACATCAATGGCGTGGGGTCGGGGCTTCCCATAGTCCGCGAGTACATGGAAACGAAGCACGGCACCGTGAGGATAGAGGACAACCTGAACTCCGGCGCCGTGGTCACGATCAGCTTAAACCATGAGGACCCAGCCGAAGAATATGAGATGCCATGGGGCGGCCAGGGACGATCCTACCCGCAGCCGCATCCGGCGCACGATATGGGAACGACGCCTCCCTTCTCTGGCACGGGAGCGACGGCCAGCCAGCCATTTCCCCAGCCTCAGGCATCCGACCCGCTGGAGGTAGCCGTCAGCATGCTGTCCCAGCGGGCCCTCCAGATAATGAGGCTGTTCGTCTACGAGGACATCTGGGGGGTCAAGGACATCTCCGACGAGACGGGGATCCCTGCTTCGAGCACCTATTCCGAATTGAAGAAACTCGAAGAAGCGGGTATGATGACTAGGCTTGGCAAAAAATACAGGCTTACCGAGCTTGGCGAAAGGGTCGCAAAAAACCTTTCTTAACCGATCGTCCTTCGCCATCGTCGTCGATTGATTGCGTGGCAGATGAATAACAGCTTGAACGAAAAATGGGCGGAAGTTTGCGACCACGTCGCTGGCTTCGACGACGTCAACAAGCCCGAGTTCAACGCATTCATGGACCGCGTCCAGCCCCAGGCGATGAGTGACGGTTTCCTTCTCGCAACTGTGGAGAACGACTTCCTGAAGAAGAGGATAGAGCAGAACTTCCTCCCGGCTATATCCCGGGCGCTTGAGGAAATCTACGGCGTTCCGTTCGCGGTCAGCCTCGAGGTTGACAATTCCATGCCCCCCTCCCCT
>CBCTKQ010000136.1:0-4483 GCA_965147515.1 uncultured Eggerthellaceae bacterium | reverse complement strand
TTCGCCGGCACCCCGAACGGCATCGAGTCGCGCATAGTGCCCGACGCGGGCATCCCCTTCGCCGGCTTCGAGTCGTCCGGGTTCAACCGCAGGCACCCAACCACGCTCCCCAAGGGCGTCGCCCGCATAATGAAGAGCACCCGCAAGGCCAAGGAATGGTTCCGCGAGATAAGGCCCGACGCGGTGGTGGCGTTCGGGGGGTACGTGTCCATCCCCGTCGCGCGCGCGGCCGAGCAGACGGGCGTTCCGGTGGTGGTGCACGAGCAGAACTCGGTCATGGGCATGGCCAACAAGTACATATCCAAGAAGGCCAAGGCGGTGTGCCTCACCTACGAGGAGGCGAAGAAGTACGTTCCCGAAGGCGTCAGGTGCGTGGTGACCGGGAACCCCGTCAGGGGCGCGGTCACGAGAACCACCCGGCAGGAGGGAAGGGCGTACCTGGGGATACCCGAGGACGCCACGTTGCTCGTGGTGTTCGGGGGAAGCAAGGGGGCCAGGCACATCAACGAGGCCGTCGCCGCCATGAAGGACGACCTGCTCGCCGTAGACGACCTGCACGTCGTGCACATAACCGGCGAGGCCGAGCTCGACGCCACGGCCAAGCTGCTTGCGCTTTCCGCCGACGAGAAGGAGCGCTACCACGTCATGGGGTACCAGGACCACATGGCCGAGGCGCTGGCGGCTGCCGACGCGGTGGTGTCGCGCGCGGGCGCCACGTCGCTTGCCGAGATATCGGCCAGGGCCATCCCTGCTATACTCGTTCCGTACCCATATGCGACGAACGACCACCAGCGCACGAACGCCAGGGCGTACGCCGAGGCGGGGGCCGCGCTTCTGGTCGACGACTCGGACCTCGGGTCGGAGGCGTTCCGGCAGGCCGTGCTTGGGATAGCGTCCGACGCGGACGATCGGGCCCGCATGCACGAGGCCATGCTGTCCCTGCGTCCCGAGGACGCGGCAGCGAAGCTCGACGAGGTGGTCGAGTCCTGCCTGGCGTGACGCGCATGCGGCGCGCACAGACGCGCCAGCGCCCCGGCCGGTCGCATTGCATACACACGACGAAAGGCTCATCGCGCATGGAGAAGCTTCATTTCATAGGCGTAGGCGGAGTGGGCATGAGCGGCATCGCCAAGATAGCCTGCATGCAGGGGTTCGAAGTGACAGGCTCCGACCTTAAGGCCAGCCGCTACACCCAGCAGCTGGAAAGCGTCGGCGGCAAGGTGTTCATCGGGCATGACGCGTCCAACGTGCCCGAAGGCGACCCGACGGTGGTCATATCCACCGCGATTCTCGACAACAACCCCGAACTGAAGGAGGCCAAGAAGCGCGGCTGCAAGATCGTCCACCGCGCGGACATGCTGGCCTACCTGGGGCGCGACCTTCAGACCCTGGCCGTCGCAGGCACCCATGGCAAGACGACCACGTCCTCCATGCTGGCTACGGCGCTCGACGCGCTGGGCGAGCGCCCGACGTTCCTCATAGGCGGAACGGTGCGCCAGTACGAGACCAACGCCCGCAGCGGCGAGGGCAGCCACTACGTCATAGAGGCCGACGAGTCGGACAAGTCGTTCACCAAGCTTTCGCCCTACGCGGTCATCGTGACCAGCATAGAGGCCGACCACCTGGACCATTACGAGAACGTGGACGAGATACGCGAGCTGTTCGCGGAGTTCATGTCGTCGGTGCCCGACGGCAACCCGGTCGTTGCGTGCGCCGACAGTCCCGACCTGGTGCAGTTGGCCCGAAAGTCGGCGGCCAACGTGGTCACGTACGGCTTTGCGGACGACGCCGACGTGCGCATAGACCAGGTGTCGCGCAAAGGCCTGGCGTCCGACTTCGAGCTGGCGATGCCGGACGGCTCGCGCGTCAAGGGCCGCATCCCGCAGAACCCCGGCCTGCACAACGTGTGCAACGGGGCCGCCGTGGTGGCGCTGCTTTCCTCCCTTGGCTTCGACGCCCAGGCCGCAGCCGATGCGCTTTCCGAGTTCAAGGGCGTGAAGCGCCGGTTCGATTTGGTGGGCGAGGCCCATGGGGTCACCGTGGTCGACGACTACGCGCACCATCCCACCGAGATATCCGCAACCATAAAGGCCGCACGAGGGCTCGACTTCGGCAGGATACACGTGGTTTTCCAGCCGCACCGCTACTCGCGGGCCGCCTTGTTCACCGAGGTGCTGCGCGACGAGTTCGGAAGCGCCTTCGACGATGCCGACACCGTGACGTTCATGGACGTCTTCCCTGCGGGCGAGGCCCCGGTTCCGGGCATAAACGGCAAGACCTTCCTCGACGTCGTGCTGGAACACGACGGACACCCGCCCATAAAGTACGCCCCTCACAGGCTCGAGGTTCCCACTGCCGTGGCGCAGGTCGCACAAGACGGCGACCTGGTGATAACCATGGGCGCAGGCGACGTGACCGACCTCGGCGTCCACATCCTGAACGCGGTGAACGCCGCGCATGCGGACGGCGGTGCCGAATAGGTGGCTGCCAAGCACGCATCCCCCGTCCAGTCGCTTCTCGTTGACGGGTCTTTCGACGGCGAGGTGCTGGTCTCCGAGCCCATGGGGAAGCACACCACCTACCGCATAGGCGGCCCTGCATCCTTCTACGTGCGCGTCGACTCGCTGGGCTGCCTGGCGCAGCTGGTGGAGGCATGCCGAAGGCAGGGGATGCCCTACTTCGTCGCCGGGCGCGGGTCGAACCTGCTGGTTTCCGACGACGGCTACGAAGGCGTCGTGATAACGCTCGGGCGCGACTTCCGCAACCACGAGGTGCGCGAGGAGTCGCCTTCGATAGTGGCCGGCGCCGGCGTGCTGCTGTCGGCCGTGGTGCAAGAGGCCCTGCGCAACTCTCTGGCGGGTATGGAGTTCGCCGTGGGGACCCCGGGAAGCCTGGGGGGCGCGCTGCGCATGAACGCCGGCTCGGCCGACGACTGGATAGGGTCGCGCGTGCGCAGCGTCACGTCGCTCACCCCGGAAGGGAAGCTGGTCAAGCGCATGGGGGCCGAGCTTTCGTGGGGATACCGCTCCACTTCGTTCCCGGCCGGAGAGGCGATCCTGGAATGCGAGCTTGCCCTGAAGGAGGGCGACCCGTTCTTCATACAGGGGAAGATGGAAGGCAACCTCGCCCGCAGGAAGAAGTCGCAGCCGCTGGGCCTTCCCAGCTGCGGCAGCGTGTTCCGCAACCCGGAGGGAGAATCGGCCGCCAGGCTCATCGACCAGGCGGGGTTGAAGGGAACCCAGGTGGGAGGCGCCCAGATATCCACCAAGCACGCCAACTTCATCGTGAACACCGGAGGGGCCAAGGCGAGCGACGTCGTGGCGCTCATAGACATGGCCAAGACGAGGGTCGGGGAGGACTATGGCATCGAACTCACGCCAGAAGTCAGATTCCTCGGGTTCTAGGGCGCGCATGGCCGCACAAGGCGGCAGAGGCTCCGGAAGGGCCCCCCGTGCGGGGTCTGCAGGGTCGGGGCCGCTTCCGCAGGCGTCCGACCAGGGGGTGCGCCTCGAGTCCACGACGATAGGGTCGCTGCGGCGCGACCGCGAGCGCCGCGAAAGGCGCGAGGTGCGCGAGCAGAACCGCAAGCAGCAGAAGCGCCGCAGCCGCCTGCCGCTGATCATCGTCGGCGTCGCGGTGTTCCTGGCCGCGTCGTTTCTGGGAATGTACTACATCCTCTCGAAGACGAACGTGTTCGAGATCCAGGAGATAAGCATCACGGGCACCGAGCACCTGACCGCCCAGGAGGTGGGCGCGCTGGTCAGCATCCCCCAGGGGACGACGCTTCTGAACGTGGACACGGCGCAGATAGCCAGCAGCATGCAGCGCGACGCCTGGGTGAAGACGGTGGACGTGAACCGCGTGTTCCCCAACAAGGTGGAGATAGTGGTGCACGAGCGCGAGATAGGCGCGATCGTGGAGGTCCCCACCGGAACCGCCCAGACCATACAGAACTGGGCGATAGCCGACGACGGGCTTTGGCTCATGGTGATCCCGTCGCGCGATTCCGAGGTGGGAAGCAAGCTGAGCGAGCAGATATACGCCGACGCCGAGCAGGCGCTGCACATCATCGAGGTGCCCTACGGGGTTCAGCCCGTGATCGGGGCCTACTGCACCGACGACAACGTGAACAACGCGCTGCAGATAATCAACGGCATGACCACCGAGCTTGCCGACCAGGTGAAGGTGGTTTCGGCCAAGGACGTCGAGTCCACCATGCTCACCCTGGACAGCAACGTCGAGATCGCCTTCGGCGCGGCCGACAACATCCGCGAGAAGGAGCGCATCTGTCTCAAGATCATGGAGGAGAACCCGCGCGTCGTGTTCATCAACGTGCGCGTCCCCGACCGCCCCACCTGGCGGAGCGCGTGACGCGGGGTAGATGAGCGTTGCGTGGGCGTGGGATGCCACGAGCGTAGTTGAAAGCCAAAAGGAGCCGAGAAATCCACTCGGCGAAGCCGAGTTAGTTCGAGGCGACGACGCG
>CBCTKQ010000135.1:0-4497 GCA_965147515.1 uncultured Eggerthellaceae bacterium | reverse complement strand
CGTACGCCTTGTCCTTGTGGATGATGAACGACAGGGCGTCGACGGGCTTGCCCGACAGCAGTATGTCGAGCTTCACGAGGTCCGACCGCTTGTACCCCATGAACTCGTAGTCGAGGCTGGCATACCCCTTAGTGTTCGACTTGAGCTTGTCGAAGAAGTCGAGTATCAGCTCGGAGAGCGGAATCTCCCAAAGCATCTCCACCGTGGTCTGGGAAAGGTAGTTCATGGTGACGAAGGTGCCGCGATGCGCGACCGTGAGGTCCATGACGGCGCCCACGTAGTCGGGCGGGATGAGCACCTTGGCCTTCAGGTAGGGTTCTTCCATGTGGTCGATCTCGCCGGCGTCGGGCATCTCCTGCGGGGAATGGAGCGACACCATCTCACCGTTGCGCTTGTAGACGTGGTATTCCACGCTTGGCGCGGTGGCTATGAGATCGAGCCCGAACTCGCGCTCGAGGCGTTCCTTTATGACCTCCATGTGCAGAAGCCCCAAAAAGCCCACGCGGAAACCGAAGCCCAGCGCGTGCGACGTCTCGGGCTCCCAGTCGAGCGCCGGGTCGTTCAGGCTCAGCTTCTCGAGCGCCTCCTTCAGGGGCTCGTACTGGTCGCCGTCTATGGGGAAGAGCCCGGTGTAGACCATAGGCTTGGCCTCGCGGTATCCGGGAAGCGGGTCGTTCGAGCCGCCTTCGGCCGACGTGACCGTGTCGCCCACCTTCACCTGGCTGACGTCCTTGAGGCCGGTGACGAGGTAGCCCACCTCGCCGACGCCCAGCGAAGGCATCGAATTCTCTTCGGGCGTGCGCGCGCCCACGTCTTCGACAAGGGTGGTGGTGCCCGTGGCCATCATCTTCACGCGGTCGCCCTTGGACATCGACCCGTCGATGACGCGCACCAGAGCGACGACCCCCCTGTAGGCGTCGAAGTAGCTGTCGAAGATGAGCGCCCGCAGAGGCGCGTCGGGGTCGCCCTCCGGGGCCGGTATGTTGTACACGATGGATTCCAGCAGGTCGTGGATGCCCTCGCCGGTCTTCCCGCTTGCCAGGATGGCGTCGTCGGCAGGTATGGCCAGGCCTTCCTCTATCTCGCCGCGGACGCGCTCGGGCTCGGCGGCGGGAAGGTCTATCTTGTTAATCAGCGGAATTATCTCGAGGTTGGAGTTCATGGCCAGCATGGCGTTGGCCACGGTCTGCGCCTCGACGCCCTGCGTGGCGTCCACCACGAGCACAGCCCCTTCGCAGGCTGCAAGCGAGCGGCTTACCTCGTAGGTGAAGTCGACGTGGCCCGGCGTGTCGATCAGGTTCAGCTGGTACGCCTGTCCATCGTCGGAAACGTATTCGACGCGGACCGCCTGGCTCTTGATGGTGATGCCTCGCTCGCGCTCGATGTCCATGGTGTCGAGCAGCTGCTCCTGCATGTCGCGCTCGGCCACCGTCCCCGTGCTTTCGAGGATGCGGTCGGAGAGCGTCGATTTGCCGTGGTCTATGTGAGCGATGATCGAGAAATTGCGTATATGTGCGGGGTCTGTTCGCATGTTGTGATATTCTATCGCATTGTGTCCAACGGACGGCGGAGATGGGCCTGGCCTATCGAATCTGCAGACATGGCTGCGTTGATGGGATCGTTCGTTGGCGGCTCGAAGCCAGAGGCGTGAAAATCCAGAGCGCCTCCCACGCACGCATCCGCACGCGTGCCGTCATGGCCTCATGCCGTCCTCCCATCGCATCCATGCCTGCAGAATCGTCACCTCGCCTTCCCGCGCCTTGGGCTGCCTGTAGGAAGAGATGCTAAGGAGCACCGATGGCTAACATCAAGTCGCAGAAGAAGCGCATCATCACCAACGAGAAGTCGCGCATGCGCAACCGCGCGGTCAAGAGCGAACTCAAGACCGCCACGCGCCGCGTCAAGGAGGCCGTCGCCGCCGGCAACGGCGCCGAGGCGTTCGAAGCCGCCTGCAAGGCGTGCCGCCTCATGGACAAGGCCGTGTCGAAGGGCGTCATCAAGAAGAACCAGGCCGCCAACCGCAAGAGCGGCATCATGAAGCTGGCCAACACCGTGGTCACCGACGCCGACCGCAAGGCCTACGAGAAGCCCGCTCCCAAGAAGCAGGAGAAGAAGGGCTCGAAGAAGGCAGCGGCCAAGGCCGAGCGCGTGGCTGCGATGCAGGCCGCCCAGAAGGAGAAGGACAAGCGTCGCGAGGCGCAGAAGAAGCAGGAGGCCGCCGCTCTGAAGAAGAAGGAGAAGGCCGAGAAGGAGGCAGCCGAGGCAGAAGCCAAGGCAGCCGCAGAGGCCGAGGCCGCAGCCGACGCCGAGGCGGTGGAAGACCCCGAGTCCACGGACGCCCAGGGCGACGTCGAGGAGCCTTCCGCGGAGGCCCAGGAGGAAGCTGCCGAGGAGGCGGCCGAGTAGGCTACCTGCCAGCCACGAGCAGAACCCAGTCAAGAAAGGCGGCTTCGGGATCGGAGCCGCCTTTCATTTTGCGCTCGCAGTCGAGCGACGAGCGCAGCGCCTCGCGCAGCTCGGCGTCGGAGAACCCGCGCGCCCACGCCATGTGGTTCCTCACGCGCCAGTCCTGCATCCCGAGCTCTTCCGCAAGCGCACGCTGCGGGTTGCCGGCGTTCGACATGCTCTTCGCGCAGACGAGCTCGCGGATGCGCGAGACGCACTGCCTAAGCAGCGCATGCGGCGACGCCGAGGGCATGATGGCGAGGATGCGCATGCATTCCTTCACGTTGCGGGCCGAGAAGGCGTCGACGAACTGCCAGGGCTTGGCCTCGTTCACGCGCGCAACCAGGGCGCGGACGTCGGCCTCGCTCACGGCGTCCTTGCCTCCGCACGAGAGCGCGAGCTTCTTCAGCTCCTCGTCGAGGTGCACCGTGTCCTCGCCGACCAGCTCGACCAGAAGCGCCGCGGCCTTGGGCTCTATGGTTATGCCGTGCGCGGGAGCCATGGCGCGGATCTGGTTGGGAAGGTCGCGCTTCTGCGGGGGCGTGCAGTCGATGACCGACTGCTTCCCCACCGCCGCGACGGCCTTGTAGAGCGCGGTGTTCTTGGCCAGCTTGTCGGAGACGAGAAGCAGCACCGTCGTCTCGCTGGGAGCCTTAATGTAATCGGTGAGCGTCTTCTGGGAAGGCTTCGACAACCTGTCGGCGTCGCTGACCACCACCAGCCGCTTCTCGCTGGCGAACGGCATGGTCTCGCAGGCCGCCACGATGGCCTCGCCGTCGGCGGTCGCTCCGTCGAAGGAGTCGGAGTTGAACGACAGGTCGCCCAGCTTTTCCAGCCTGGCCTTGAGCCTGCCCACCGTCACGTTGCGCTTCAGATGGTCCTCGCCGTTCACGAGATAGACGGGGAGCAGCTGTATTTCCTTCTTTTCTGCCATGCCCCTATTCTACTTGCTATTGTCGGAAAGCGTGACGCCGTCTTGGTCGAAACGCACCCGCACGGTGCCGGACTCGTCGGTCCTGGCCACGCGCGCCCCTGCGGAGCGCAGCAGGTCCAACGCGTCCGAGGCTGGATGCCCGTAGCGGTTACCTTCGCCGCAGCTGACGAGCGCAAGCTCAGGCTTCAGCACCGCAAGCGCCTTCTCGTCAAGGGAAGCCTTCGACCCGTGGTGCCCGACCTTCA
The DNA here is from genome assembly GCA_965147515.1 of uncultured Eggerthellaceae bacterium. GTDB lineage: Bacteria > Actinomycetota > Coriobacteriia > Coriobacteriales > Eggerthellaceae > MGBC163016. The sequence continues at coordinate 873 of CBCTKQ010000135.1, read as the reverse complement.
ACACGTCCACGTCTTCGAGCAGCCCGGCCTGCAGCATGGCGTCCAGCTGCCCGCTTTCCGCGTCGCCCGTGAACAGCGCCTTCCAGTCGATCGCCCCGTCCTCGTCGCAGTCGAGCCGGGCCATGAGGCACAGACTGTCGGCGTTGCCTCCCTCGTCTTCGTACGACTCAGGCCAAACGACCTCCAGCTCGAAGCGGCCGACATGCAGCACGTCGCCCACGCTCAGGCCAACGATCCCTTCCTCCCCTACGGCTGCTTCGGCCGTCTCAAGCAGCCCCTCGCACTTCCCGCAACCGCATTCGAGCATGGGCGCGGCGCACAGGAACGCGCCCACGCCGGCGTACGATGCGAGGGACTGCAGGCTTGCGCAGTGGTCGTCGTCGGGGTGGGTAACGGCCACGGCGTCCACACGCCGCACGCCGGAATACGCAAGCGCATCTCGCAGCTTCCTGTCCTCGTTTCCCGTGTCTATGAGGAGCGTCTGGCCGCAGCTCGACACCAGGAAGGCGTCGCCCTGCCCGACGTCCAGCATGGTTATCGAGTCGCCCGCAGTTGGCGGGATGCCGAATGCGACGGCGACGTATGCCAACAGGAACGCCCCCATGGCCGACGAGAACGCAGCAGCGCTCGGCTTCGGCCACGCCGCCCAAAGCGCGACAGCGGCGGCTGTGGACAGCACGAGCATGCCCACCACCGGAAGGTTGACTTCAATGCAGGCGAAGGGAAGCGTGGACGCCCACCCGACGAACGCCTTCAGCGGGAACGCAGCCAGCGACGCCGCCCCTATGGCCGGCTGAGCAGCCGCTGGGACCGCGCATCCCGCGACCGTGCACGCGAGCCCGCACACGCATGCGGCCGAGAACAAGGGTGCCG
>CBCTKQ010000134.1:0-4524 GCA_965147515.1 uncultured Eggerthellaceae bacterium | reverse complement strand
CAGCAGATTTTTTACTTCATAAGACTTGCGATGGCCTGCGAAAACTCCAGCGGGTTGTCGATGGGCAGGCCCTCCACCAGCAGCGCCTGGTCGTACAGGATGCCGGTGTACTTCGTCACCTTCTCGGAGTCGCCGTCGTCGTGCGCCTTCTTCAGCACGTCGAACACGGAATGCTTCGGGTTGACCTCCATGACGATGTGCACGTCGGGGGTCTCTTCGTCGCCGCCGGGCTGCTGCTTGAAGATCTGCGCCATCTGCAGCGACACGGCGCCTTCGGTGGTCAGCACCACAGGAGCGTCGGTCAGGCGCGTGGACACGACCACCTTCTCCACCTTGCCGCCCAGCGCGTCGCGCATGGCGTCAAACAGGCCGGCGTTGGCCTCGGTGGCCTGTTCGGCCTCCTTCTTCTCCTCCTCGGTGGTGAGCCCCAGGTCCTCGCCGCCCACGTTCTTGATGGCGAACTGCTTGGGCTCTTCCTGGTTGCCTTCGTCGTCGAAGGTGACGATCTTGTCGGAGCTGTAGCTTTGCAGGGCCATCATGCAGAACTCATCGACGTTCTCGTCGCACAGCAGCACGTCGTAGCCCTTCCCCAGCACCGTCGTCACGATGGGCATCTGCGCCAGGCGGTCGATGGAGTCACCGGCGGCGAAGTAGATGGCCTCGGCCTCGGCGGGCGCGTCGGTCACGTACTCTTCCAGCGTGATCATCTTCTTCTGCTTGGCCGAATAGAAAAGCAGCAGGTTCTCAAGAGTTGACTTAGCCATGCCGTAGCTGGAATAGACGCCGTACTTCAGCGTGCGGCCGAACTCCTTGTAGAACTTCTCGTACGCCTCGCGGTCGTCTTCGAGCATGTTCTCGAGCTCGGACTTGATCTTCTTCTCGAGGCGGCGGCCTATGGCGCGCAGCTGGCTGTTGTGCTGCAGCGTCTCGCGCGAGATGTTAAGCGTGAGGTCGGCGGAATCGACCACGCCGCGCATGAAGTTGAAGTAGTCGGGCACGAGCTCTTCGCACTTCTCCATGATGAGCACGCCCGAGCTGTACAGCGCCAGGCCCTTCTTGTAGTCCTTCGACCACATGTCGTACGGCGCGTGCGACGGCACGAACATCAGCGCGTCGTAGGTCAGCGTTCCCTCGGCGTGCAGCGAAATGGTGCGGGCCGGGTCCTCGAAGTCGTGGAAGTCGGTCTTGTAGAACTCGTTGTACTCCTCGTCGGAGACCTCGCTCTTCTTGCGCTTCCAGATGGGGATCATCGAGTTGATGGTCTCCAGCTCGGTGTAGGTCTCGAACTCGGGCTTGTAGTCGTCGCCGGCGTCGTCGGGCTTCGGCAGCTCGCGGCGCTTCTCGACCTCCATGTTGATCGGGTAGCGCACGTAGTTGCTGTAGCGCTTGATTAGGTTTCGCAGACCGCTCTCGCTGGCGTAGGTGTCGTAGTACTCGTCGGCGTCGTTGTCCTTCAGGTAGACGGTGACGTCGGTGCCGTGCGTGTCGCGCTCGGCGGCCTTGATGTCGTAGCCGTCGATGCCGTTGGATTCCCAGGCCCAGGCCTCGTCGGACCCGTAGGCGCGCGAGACCACGCGCACCTTCTTGCCCACCATGAACGCCGAGTAGAACCCGACGCCGAACTGCCCGATGATGTCGACGTCGGCGATGTCCTGGGCCGTCTTGTCGGCCAGGCCCTCCTGGTCCTCGGCGGCTTCTTCGCCATCGGTGGCTGCCTGCTTGGCCTTGAACTCGAACGAGTCGGAATGGGCGATGGTGCCCAGGTTCTTGTCCAGCTCGTCCTTGTCCATGCCGATGCCGTTGTCGGATATGGTGACGGTGCGCGCGTCCTTGTCGTAGGCAACGGTTATCGCCAGGTCCGCGCGGTTTATCTGCACCTCGTCGTCCACCAAGCTGCGGAAGTACAGCTTGTCGACGGCATCGGATGCGTTGGAGATCAGCTCGCGCAGGAATATCTCCTTGTTGGTGTAGATGGAGTTGATCATCAAGTCGAGGAGCTTCTTCGACTCTGTCTTGAACTTTCTCATGTATGGTCGTCCTTTCGTGTTTTAGCACTCTCGTGCTGTGAGTGCTAAAAAGGCATTATAGACCCTGCAACGTGCCTGTCAAGCGGATATGGAGGATGTCAGTCCGCGTCGATGATGCCGTTCAGGATCACCGACACGATGGAGATGATGATGGCCGCGAGGAAACCGCTGCCGAAGCTGGCTATCTCGAAGCCCGCGCCGAACAGCCCGTTGGCCAGCCACGCCGCCAGGTACAGCATCAGCGTGTTCACCACCACGTAGAAGATGCCCAACGTGATTATGGTGATGGGGATCGAGAACAGCTGCAGGATGGGCTTGATCGACATGTCGATAAGCGACAGCAGCAGCGCGACCAGCACCACGGCAACCCAGGTGCTGTCGTTCCACACGAACACGCCCGGCACCAGCCACACGGCCGCTGCCACGGCGACTGCGGTGATTATCCATCTGATTATGAAATTCATAGGGAACCCTCCTCGGCGCTCGATTGCTTTCGCGTCGGGGAAAGGATAGGGCACGGGCCAGCGATTGCGTGGCGACGCGGCGCACCCGCCACGCACGGGTAGCCGGAAGGTTTGCATTCCGTAACCGGAAAGCCTCTAAAGCACCACCAGGTCGTGGGTGGACTGGGTGAAGCGCTCGAAACCGCGCTCGGTGACGACGCCGAAGTCCTCAAGGCGCATGCCGAAGCGGTCTGGGATGTAGATGCCAGGCTCGACCGTGACCACGTTGCCGGGCGCAAGCGGCTTGTCGTTGCGCGGCGAGAGCACCGGCAGCTCGTGAATCTGCAGGCCCACGCCATGCCCGAGACCGTGGCCCATACGGCCGCCGAAGCCGCCGTCGGACAGCACGCGTTCGGCAAGCTCGTGGGCCTCGGCACCGGTCATGCCGGGACGAAGCGCGGCCTCCACTTCCTCGTTGGCGCACCGCAGCGTCTCCCAGGCGGCAAGCATCTCGCCTTCGGGTGCACCCAAGAACACCGTGCGCGTCATGTCGGAGCAGTAGCCCGCCCGCTTCGCGCCGAAGTCCATGACCACGCACTCCCCCGCCTGAAGCGGCTTGTCGCTGACGATGGCGTGCGGCGACGCGCCGTTTGTGCCCGACGCCACTATGGACGGGAACGCCAGCGCATCGGCCCCGTGTGAGAGCATGAAGCCGTCTAACTCCAGCTGAATCTCGCGCTCGGTGACGCCCGGGCGGGTGAACTCGACGATATGCGCGAACGCCGCGTCGGTGACGGCCTGGGCCGCCTTCATGCGACGTATCTCGTCGGCGTCCTTAACGGCCCGCAGGTTCAGCACCAGGTCGTTGGTTTCCAGGAAGCGCGCAGCCTCGGCGGAAGTGGATGAAGCGCCTTCGTCCGCATCCTCCGCCACACCTGTGTCGGCAGGGCTGAACGCCTTCTGCAACGCGCGATATTCGGAAAGCAAGATGGAATCCTCTAAGGCGAGCGATGCATCGACGCCGCCCGCGCCCTCGCCTGCTTCTACAACCAGCTCGCCCCAGCGCTTGCGCGCCCAGGCGGCCATCCCCACACGCTCGGCGTCCACTTCCACGGGAGTGCCTTCCGCCTCTCGCTCCATCGCCGTCACATAGCGCGAGTCGGTGTGCAGCCTTGGTGCGCCCTCGCCTGCGGGAACGAACGCTGCGTGCGCCCGTTCCTCGTCGAAGACGTCTTCGAATCCCGACAGCCATTCGATGTTCGCCGTGTCGCGCACGTACATGGCGCAAGCGCCCAGCTCGCCAAGACGCGCCTTCAGACGTTCCAGCCTACAGGGAGAGAACGACATCTACAGCCTCCAGGTATCCCTTCTTGCCATGGCCTGAGATCTTGGCGGCCACCACCCCGTCGAACACCGACACCTTGCGGAACTCCTCGCGCGAATCCACGTCGGAGATGTGCACCTCCACCACCGGCACGTCGATGGCGGCCACCGCGTCGCGCAGCGCGTACGAGTAGTGCGTGTGCGCGCCAGGGTTGTACACGATGCCGTCGTAGTGGCCGTGCGCACCGTGCAGGCGGTCGATCAGGTCGCCTTCGTGGTTCGACTGGAAGCAGTCCACCTCGGCCCCGCGCGCCTCGGCGTATTCGACTACCTCGGCCTCGATCGCAGCAAGCGAGTCGTTACCGTACACTCCGGGCTCGCGTATGCCCAGCATGTTCAGGTTCGGCCCGTTCATCAGCAGAATTCTCTTCACGAAGATGTCCTTTCGTCATTCCCCATAGAAGGCGTCCAGGGCCGCGACGGCGTCCCCGTCGGACACGTCGACGATGGCCCAGTCGCCCACGTCGCGCAGCACCACGAAGCGCAGCTGGCCGCCGCGCACCTTCTTGTCGCGCTTCATGCACGCAACCACGTCAGCCGCAGGCGCGCGCCAGTCCAACCCCGGCAGCCTCAGCGAGTCCAGCAGCTGCGCCTGCGCTTCGGCGAACCCTTCCGCCGTGAGCCCCAGGCGCATCCCCAGGAAAGCCGCGAATCGCATGCCTTCGGCCACT
>CBCTKQ010000133.1:0-4526 GCA_965147515.1 uncultured Eggerthellaceae bacterium | reverse complement strand
TCCTCGAGGCGTTCGAGCGTCCACTGCCTCACCTGTGCCGAGAAGGTGGTTCCGTTCATCTTCGCGAACGCGCTGATCCATTCCTTCTCATCGGGCTCGAATCGGATTGCCGAGGCGGTCATGGCCATGGCGTCCTCCTAACACGAGTTTACGACGTATACTCATTGCTTAGGGCAAGCATATCATGTGAGTATACGTTGTCAACTGTTATCGGCAATCGTTAGGCAGCGGTCTTAAGATCCGTCAACGAAGTCCCTTATAGGTATCAAGTACCTTCAGTTTCGGCTTGCTTTCGCTCCGAATATGGGACGCGATGTCGTGGACGATTGGGAACCCCTCGTCGGCTATCTTGCGCTCGGCGGAATCCAGCGCGGAAGGAAAGCGGTCTTTGAGCTCGGCAGCCTCGCTCGATGCCAGCTTGTGCGGCAGGCCGACCGTCTTCGCGAGGGATTCCAGGTCGCTTGGCGTCACGTCGTCGACCCTTCTCGATTCGCACAGCGACACTCCCATCTCTCTGTCGAGGGACGGGTAGAAGGTAGTGCACGTCACGTCGTACAGGGGGGCGAGTTCCCGCTGCGACCAGTCGGGAGACCAGACGAACGAGTGGTTCTTGAGGTGGTTGTCGCAGTTGCCCACCAGCCAGTCGAACAGCAGCCTTCTGAAGAGGAAGACGCGGTCACCGAAGGGATTGGCGGAGATTCTGTCGATCGCGCCGGCGATCAGCGACGCATAATGGCCGTCTGTCGGTTCGTACTTGAGATAACCCACAAGCTCAAGAACCTGTGCCAGGTCCTCTTGGTGCAGCCTTTCCGGGAAGCGTTCGCCAGGGGTCCAGACCCTGTCGAACCTTTCGACGGCCAGCAATGGTTCAGCGCCTTCCACCGGAATAAGGCGACATTCGGCGGCATCGAATTCCAGCAGCGAAGCCATTCGCATGCAAAGCGCCTCGTTGACCGTCTGTCCTTCGAAAACTCCGTTGGAAGCCTTGAGAATATGCGTCGAGGGGGCGGCATCCAGCGGTTGGTTCCAGCCCTTTACAGGGTCGTCGCCCGAGTGCATGAGGCCTATCTTCAGCTGGGCTCCGGCAAGCGACAACCTGGATGCGGTGTCCATGTCGAAGGCCGCGGGCAGTGGGCGAGCGGCGAAGGTGCACAGGTCGGCGTAGTCGAGTGGGAGGTATGACCTGCTTTGGCCGAGGTCGGCTCCTTCTTCGCAGAACACGAGCGCGCCTGCGGTTTCGAAGTTGAGACGAGCAAGAAGCGTGAGGTAGTTCTCCTCCGGCGAATGGAACGCATCGTTGAACTGCTGGCGCAATGGTCCTTCGGGCAGCAGTCCGTCGAAGAACATCCTTGTCTCTACGGCCGAGAACTCTTTCCTGTCGATGGGAAAAGTGGTGGATATGGAAGCCGCGCCAGGTCTTTGGATGTAGGCGTCGTCGTAAGAGAACCTTATGCCGCTCGAACCCCCTAGAAGGCTTCCGACCTTCTGGAAAGATCCGTTGATTTCGCGGTGGACTTCAAGAAGGCTTCCCATTCGCGTCACCTCTCGAAGGCTGCGAGGTCGATGCCTAAGCCCTGCGCATAGTCGAGTATGCGCTCGAACGCGACGGTTCCGCGGCCGCGTTCGATTTCCCCGACGAGGCGAGGGCTTAACACCAGAATGTCAGCCACGAACTGCTGCGTGTAGCCCAGTTCTTTCCGGCGGCTTCGCAGAAGCGATCCCATGTCGGTGGAGCTGGAGATTTTCATTCCTGCCGAGATGGCCTGCTCTCGGGATATGGGCGAAGTGGGCATCGTTTTTACCTCGAATGTTACGCAACGGGAAGATTTCGATATTATAACAGTACATATTACCTATACGTAATATGTAAGAAAGAAAAGTACAAATCGTACATATATGTAATATGCAATTCGAGGGCTGTCATCATTGAGCCCTTCTTTTAGCGCAGGGATACAATGTCATCCATGGAAAACGGGCAAGCCAAATACGTCCTCGCGTTCGACACGTCGAACGAGGTGATCGCCATCGGCGTCGGGCGGCTGCATGCCGAATCGAAGTCGGTGGATGCGGTGGCAAGCGAGCGCGTGGCGGCGCATCGGGCGTCCAACACGCAGCTGCTTCCGCGCATTGACGCGCTCCTGGCGCGCCTGTCGGTGCAGCGCAGCGACATCGCGTGCGTGTGCGTGGGCCGCGGCCCCGGGTCGTTCACCGGCGTGCGCATCGCCATGGCCACCGCCAAGGGCATCGCAAGCGCGCTGGAAGTGGGGCTTGTGGGAGTGTCCACCCAGGAGGCCGTCGCGTGGGGCGCGCAGGCGGCGGCCATTCGCGGGCGCCTGCTCGTGGCGAGCGATGCCATGCGCAAGGAGATATACCCCGCCTTCTTCCATCTTTCGGACGAAGGCGTGCGAAGGCTGTCGCCAGACGTGGTGGCGAAGGCCGCCGAGTTCGTCGAGGCGTGGGAGAACCCAGGGTGCGAGGTCGCGGTGGCGGGCGACGCGCTGGCGAAGTACGGCGAGGCGTTGGCCGCACTTGGCGAAGTCGTGCCGGAAGACCTGTGGACGCCCAGCGGACATGGCCTTCTGCTGGCGCTTCAGGCGGCGTGGCGCGCCGGAGAGGCTGACCCGCTCGACGCGCAGGCGAACGACCCCATTGCCGTGCTTCCCATATACACGCGCCTGTCCGACGCAGAAGAGAACGAGCGCGCGCGCTTGTCCAAGCCAGCGGAGCGCAACCTGGCGACCGGCGTTCAGGGCGACCCGCATGGGAGGGAGCTGGACGTGGCTGCAGAAGGCGTGCGTGCGGATGCTGCGGCCGAAGCGTACGACGCAGCCGAAGCGCCCAATGCAGCCGAAGTGGCCGACGAGCACCCGATCGCATACGCTCCCTTCGATGCCGCGTTCGCAGCCCAGGCGGCGGCGCTCGAGGCTGAGGCCATGGGCACGGACGCCTGGTCGCAGCCTCTGATAGCAGACGAGCTTCCTCGGAAGGACCGCACCTGGTGGATGGCCACGCGAGGCGGCCGCCTTGTGGGGTATGCCGGAGGCCTTGTTGGCGCGGGCGAGCTGCAGCTTCTGAAGGTGGCGGTCGACCCGCAGGAAAGGCGGCACGGCGTGGCGCGCGAGCTTGTTGGGCGCGTGGCCTACGACGCCGAAAACCTTGCCGCATCCCGCATGTCGCTGGAGGTGCGGGCCGCAAACGCCGGCGCCATCGCCTTCTACGAGTCGCTGGGGCTGGAAAGCCAGGGCGTGCGCCCCGGTTACTATTCCGACGGCGAGGCCGCGAACGTGATGGCCGCCGACCTTCCTCTGAAGGGGCGTTCCGACGGCTTGCTGACCAGTTGCAGCGGGGCGGAAGGCGTCCCGGATGGCGGCGTGGCGCGCCCGCTGGTCCTGGCCATCGAGTCGTCGTGCGACGAGACCGCCGCCTCGGTGGTGGACGGCGAGGGCCGCATCCTTTCCGACGTGGTCGCCTCGCAGGTTGACTTCCATGCCCGCTTCGGCGGCGTCGTGCCCGAGATAGCCAGCCGCAAGCATGTTGAGGCCATCGTGGGCGTCACGCGGCTTGCGCTGCAGGAGGCGGGGCAGTCGCTGGGGGGCGGCCCGCTTGCGTGGCACGATCTGGACGCAGTGGGCGTCACCTACGCGCCGGGGCTCGTGGGCGCGCTCGTGGTGGGGGTCGCGTTCGCCAAGGGCGCGGCCTGGGCCGCCGACATCCCGCTGGTCAAGGTGAACCACCTGGAAGGCCACCTGTACGCGAACAAGCTTGCCGGCGACTTCGCGCCGCCGGCCGTCGTGTCGCTGGTGTCGGGCGGCAACACCATGCTGGTGCACATGAAGGACTGGCAGGACTACGAGGTGCTCGGCGCGACGATAGACGACGCAGTGGGGGAGGCCTTCGACAAGGTGGCGAAGGCGCTGGGGCTGCCTTATCCAGGCGGTCCGCACATCTCGCGCCTGGCTGCGCAGGGCGATGCCGATGCGATCGACTTCCCGCGCGCGCTCATGCACTCGGGCGACTACCGTTTCTCGCTCTCGGGCCTGAAGACCGCTGTGGTCACATACATCGAGAAGCAGCGCGCATCTGGCGAGGGCCTGAACGTGCCCGACGTGTGTGCAAGCTTCCAGCAGGCGGTCATAGACGTGCAGGTTTCGAAGGCGGAAAGTGCGTTGCGCGAGACGGGTGCCGCAACGTTCTGCCTGGGCGGCGGCGTGGCGGCCAATCCCGAGCTGCGCCGCGCCTACGAAGAGATGTGCGACCGCGCGGGCGTGAAGCTGATGATGCCCCCGCTTTCGGCCTGCGGCGACAATGCGGCCATGATCGCATTGGTGGCGCTGGACCGCTTCAACCGCGGCGAGTTCGCCGACCTCGACCAGGACGCCTTCGCCCACGCGGACCTTGCGGAAAAGTACTGAGTGAGCGAATGAGCGAAAGGGACGTTCCAAATTGCTAATTGGAAATGAGCAATTTGGAACGGGCGGTTTCAAGCGGTCATCGCACCTCATGCTGCTTTCGCCAGAAGTTCGGAG
>CBCTKQ010000132.1:0-4557 GCA_965147515.1 uncultured Eggerthellaceae bacterium | reverse complement strand
ATACTCGCGCAACCCGTTCATGCCTGCGGCGCTGATCGGCGAGGAGGCCGTGCTTGACACATGCCTGGTGCCGGAAGGCTGCGAGCTGGACGGCGAGGTGGACCACAGCATCCTGTTCCAGGGGGTTCAGGTGGACAACGGCGCGAAGGTGAAGGACAGCGTGGTCAGGCTCAGTTCGCGCATCGAACCGGGCGCCGTGGTGGACCGTGCCATCCTAGCCGAGGACGTGGTGGTGAAGGCCGGCGCAAAGGTGGGCGGCGAAGGCGACCTTTGCGTGGTGGGCGCGAACGCCACCATCATGGAGGGCGCGGTCGTGAAGCCCGGGCAGACCATCGAGCCCGGCGCCATCGTTGAGGCCGCGCATGATGCGGACGACGCGCAAGGCGACGCGGCCGCCGTTGACGCGCCCGGCATCGATGCGATAGCCGTTGACGCGCCCGGCATCGATGTCGTTGTCGACAGCGTTCCCGACGCCGAAGGGGAGGAGGCGCAGGATGAATAACGCATTCGCAATCGTGTACGCGAAGCAGGGTTCGCAGCAGCTTCGCGACCTGATCGAGCTGCGCTCCACCGCGGCGCTTCCCATCGGCGGACGCTACCGCATGATCGACCTGCTGCTGTCCAACATCTCCAACAGCGGCATCCATTCCGTGGGCCTGATCACGCAGCGCAACTACAAGTCGCTTATCGACCACATCGGTTCCGGCAAGGAATGGAACCTTTCGAAGAAGAACGGCGGCCTGCGCCTGCTTCCGCCTTACGACCTGGCGTGCGGCACCGAGATGTACCACGGGCTGCCCGACGCAATCCTCAGCAAGCGCGACTTCGTCGAGCATCAGCGCTGGCGTTACTGCCTGCTGATGGGAACCGACCAGGTGTACAGCCAGGACTTCAACGTGATGATGGACCACCACGTGGCCACAGGCGCCGACGTCACGGTCATGTATTCGCGCGACAAGAGCCTGATGAACGACGACACCGACGAAGTGTCGTACTTCGAGATGGACGGCGACGTGGTGAAGAACCTGGTCACCACCCCCACCGGCAAGGACAACTGCTATGCCAACCTGAGGGTGTGCCTCATGGACAAGGAGCTGCTGATGCGGCTGGTCGAGGACGTGTGCGCCGAAGGCCGGTACGGGTTCGACCAGGACCTGCTGAAGATGGCCATCCGCGACTACAAGGTCGTGGGGCTTGAGCACAAGGGCTACGTGGGGCGCGTGACCTCGGTGAAGTCGTACTTCGACCTGAACCAGGACCTGTTGGACAAAAGCGTGCGCTACGACCTGTTCAACCCTGCGTTCCCCGTGTACACCAAGACGATGGACGCGCCGCCCACGCGTTTCCACCGAGGCTGCGAGGTCGAGCACAGCCTGTTCGGAAACGGCTGCGACATCGAAGGCCGAGTGAAGGACAGCATCGTGTTCCGCGGAGTGAAGATCGACCAGACCGCGCACGTCGAGAACTGCATCATCATGCAGAACACGCACGTGGAGGCCGGGGCCAAGCTGTGCAACATGATCATCGACAAGAACGTGGTGGTGCGCAAGGGTGCGCGGTGCATCGCGGTGCCGTACGACCCGAAGGTGATCCGCAAGGGCGCCGTGGTAGAAGGCTCGATGGCATGACGGCGCGCAAGCAGGGCAAGGGGCCGGGTGCGGCGAGAGGGTCGAAGGGCTCGAAAGCCGCGCAGACGAAGCAGATGAAGGATGCCGCGGCCGTGAAAGCAGCGAAGGCAGCCATAGCAGCGGCGCAGGAAGCCATCCTCGACGCTGCCGAGGAAGTCACCGAGGCGGAGGTGGACGCTGCGGAACAGGCTGCCAATGCCGAGATCGCCGCGGAAGAAGTGATCGAGCCTGTCGAAGCAGCATCTGGCTTCGGCGACTTGCCGCCAGTGCTGATCGTGGCCGCCGAAGCCGCGCCTCTTGCCAAGACGGGGGGCCTGGCCGACGTCGTGGGCGCGCTTCCCAAGTACCTGAAGGCCCTCGGCGTGGACGCCCGCATCATCATGCCGTTCCATCGCGCCATCAAGGACCGCTACGCCGCCCAGGCGACGCACCTGTTCGACTACCTGGCCGCCCCGCAATGGGAGGACCGCTTCGTCGGCATCGACAAGCTTGAACTCGACGGCACCACTTACTACTTCGTCGACAACGAGCACTACTTCGGCGGCCCCATATACACGGGCAACAACTTCGAAGGCCAGCAGTACGCCTTCTTTGCGCAGGCCGTGTGCGACGCCATCCCCAACCTCGACTTCGACCCCGGCATAATCCACTGCAACGACTGGCACACTGCGCTGGTGCCGTTCAAGCTGAAGGCACGATACGCCAACGATTGGCGCACGCCGCCTACCACCCTGCTGACCATCCACAACCTGGCGTTCCAAGGCACGTTCGGCGACGACCTGCAGGCTATCGCCATAGGGCCCGACGAGCGTGCGTACGCTTGGGACCTGGGCTGCTGGAACATGATGAAGGCCGGAATCGACACGGCCGACAGGGTGAACACGGTCAGTCCCACGTATGCCCAGGAAATCACCACCCCCGAGTTCGGCGAAGGGCTGCAGGACGACCTGCGTTCGGTGCGCGACCAGGGCAGGTTGTGGGGCATTCTGAACGGCATCGACACCGACACGTGGAACCCGGCGACGGACGCCTTCCTGGCGAAGAACTATTCCCAAGGCGACATGGCCGGCAAGGCCGAATGCAAGCGCGCGCTTCTGGAAGAGCTTGGGCTGCAGGTCGACATGGACGCGCCGCTGATCGCGATGGTCGGGCGCCTGACGCCGCAGAAGGGGATAGGCATCGCGGCGCACGTCATAGGCACTCTGGTGCATGAAGGCGCGATGTTCGTGGTGCTGGGGTCGGGCGACGCGGGGCTGGAATGGCAGATGCGCGACGCCGAGAACCGGTACAAGGGGCGCGTGTGCTCGTACATCGGCTACAACAACGACCTGTCGCACCGAATCTATGCGGCGTCCGACTTCTTCCTGATGCCGTCGGCGTTCGAGCCGTGCGGCATTTCGCAGATGATCGCCATGCGCTACGGCAGCCTCCCCATCGTCCACGAGACCGGCGGCCTGAAGGACACCGTGCAGCCGTACAACCAGTTCACGGGCGAAGGCTGCGGGTTCTCGTTCTCGCGCTTCGACGGCGACGATGCGCTGGGTGCGTGCCGGAAGGCTCTGGCCGCGTTCGGCGACAAGAAGGCCATGGAACAGCTGGTGCATAACGCCATGGCGCGCGACTTCGGCTTCGACCGCTGCGCCCGCACCTACGCCGAGCTGTATCGTTCGATGGTCTCCTAAATACTTCGGCTTTGACAGGCTAGGTATTAATTGACGCTGTGTCCTGCATCCGTGCAAGGAAATCAGCGGCTTCTGGCAAAAAATCGCCCGTTTCGGTTCTTGGTCGCAGGTTCCTAGGCTTAGGTCGAAATGAAGATTCTTGATGTGAGGCCCTGAACGGGGCTTTCTTTGTAAGCTATTCAAGCCTTAGGTTCCGAGAGCAGTCAAAGGCAGCGAAAGCGGCTGCTTTCTTGACCGAAACAAGCGATTTTTTGCCAGAATCGCCTTCTTTTCGTGCACGAGCCGCTTTATTCGATTGTTCCTACTGGTTCGGGGTCGGCAAGCTTCTGGTTCATCTTGCGCTTAAAGGCAATCGCCACCACCAGCGCCGCGCAGGCAAGGCACCCCATGACGATGGCGGCCATCGAATAGCCCGACGTGTCTAGGACGCCGCCCACGATGGCGGGAATGGCCAGCGTGCCGAGGTTTTGCCCTAGCACCACCAGCGCGACCGCAGCCCCGACGGTATGTGGCGATCTCGCCACGAAGGGCGGGATGGCGAAGAACAGCGCAGGGGCAGCCCCAAGGAAGCAGCCACCCAAGAACCCGACGATGTAGGTTACGGGAGTGGACGCATCCATGTTGAACCAAGCGAACAGGAACACGGCGCACAGGGCTATGTTGACGATGAGCACCAGCATCTTGTCCTTCGCGTGGGCGAAGATCACGCCGATAATCACGGACCCCACCAGCATTCCGAACGATGCAAGCATAGAGGTGAGGTTGGCCTCGGTGTAAGAACGGTCGAGTTCGACGTTGAGATAGGTGACGGTGAAGCTGTTGAAGGCGTCGGTGGCGCCTCCTACTAGGAAGAACATAAGGGCGGTCAGGATGGCGAAGGGGGCCAGGTACCCCCAAAGCAGCCCATGTTTCTGCGGGTTGGCTTGCGCGGGCTTCGCGTTTGACGGATTGTTTGCATCAGCTGTGGTCGACACGTTGTCGACGTTGGCCGAATTGGGCACATTGTTGGCATTGGCGGCAACCGGAGAACTGCCCGAGATTGCCGTCATGCCGCTGCTTCTGCCCTCGGGCATCCTGACGCATATGACTACCAACAGCAGTGCAAGCACGGTGGATACCAGCGAGAACACCCACATGCCGGTCCAGTCGGTCGCGGCGAGAATAGGGTTCGCAATCCCCGTGGAAAGAAGCATGCCGAGTCCCACGTTGGCGCCCCACACGCCGCTCGCTATGCCGCGCTTCTTGGG
>CBCTKQ010000131.1:0-4593 GCA_965147515.1 uncultured Eggerthellaceae bacterium | reverse complement strand
TGACTTCCTGCAGCTCGCCGGAGTCGTTGTTGTAGCCGTAGAGGAAGTCATAGATGGAGTTGCCGCTTGACTGCGCCTGCCCCAGCACGTTGATGGAAACGACGGAGGGAAGGCACTTGTCGGCGACCGCCTCGGCCAGCGACGCCTCCTCCTCGACCGCCTGCACCGATTCCGACCCGGACGCGCCCAGGTTGACGGTGGACTTGGAGCCGCCGATAAGGCCGAAGCCTGCAGCTACGCCCAGCGCCAGCACGCACGCGACCAAGGCGCCTGCGAACGCGATGAGGAACGTCTTGCCGCCGGACGGCTTGGACGGAGCCGCGGCATGGGACGAGTGCGCATGCACCGGTGCAGGGTCGTGTGCGTGAACCGGCTCGTCGACAGGTGCCGTGACCCCGGGAACCGGATTGCCCGAAGGCGGCGCATAGCTGGAAGTGGACTGCTGGTTCTGGCCCGCTGCACCGGCACCCGCAGGCGCGCCCGGCATCTGCGACGTGGGATGCGACCCGTATGCATAGCTTTGGTTGTAGCTGTTGGACGAAGGCTGGGTGGGCTGGGCGCCCTGGCCCGGCTGCTGAGGCTGGCCCTGTCCCGCTTCGCCATAGGGGTTGATGTTCGGATTCTCGTTCATGGGAATCTGTCTCCTTCCTGATGATGAGGCGACATTACCATCGCCGCGCACGTCGCCAGGCGAGAATCAAGCGATGTCACGTTCGCTTTACCTAAATACAACTTCAGGGCTACACCAGCTGGTGTATGCGGAAAGGACTGTTCGGGTACACGCCTGCCCTTATCCGGTTCGACGCCCCTTTGCGGGAGCATAACGGGGCTAAAAGGCGAAGAAGAGACACAGCGGCGTTAGCTGCGGCTACCTGAAATCGCATGAGCCTTACGTCGAATCTTCGCCTCATACGCCCCGTTCTTGCTCCCGCAGCGTCTCACAAGGATTTCGAGCAGGCATGTACCCGAACGGCGTTTCCTTGCCTCCCCTACCCCTCCTGGTAGTTGGCGAGGAAGGCGCGGGTGCGTTCGTGCTGCGGGTTGGATATGACGTCGATGGCGCGGCCGCGTTCGACCACGTGGCCGCCGTCCATGAACAGCAGCTGGTCGGCCACGTCGCGCGCGAACGACATCTCGTGCGTGACGATGACCATGGTCATGTGCTCGGCCGCCAGGTCGCGGATGACCTTCAGCACCTCGCGCGTAAGCTCGGGGTCGAGCGCGCTGGTGGGCTCGTCGAAGAACAACACCTCGGGGTTCATGGCCAGGGCTCGCGCTATGGCCACGCGCTGCTGCTGGCCGCCGGAAAGGTCGCAGGGCACCATGTCGGCCTTGTCGGCCAGCCCCATCTTCGCCAGCAGCTCGTTCGCCCTTTCGTAGGCCTCGGCCTTTGGCACCTTCGCCACGCTTATCAGGGGATCGGCCACGTTCTTCGCAGCCGTGTAGTGCGGGAACAGGTTGAAGTTCTGGAACACCAGCCCGAAGTGGGTCTTCGCCTGGCGGATGCTTTCCTTCTTGGCGTATTCCGCCTTGCCCGAGGCGTCGTTTTCGCACACGAGCACGTCGCCGTACGCCAGACGTCCCGAGTCCAGCCGTTCCAGCAAGGTGAGGCATCGAAGCAGCGTGGACTTGCCGCCGCCGGAAGGCCCTATGATGGCGAGCACGTCGCCTTTGTCCACGGAAAGCGATATGTCCTTCAGCACCTCGTTGTCGCCGAAGGACTTCTTCGCATGGTCGAGCGTTACGACCGATCGCGCGTCGGAACCAGACATGGAATCAGGCATGGTAGTAGTCCAGCTTCTTCTCGACCTTGCCGAGCACGAACTCGATGAGCAGGCAGAACACCCAGTATATGAGCGCCGCAATGGCGTAGGGCACCATGGACACCTCGCGCGCGGCGAGCGCCTTGGCCTGCGAGAACATCTCGGCGATGCCCAGGACGAACGCCAGCGACGTGTCCTTCACCAGCGTGATGATCTCGTTGCCCATGGCCGGCAGGATGCGCTTGATCACTTGCGGGAGCACGATCTTCATGAACGTCTGCGCCCGCGAGTACCCAAGCACGTTTGCGGCCTCGTACTGGCCGCGCGGGATGGACTGGATGCCCGAGCGGTAGATCTCGCCGAAGTAGGCCGCGTAGTTCAGGATGAACCCGATGTCGCAGGCCCAGTACTTCCAGTCGGACCCCATCTGCAGCCCGAAGAGGTAGTAGGGACCGAACATGATGGCCATCAGCTGCAGCATGAGCGGCGTCCCGCGAAGTATGGAGATGTAGAACTTCGCGATGGTGGAAACCACCCTGAAGCGGCTCATGCGGCACAGCGCGACGACGACGCCCAGCGGCAGCGAGCCGATGAGCGTCACGAAGAAGATCTGGGTGGTGAGCAGAAGCCCGTCACCCAGAAGTCCAAGCATCGTCGAGAATTCCATGCGCGTCCGGTCCCTGGTTGCTAAGGCTGGAAGCTACTTGGTGAGCACCCAGTTGGAGACGTCCACGCCGTAGCTGGCGTACTTGTCGCAGATGGTGGCGATGGTGCCGTCGTTGTACATCTCGAGCAGCGTGTCGCTGACCTTCTTGGCCAGGGCCTCGTCGCCCTTCTTGAAGCCGACCGCGTAGTGCTCGGAGCTCAGCGGCTCATCGAGCTGCGTGTATGCGCCGGGGTTCGCCGACATCTGATAGGCGGCGATGGAAAGGTCGCAGGCCACCGCGTCGACGGTGCCAGCCTGCAGCTGCATGAACGCGTTGTTGTAGTCGCTGATGGTGTCGAGCTTCGCGAAGGTGTTGGCGAGGTCTTCCTGGTCGCCCTCAAGCACGTCGAGCGCAGCGGAGTCGATCTGGGTGATGACGACCTTGTCGGCCAGGCCGGCGAAGTCGTTGATGCCCGAGTCGGCGCGGGTCACGACGACCTGTTCGTTAAGCATGTAGGGCTCGCTGAACGTGTAGTCGTCCTCGCGGCCTTCCATGGTGAAGCCGTTCCAGATGCAGTTGACGGTGCCCTGGCCGAGCAGCGCGTCCTTGGCGTCCCAGTCGATCGGGGTAAGCTCGATCTGCCAGCCGTTGCGGTCAGCCACCTCGGCGGCCAGGTCGAGGTCGAGCCCGGTGTAGCTGCCGTCCTCGCCGATGAAGCCGTAGGGAGGATAGCTGTTGTCGAAGCCGACGATGAGCGTATCGATGTCGGCCGAGTTGTCGGCTGCCTGGGCTGCCGAAGACGAGCTGGAGCTTGCGCTGCTGGAGCTGCTGGACGCGTTGCCCGAGCAGCCGACCGCCAGAGCGGCACCCAGCACGAGCGTCGCAGCGATAGCCGCGACCTTGATGAACTTCTTCTTCATGTGTTCCCTCCGTTGGAATCTTCTCTCGCCTGCCTGCGTGCAGGCTTGGTGCCCCACCACTCTACTGTGATAAAGCGATTGCAGCAGTATAGCACTGATGGGGTAGGCGAGATCGGGAATGTCGAACGGGACAGTCGGGAGTCAGGGGGACGTTCCCTGTCACGCATACGGTATTCTTTGACGCGTAGATTCAATCCGCATCCAAGGAGCCGCCATGGAAACCCGCAAGAACGTACTGCTGCTCTTCTCGAAGCTGCCCGAGCCGGGGCTGGTGAAGACGCGCCTGACCGTCGAACGCGGCGGCATCCTGACGCAGGAGGACGCATCGCGCCTGTACGAGGCCATGCTGTTGGACGTCGTGGAGGTGTGCCTGGCTGGCTTCGACGCATGCGCCCGCCGCCTGGCCGTCGACGGCGTCGCCGATGCCTACGAGCTTGTGGTTTCCACGGCGCCGGCCGCCAACGCCGACGCGATGCGGGCGTTGCTGGAACGCGAGTTCGGGCTTCTGGAAGGAGACGTCACCTTCCCTATCCGCGTGGTGACGGATGTAGGTCCCAGCTTCGATGCGCACTACAACGACGCCTTCGACCAGTGTTGGGACGCCGGCGCCGACTGCATGCTGTCAATGGGCGCGGACATGCCGGCCCTCACAGTCGACGACGTCGTGCGCGGCTTCGCAGCCCTTCACGAGCTGGAGCACATGGACCACGGCGGCATAGCGCTGGCGCCCGACCAGGAGATGGGCGTGAGCATCGTCGGATGGACGCGCGGGACCGACTTCGACCACACGGGCGTGTTCTACAACCCCACCGGCCTCACCGTGCTCCCGGCCTATGTGGACAAGGCGCGCGAGGCCAGCCTTCCGGCCTTGTACCTGCCGCCGGTTCCCGACGTGGACACCATGGCCGACCTGATGCACAACATCACGCTGGTGGACGCGCTGAACTACTGCACGCGCTTCGACGGCGGTCGCCCGCCGCGCCGCACGCTCGCGATGCTGCGCGAGCTAGGCTGCGACGAGGTGCGCGTGCCGCCCAACGACCTGATGGACCCCCGCGACGCCATCGACGGGTAATTCAGCAGCGAAAAAGGGTTGCGCAAGGGAGCCGGAGGCGGTTCGAAAAACCGTCCGAGGCTGCGGCGAAGGATTCGGCGGAGATGGGGTTCGAGGACTGTTTGAGGCGATGTGAAGCATCGCCGAGTTCCGCAGAACCTCCGCCGACTCCAAGCCGCGGGAGCCGAAACCGGTTTTGAGAACCGCTT
>CBCTKQ010000130.1:0-4616 GCA_965147515.1 uncultured Eggerthellaceae bacterium | reverse complement strand
TGCGCCCGTCGCCCTGAAGCGACCGCTCCAGCGCAGCCAGCTGCCTGGCATCGGCCGCCTCCGCCAGCGCCCTTATGTCGGATACGGGTATATTGCTCATAAAAAAAGCCCCTTTCGGGGCTGATGGTTAGACGCGGGATGCTTCCTTGATCTTGGCGGCCTTGCCAACCTTGTCGCGCAGGTAGTAAAGCTTCGCGCGGCGGACGCGGCCCTTGCGCACGACCTCGATCTTCTCGATCTTGGGCGAATGCACCGGGAAGGTGCGCTCGACGCCGACGGAGAAGCTGATCTTGCGGACGGTGAAGGTCTCGCGGTTGCTCTTGCCCTTGCGGCTGATGACGTCGCCCTGGAACACCTGGATGCGCTCGCGGTTGCCCTCGGTGATTCGGTAGTGGACCTTGACGTTGTCGCCAGGTCGGAAGTCGGGGACGTCTTCCTTCATATGCTGGTTTTCGATGGCGCGGATGATATCCATTTCAATGATTCCTTCTGTAATTGCGTTCTTGGGAGCGTCGTCAAAAGACGCGAAATCTGATTATATAGTTACTGGTTTTGCAGCGCAAGCGGCATGCGGCATCTTTTCGGACGGCGAACATCGCACGCCGGCTCATCCTTCAGCACGCGGCGTCAGCGCTCCAGCGGACCCTTCTGCAAGCGGACGCCAGGCGACGCCGTCATATCGCCAGCAGCAGCGCGTAGGAAACGACGCCACCGACTGCGCTCCACAGCAGCGACTTGGTCTTCACGGCCACCACGACCACGCATGCAGCCGCCACGAACACCGCAGCCGCAGGCCAAAGGCCCCCGTCGAACATGCCAGGGTTGAGGACGTCGTTCGCGACGAGCGCTGCGAATGCGGCCGGCGGGATCAGATTGAGCGCACGCACCACCGATTCGGGAAGCTCGCGCCCCTTCAGTAGGAACAAGGGGACCACGCGGCACGCAAGCATGGTTGCGCCGCAGCATCCAAGTATCGTCCAGAACTCCTGCCAGCTCATGACGCATCCCCTTCGGCCTTCTTCTTGGCCGCATGCGCGGAAACGGGTATGGCCACCACGATTCCCAGCGCGGCCCCCACCAGTATGGCCGCGCCGCCCAGCCCAAGCAGCTTGCAGGCATAGACGCCGACGATTGCGAACACGGCCGCGACGACGTTGGCGGAGGTCAGCTTCTGCGTGAACAGCAGGCAGATGAATATGGAGGTCATGGCGAACGCGGCTATCTGCAGAGGTATGTCCACGAGGCCGCCCAGAAGCACTCCGGCAACGTTCGAAAGCGCCCACGACGACTGCGAGAACAGGTTCACGCCCAGCGCACGGCCCACCGACCAGTCGCCTTCCTTGAACTTCGCGATGGACACGCCGTAGCTTTCGTCGGTCACGGTCGCGGCGAACAGGAACGCCAGCCGCTTGGAAGCCCCCTGGCATTCGGGAGCGAACGACGCAGAATAGAGCACCTGGCGCGTGTTGACGAGCGACACGCTGGCGACGATCGACGCGATAGGCGCCGAAGCGAGGTACATGTTGGGGATCATGAACTGCCCGGCACCCGAGTAGAACAGCGCCGACAGTATGAACACCTGCAACGCGTTGAGCCCTATGGACCCGCACAGGATGCCACACGGTATGCCGATGGCGACGTAGCCCAGCATGATGGGCACCGCCGCATCGAACGACTGCCTTATCGCCTCGCTGCGGGCCATGGTCTAGGAAACGGCCTCGGATATGCTCTTCGGGTCGAACACGCCGCGTTCCGTGACGACCTTGGTCACCAGCCCGGCCGGCGTCACGTCGAAGGCCGGGTTGAACACGTCGACGCCGTCGATGGGTTCCGCCAGCACCTCGCCGGCGTCCCTCTGCTCGATGGGTATGTCACTCCCCGAAGGCGTGCGCGTATCGATCGTGGAAGTTGGGGCGGCGACGTAGAAAGGCACGCCGAAGTGCCGCGCCATGACGGCCAGCCCCAGGGTTCCCACCTTGTTGGCGACGTCGCCGTTCGCGGCGATGCGGTCGGCGCCCACCAGCACGGCGTCGACTTGGCCCGAAGCCATGACGCTGGCGGCCATGTCGTCGCAGATCAGCGTGACCGGCACTCCCGCCCGGGAAAGCTCCCAAGCCGTGAGCCTGGCGCCTTGCAGCACCGGACGCGTCTCGTCGGCGTACACGCGCCTCACTCCCCTGCCCTCGGCCGCGGCGTACACCACTCCCAGCGCCGTGCCGTAGAAAGCGGTGGCAAGCGACCCCGCGTTGCAGTGGGTCAGCACGACGGCGTCGTCGGGGAGCAGTTCCGCCCCAAGCTCGCCTATCATGCGGTTGGCGGCCTCGTCGTCCACGATGAGCTGCTGGACGAACTCGTACAGGCGCTCCTCGATGGCCTGCGGGCCTTCGCCTGCGGCCAGCTCCTCGTCCATCTCGGCCACCGCCGAATCCACCGCCCAGGCCAGGTTGACGGCGGTCGGCCTGGCTGCCTTCACCATCTCGGCTGAGTACCTGACGGCGGTCTCGTACAGCTGCGCGTCGAAGGACTCCTCGTCTATGAGGAACACGCGCTCGAAGTCGAGCGCGTCGTTGCGCGCGTCGTCGCCCGACGCGTAGACGAACTCCGCAGCGCGCAGCATGACGGCGGCGGCGCCCGCGATTCCGATGGCGGGCGCACCACGCACCTTCAGCTGCTTGATGCAGTCTATCGCCTCGCGCCAGTCGGTCATGGCGATGTAGGACTCCTCGCCAGGAAGCCTCGTCTGGTCGAGCAAGACCAGCATGGGGAAGCCTTCGGGCACGGGCGAGTCCTGGACGCCGGCTCTAACCACCGACACCGTTCTGGGGATTCTGTCCAGATCCATCGACGTAAGCCTCCTGCAAGAAAACAGGCGCATCATGCGACGCGCCTGTTCCCCCTCGATATGTGCCGAATCTACGCGGTCTGCTCGATCTGGGCCTGGGCCGCGGCAAGGCGGGCGACAGGCACGCGGTAAGGCGAGCAGGACACGTAGTCAAGGCCGATGCGGTTGAAGATGTGGATCGACTCGGGGTCGCCGCCATGTTCGCCGCATACGCCGCAAACGATGTCGGGATTGCCCTCGTGACCCAGCTTGACGCCCATCTCGACGAGCTTGGCGACGCCGCCTTCGTCGATCGTGGCGAACGGGTTGTAGGGAAGCAGCCTCTCGGCGAGGTACTGCGGGACGAACTCGCCCTCCACGTCGTCGCGGCTGAAGCCGAACGTGGTCTGGGTGAGGTCGTTGGTGCCGAAGCTGAAGAAGTCGGCGTACTTGGCGATCTCGTCGGCGGTGACGGCGGCGCGCGGCAGCTCGATCATGGTGCCGACCGGAATGTCCAGCTGCACGCCTTCGTTGCCGGCGACCTCGGATATGGTGTCCTCGGCCACCTTGCGGAGCTTCTCGAGCTCGGCAGCGGTGGACACCAGCGGGATCATGATCTCGGGCTTCGGGTCGAGGCCTTCCTTCTTGAGCTTGGCCGTGGCCGTGGCGATGGCACGGATCTGCATCACGGGCAGGATCGGGTACACGATGCCCAAACGGCATCCGCGCATGCCAAGCATGGGGTTCTGCTCGACGAACGAGTCGATCTTGTCGAGCAGCTCGCGCTTGTCGGCTATGGCCGCCGAATCGGCGCCGGAGGCCTCCATGCGCGCGATCTCGATGGCGATGTCGCGCGGATCGTCGAGGAACTCGTGCAGCGGCGGGTCGAGCAGGCGCACGATGACGGGCAGGCCGTCCATCTCCTTGAACATGCCGTAGAAGTCGCCGGACTGCGCCTCGTAGAGCTGCGACACGGCCTTCTCGCGGTTGAGCTCGTCGTCGTTGAGGATGAACGACTGGATGATCTGCTTGCGGTCGCCCAGGAACATGTGCTCGGTGCGGCACAGGCCGATTCCCTGCGCGCCGAAGCTGCGGGACAGCTCGGCGTCCTCGGGGTTGTCGGCGTTGGCGCGCACGCCCAGCCTGCGGAACTCGTCGGCCCATTCCAGGATGGTGTCGAGGTCGCCCGTGATCTCGGGCATGACGAGGTCGACCTTGCCGAGCACCACGATGCCGGTCGTGCCGTCGATGGACACCATGTCCCCCTCGCGGATGACGATGTCGGTGCCCGTGATGGCGGCCTCCTTCTTCTCGGCGTCGATCTTCAGCGCCTCGACGCCGCAGACGCACGGCGCGCCCATGCCGCGCGCGATGACGGCGGCGTGCGAAGTCTTGCCGCCGTGCGACGTGAGGATGCCCTCGGCGGCGATCATGCCGGCCAGGTCGTCGGGGTTTGTCTCCCAGCGCACCAGCACGCACTTGCGGCCCTGCTCGGCGGCGGCCACGGCGTCCTCGGCCGAGAACACTGCCTCGCCCACTGCGGCTCCGGGGCTGGCGTTCAGGCCCTTGGCGACCACGTCGTAGTCGGCCTTGGCGTCGAACTGCGGGTGGAGCAGCTGGTCGAGCTGCTCGGGCTCGACGCGCATGACGGCCTCCTTCTTGTCGATGAGGCCCTCCTTCACCATCTCGATGGCGATGTGCAGCGCGGCCGCGGCCGTGCGCTTGCCGGCTCGCGTCTGGAGCATCCACAGCTTGCCCTGCTCGATGGTGAACTCGATGTCGCACATGTCGCGGA